>CAYFXR010000148.1:0-17402 GCA_964347155.1 uncultured Nitrospiraceae bacterium | reverse complement strand
GCTTGCTTCCACCACTTGCCGTATCACCCTTCACCCCTGGATCATTTTGAACTATTGTTAACTCGACGAATTTTGTCAATTCCACAGCAAGAGGCGAACCACTGTAAAACAGAATTTTTACTGCCATGTTTTCTTTAAGGAATTTTTTGGAATCTCCCAATTGTTCCGACGTCAAAGGAATCTGTTCGTAACTTTCATTATCCATAAAATGATATTGTTCACCGTCGCTGTAAAGATACTGCATTGATCTCTCTTCGAGATTCGGTGTTTCAAATTTTTCTCCGCCCTTAAAGGAATCATCAAAGATACTTCCCGTCTTCAGATTTTTAAGCCTTGTTCTGACTATTGCACCACCCCTGCCCATTTTAACATGCTTAAAATCAATGATCTCATGTGGAGCATTCTTGTATTCAATCTTTGCACCTTTTCTAAAGTCACTTGTTGATATCACCCGATTATCTCTCTATTATCCTTAATTTTCTTGGCAGCGAAGTTAATACATCGGCTCTATTTTTTCTGACCACAACCATATCTTCTATTCTAACTCCACCAAATCCCGGAAGATAGACACCGGGTTCTATAGTGAATACCATATTTTCTTTAATCGAGTCTTTACTACGCCATGATACAACAGGTTTTTCATGAACTGCAAGTCCCACACCATGTCCGGTGCCATGTCCAAAAAAACTATCGTATCCTGCCTTCTTAATATAATCTCTTGCAGCTGCATCTATTAAAGTTGCCTTAACTCCCGATTTGACAGATTTAATTGCCCTGTTTTGAGCTTCAAAGACATTATAGTATAACTCCTTCTGCCTGGAAATATTTTTAGCTTTTAAAAGCACGGTTCTTGTTATGTCAGAATAATATCCTTCACATTCGCCTCCCCAGTCAAAAACTACAAAATCGCCCTTCTTTAAAATCCTGTCGGTTGGTGTGGCATGTGGGCGGGCTGACATAGAACCAGATGCTACTATAACTCCAAAAGGCAATATTTTGCAACCTTCTTTTTTGAGATATTCCTCCAGTTTAAAGGCTAGTTTTTTTTCGGAAGCACCGGCTTTTATAAAAGGCTGCAGTTTTTTAAATGCCTTTTCCGCCCTGCGTATAGCGGTCTTTATACAGGAAAGTTCCTTTTGAGATTTAATAAGTCTCAGAGATTCAACAATATTCTTAAGTGGTGTGAGTTTTATATTTTTCTTAAGCAATTCTCTATAAAATCCATACGTTACATTATGATCTTCAAATCCAAGTTTTTTAATTCCATACTTATCACAATAATTTTTTATCTCCTCTGTTCTTTCTGCACGCTCTATTTTAATTGAACAGCCTTTCACTTCATGTTTAACATGTTCCTGATATCTGAAATCAGTTACAAATATCGTATGCTTACGGGTAATAATGAGAAAGCCTGACGAGCCGGTAAATCCTGTAAGATACCTCACATTAATGAGGTCTGTAATAAGGAGTCCGTCAATTCCTCGTTCATGAAGCCTTTTTCTAAGAAGTGCCTTTCTTTGCATTCGCAATAGAGACAGCAGCCCTTAAACCGAGAAGATAACTTTCAGGTCCAAATCCTGAAATCTGTCCATGTACCACCGGTGAGATAAGTGACTTATGTCTAAACTCTTCTCTCTTGTAAATATTTGAGAGATGAATTTCAATAGCTGGTATATCAACAGCTGCAATTGCATCTCTGATAGCAATGCTTGTATGGGTATATGCTGCAGGATTAATAACAAGCGCCTCACAATCCTTGGAATCTTGTATTAATTCAACTATCTTGCCTTCGTAATTTGACTGCTTTATCACAAGCTTTACACCAAGCTCTGTTGCAAGATTTTCAAGGGAATCATTTATTTCTTTGATAGTTTTCGTACCATATACAGCAGACTCCCTTGTACCAAGGAGATTGAGATTGGGACCATGAATAATTAAGATCTTCATATATTCTCCTGCGATATTTTATCGAGTATAATATTAGCTACTTCAATCTTTTTCATGAGGGGGTACTCGGTAACTCTCCCTTTTTTATCAATAATTGCAACTATGTTAGTGTCAACGCCAAAACCCGCGCCTTTCTGTGATATATCATTTAATACTACAAAATCAAGATTTTTTTCCTTCATTTTGTTTTTCGCATTTTTGATATTCTTTCCACTTTCTGCTGCAAAACCGATTAAAATGCGCCTGCCTTTCTTTTTGCCAACCTTTTTAATTATATCAGATGTTTGCTTTAAAATTAATTGTTTTATACCACTCTTTTTAAATTTTACTTTAGCTTTTGTCGATGGCGTAAAATCTGATACGGCAGCCGCCATAATAACAGATGTTGCTTTTGGAAGATATTTCAAAACTGCATTTTCCATTTCAGATGCTTTCTCTACCGAAATAAAAGAAGCACCAGTGGGTGGCCTCTGTGCTGACGGTCCACTAATAAGTGTAACTTGAGAGCCACGTCTTACTGCCGCCTGAGCAATAGCATAACCCATTTTCCCGGAAGATCGGTTAGAAATAAAACGAACAGAATCCATAGGTTCGATTGTAGGCCCTGCAGTGACCAAAATATGATGACGTGCTAAATCTTTTGGAGTCAGTGCTGATATGGAAGCCTCAATAATCTCCTGTACTTCAACCATTCTGCCTATTCCTTCTTCATTACAGGCAAGAGTACCCGATACCGGCCCAATAAATTGTACCCCTAACTTTTGCAGCTCTTTTATATGCCTCTTCACCAGTGGATGAGCATACATCCTGAAATTCATTGAAGGCGCCATCAATACCGGTCCTTTATAAGTGAGCCAGATATTACTCAAGAGATTGTCCGCAAATCCACAGGAAAGTTTGTTTATGGTATTGGCAGTTACAGGTGCAACGATAAAAAGATGAGATTCTCTTGACAGATTAATATGGCTGAACGGTTCTTTAAAAAGATCTGTATAAACAGGCCTTCCGGTTACTGTTTCTAATGTGTATGGAGGAATAAAACGACATGCAGCCTCTGTCATAATTACACTGACATTGGCTCCCTTTTCAATTAACCTGCGGGCGATGTCTACGGATTTATATGCAGAAATACTTCCTGTTATCCCGAGCAGGATATTTTTTTTGTCAAGCACTTAATTAGCTATCTCCGAAAATATCCTCAATTGTTTTCTTTTGTTCCGTCTCACTTTTTTCACTGAGATAAACCTTGAGGTCTTTTTCGAGTTCTGATATATCCTCAGGCATGGTCTCTTTCTGTTGAGCTTCATCCATCATTCTCTTGTAAGTGAGTTTTTTAGCTTCTTCACTTGCCTTGACCGCCTTTTCACCTGTAATTACATCAACAGCACCCGTTGCAACTTCTTCAATGGCAAGGGTAGTAATCTTCTGGGCCTTAGAAGCCATATTGGGAAGTGCTCCCTGAGATAAATCCTTTGCTCTCATAACAGCAGCGATGACCAAACGATAACTACCATCAATCTCTTTATTTTCATGTTCTATCGGCAGTGAAATTATATCCATTAGACCTCCTTATATATAATTTTTATTATATGAAATATTTTTATTTTATAAGTTCTTTTATCCATTTGTGATCTGTATTGATTGTCCTCATTTTTATAGCCATAATGATACTCTCTAGATCACGATAGGCATTTTTTAATTTATCATTGATAACGATATAATCATAATTCTTATAACATGCTATTTCAGCCCTTGCATTATCGAGACGCTTTGTTATCTTCTCTTTCGATTCTGTTCTACGGCCAACCAGTCTCTTTACCAGGGTTTGCATTGAAGGAGGAAGAACAAATATGTATACAGCATTCTCGTATTTGTTTTTTAACTGCATTGCACCGTGAGTATCAATATCAAGTATTATATCATAACCTTCTTTATTTAATTTTTTCAGTCTTTTTATGGAGGTGCCATAAAGATTTCCGTGAACCATTGCCCATTCGGCAAATTCCCCTTTATTAATCATATTCTTGAATTTCGATTTACTTATAAAACTATAATCAACATTATTCATTTCTCCATCTCTCGGGGAACGGGTAGTATAAGAAACAGAGAGTTTAAGCTCCGGAATCATTTCAAGCAATTTTCTACACAGGGTTGTTTTACCGGCACCTGAAGGTGCCGATATAACAAACAGTGTGCCTGTACTACGAAACTTACGTGTCTTTTTAACTTTACTTGCCGCCACTTTATTTTTCCAATAAAAATCTTTGCGTAATAGTTTCAACCTGAAGCGCGGAAAGTATTACATGATCGCTGTCAGTTACAATTATTGCCCTTGTTTTACGGCCCTGAGTTGCATCTATCAGCTTTCCCTTTTCGCTTGCTTCTTCACGCATCCTCTTGATGGGAGATGAGCCAGGTGCAACAACCGCTATTACACGGGAAGCAGACACAACATTACCAAAACCAATATTTATGAGAGATAAACCTTTAGTGGGTTTTTTCATTCTTTACTCCAGATTGCAAAATACTTATCTTTAATCCTCTTTTATTGCAGGTTTTGTACCTGTTCTTTAATTTTTTCAAGTTCATGTTTCATCTCTATCACATGAGTAGTAATCTCAACGTCCTGTGATTTAGAACCTATTGTATTTACTTCTCTACGTAATTCCTGTATAAAAAAGTCCATTTTTTTCCCTATTGTATCACCGGATTTTGATACTTCCTCAAAATGTTTTAGATGACTTCTTATCCTTACAATTTCTTCAGTGATATCTGATTTCTCAATCAGAATAGCTGTCTCCTGAATCAACCGTGATTCATCAATTGATATATTACCCAGAAATTCTTTTAATCTCTCATACATTCTTTGTTGAGCATCAGCTATAAATTTTGTTCTTCTATCGTCAATATAAGTTATAATCTTATTTAATGAATGAGTTTTTTTATTAATATCATGTATAAGATTTTTACCTTCTCCAATACGTGTCTTTTCTAACTCCTCTAATGCGGTATCAAGGGCGTTATAAAATTCAGCAATATTGATATCGGACTCATCAATAGAAAAAATATCTTTCTGTGAAGCTATCATATCGATCCCTACGTTTCCCGGGATTGAAAGCTCCTCCTTTAATGAAACAAAAGTATGATAATACTCCCTGGCAAGGGTTTTGTTTACTTTTAATTTTAAAACTTCTAATGCGTGCTTCGGCACAAATATTTCTATGCGTCCACGACTGAATTTTTGTTTTACTTTCTTTCTGATCTCGTGATCATGAGAAAAAAGATATGAAGGAATATTAATATGTACATCAAGATTTTTATGATTTGAAGAGCGAACTTCTACATAAAAGTTATCCGCAATTCCCTTCCCGTATCCTGTCATTGATTGAGGCTGCATATTAACAAGTGGGTTTATAAAAAATTATCCCTCTTTCGTGTTTTAGTTGAAAAATTCAAATTACATATAAAACTTGCAATTAATATCAAATGCTAAATAGGGTTAGAGGATTCCTTACATCCATTTCAACTTTGTTCCGAAAGGACCAAAATTTCTTATATAATGCATGTAATTTTTCAATGTTTTGAACATCAAACTATAAAATACTTAGGGAAATAAGTCAATCAAGGCATTGCAATTTGAAGGAATTTAAAAACGAAAATTAATAGATTAGAATATTTCGGTACAGGCGAAGAATCATGTATCCCTTAACATTAATTACTTGATGAAACAAGTGCCTCTACTTCACTTTCGACAAATACTGGTTCATTATTTTCCAGAACAACCTTGGCTTTTTTAACATCTTTAAACTTGCCTTTGAGAATCTCCTCTGAAAGAGGGTCTTCGATATATCTTTGGATAGCCCTTCTCATGGGCCTTGCACCGTATGTCGGCTGGTAATTCTTTTCAATTAACCAGTCCACTAATTCATCCGAGAGCTCAATTGCAAGATCCTGATCAAGGAGCTGTTTGTTGAGCTCGTTCACAAGCAGGTTAACAATTTTTACCAGTTGATTTTTCTCAAGTTGGTGGAAAACCACAATTTCATCAATTCTATTTAAAAATTCAGGATTGAATGTTTTTTTCAACTCAGAGAGAACTGAGTCTTTTATTTTTTTATACGTGTTTTCGGATGTAGATTGATGAAATCCAAGAGGTGTTGCGTTATCAATAAATTTTGTACCGATGTTTGATGTCATTATCACTACGGTATTTTTAAAATCTACCTTTCTTCCTAAATTATCGGTGATTACCCCTTCATCAAGCACCTGAAGTAAAACATTAAATACGTCTGGATGAGCTTTTTCTATTTCATCAAAAAGTACTACTGAATATGGCCTCCTCCGAACTGTTTCCGTTAATTGTCCACCTTCCTCATAGCCAACATATCCTGGAGGTGCGCCTGTCAGTCGGGAAACGTTAAATCTTTCCATATATTCCGACATGTCTATTTTAATAAGAGCTTTTTCATCATTAAAAAGGAATTCAGTTAACGCTTTTGCTAGTTCAGTTTTACCAACACCCGTCGGGCCAAGAAAGAAAAATGAGCCAATTGGCTTTGTCCTTGCTTTCAAACCAGCTCGTGACCTTCTGATTGCTTTTGAGATAGCCTTTACTGCTTCATCCTGTGCAATAATTCTCCTGTGAAGCTCTTCCTCCATGCGAAGGAGCTTCTCTGATTCTTTTTCTTCAAGTTTGGAAAGGGGAATACCTGTTATTTTTGATACGGTAAATGACACATCATCTTCTTGAATAAGCGGAGTTTCTTTTTGTTGATTTTCGCGCCATTTTTTATTGAGATTTTCATACAGCTTCCTTATCCTGTCCTCTTCATTTTTTACGGCAGCTCCCTTTTCAAAATCATGGAGTTTTACATAAAGATTTTTTTCTTTATTCAGTCTTTTGAGCTCTTTCTCTAGTTCACGAAGTTCTGGAGGCATTGTAAACCGTTTCAATTTAATCCTTGCACCGGTCTCATCCATAACATCAATTGCTTTGTCAGGAAGATATCTTTCTGTTATATATCTGTCTGAAAGATTAACACACGCCTTGAGAGCTTCAAGGGCTACTTTGACCTTATGGTGAACTTCATATCTGGTTTTCAACCCTTTCAGTATTTCTATGCTTTCATCGACAGTTGGCGGTTGTAAATAAATCGGTTGGAAGCGTCTTTCAAATGCCCCGTCTTTTTCAATATACTTTCTGTATTCATCAGGAGTAGTAGCGCCAATGCACTGAATTTCACCCCTCGAAAGTGCCGGCTTAAGCATATTGGAAGCATCGATTGAACCTTCAGCCGCACCTGCACCAACAAGCGTGTGCAGTTCATCTATGAAAAGTATCACATTATAAGACTGAACAATCTCTTTCATCACGAGCTTGAGTCTTTCCTCAAACTGTCCTCTATACTTCGTGCCAGCTATGAGTGCGCCAAGATCTAAACTGACAATTCTCTTGTCAATAAGGTTTTCCGGTATTTCTTCAGCAACAATCCTCTGGGCAAGTCCTTCAACTATTGCTGTTTTACCAACACCGGATTCTCCTATTATTACAGGATTATTTTTAACCCTTCTTCCCAGAATTTGAAGGACCCTCTCAATCTCACTTTCCCTCCCTATTACAGGGTCTAGCTTTCCTTCTCTTGCTAGCTGGGTTATATCTCTGCCGAATTCATCAAGGGCGGGGGTATGAGTTTTCTTTTCTTTTGTTCCAGCGTGCAGTTTGCGCATGGAAAGATTTATTGCAAGCTGCCGCACACCAAGAAGATTCGCACCAAGACTTCTCAGTATTTTCCCGGCAATACCGGCATCCTCTCTTATTAATCCAATAAGGAGATGTTCGCTTCCAATATAGCTGTGACCAAGCAATCTTGCCTCTTCGACAGCTAATTCAAGGACCTTTTTAGCTCTCGGAGTAAAAGGGATGTCACCAAAGGTGAGAATATTTGACCCTGTGGGAAGATTTCTTTCGACCTCCATACGTAGTTCTTCTGCTGACAGTCCCATCTTTTTGAGAATTATCATAGGAAGGCTTTCTTCTTCCCTTAAAAGACCGAGGAGCAAATGTTCTGTTCCGAGGTAGTCATTTTGACGCTTTTCTGCTTCTTCACGCGCATGGATGATTACCTTTCTACCCCTTTCAGTAAATTTCTCGAACATTTTTTACCCTATTTTTACTATATCTTTTCCACTGCCTATTGTCAAGGCATCATACAGCTTATAAGGTAAACTTATAGAGTATAAATGTAATTTTTTGGTTCTTCTCCAATTTAGTTTGTTGAAAGGATTCGAGGGCTTGAGTGAATGATTAATGATCAATGAGTAATTAACAATGAATAATTGTTCTAAGAAGGTTTGGCATTTATTCATTAATCATTCATAATTGTTCATTAGTACTTGGTCTTCTTGACTTTACCAACTTTTTGGATATGATGCTATTTTTATATTAATCCAGTGAAACTCCCCGCCTACAAGGCGCGGGGCTTCAAAAAAATATTACTACTTATGTATTCCCCCCCCTTTAGCAAAGGGGGGGTAAGGGGGGATTTGTAAACGTTATTAATTATAAAATCCCCCTTATTCCCCCTTTTCAAAAGGGGGAGATATTAAAGGAGAATTTTCATCCCCGTTTACAAAACGGGGTATTCAAGTTCATTTATTCATAAATTAATATTTAAAGTTGAGGACCGCGGGAAGGTGGTCAGTTAAGACGTTAATTCTTTTTTTTATTATATGCAATCTCCTTAATTTCCTGTATAAACTCTTTTATGTCTTTAAATTGTCTATATACTGAGGCAAATCGTACATATGCTACTTCATCAATTTCCCTGAGGCCATCCATTACTTGCTCTCCAATAAATGAACTCGGAATTTCTTTTTCACCCGACTCTTGAAGAATTTTTTCTATTTTCTTAACTAATTCTTCTCTTTTTTCAAAACTGATTGGTCTCTTTTCACATGCCTTTTCGAGCCCTTGCAGTACCTTATGTCTGTCAAAGACTTCTCTCCTATCGTCTTTTTTAATTACATGCGGAATTATGTCCTCAATTCTTTCGTAGCTGGTAAAACGGCCTTCACACTTTAAACATTCACGCCGACGACGTATAACATCGCCGTCTTTGCTCTGCCTTGAGTCAATTACTTTGTCTTCTATATGATTACAAAAAGGGCAACGCATGTTTAAATTAAATAATATATATTTTTTGTCAGTAAGAAGTATGGAGTATGCAGTAAGGCGAAGACGCTTACTGCTTACTGCTTACTGCATACTTAACATCAATCTGCGTCGATAATGAAGATCATTCTTAAATTTCTATATCCTTATAAATAGGGAATTTCTTGCACAACGCTTTAACCTTGTCTCTTACATATCTGATAGTATCCCTGTTTCCGGGATCTTTTAATACCTTCAAAATAAGGTCGGCAATGATAACCATTTCTGGCTCTTTCATCTTACGGCTCGTAACTATTGGAGTGCCTATTCTTATACCGCTTGTAACTGTGGCTGGTAACTTGTCATATGGTATTGAATTTTTATTTACTGTAATACCAGCTGAATCAAGAGCTGTTTCAGCATCTTTACCAGTTAAGTTTCTATCGATAAGGTCTATAAGCATAAGATGTGTATCAGTGCCACCTGATATGACTTTTATTCCTTTCTTGATAAGGGAATCAGACAGTTCTTTTGCATTTCTAATAATCTGTAGCTGATATTGCCTGAATTCTGAAGACAACGCCTCTTTCAAAGCTATTGCCTTAGCTGCAATAACATGCATGAGAGGCCCACCCTGTATCCCTGGAAAAACCATTTTATCTATGGCCCTTGCATACTTGGCTTTACACATTATCATCCCGCCCCTTGGACCCTTGAGAGTTTTGTGCGTTGTTGTGGTAACAAAATCTGCATATGGCACTGGCGAGGGATGATTCCCTGTTGCGATAAGTCCTGCAATATGAGCAATATCAGCAAGAAAATATGCATTAACCTCTTTTGCAATGTCAGATAAGGTTTGAAAGTCAATTATTCTCGAATAAGCGCTTGCCCCTGCAAGAAGCAATTTGGGTTTATGTTTTTTAGCCAATTTTCTTACTTTATGATAATCAATCAGGCCTGTTTTCTTATCTACTCCGTAAAAAAAGGTTTTATAAAGAATACCTGAAAAATTAACTGGTACCCCGTGAGAAAGATGTCCACCATGGCTGAGGCTCAAACCAAGTATCTTATCCCCTGGTTTCAGCATTGAAAAATATACAGCCATGTTTGCTTGCGTTCCGGAATGCGGTTGAACATTTACATGTTCAGCGCCGAAGAGTTTCTTTGCCCTTTCTATTGCCAGTAATTCAACTGTATCGACATATTCACAACCACCGTAATATCGTTTATTCGGATAGCCTTCTGCATATTTGTTTGTCAAAACGGATCCCTGAGCCTCAAGTACCGCCCTGCTTGCATAATTCTCAGATGCAATGAGAACAATCTTGTTCTGCTCACGCTTAATTTCTTTTAGAATTGCATTGTAAACTTCAGGATCAATTTTTTTTAACTCTGTCATGCTCATTGAGACTTTATTCTTCTTTCAATTTCTTTGATTTTGTCAAGCCTTCTTTGATGACGCCCACCCTCAAAATCAGTTGTAAACCATGTCTTTACTATTTTTTTTGCTGTGTCTTTATCGATCATTCTTCCTGGCAGCACTAACAAATTTGCATCATTGTGTAGCCTGCTCATCTTTGCAGAATAATCCTCACTGCACAATGCCGCTCTAACACTCGGGAATTTATTCGCTACAATCGACATGCCTATTCCGGTACCACAAATCAGTATGCCTCTATCTATCACACCTTTTGATACTGCCTCAGAGACCTTCTCACCAAAATCAGGATAATCAACAGATATTTCGTCTTTTGTGCCAAAATCTTCCCACTCTACGTCAAGCTCATCAAGTACCGATAAAATTTCATTCTTAAGAAAAACACCTGCATGATCACAGCCTATAGCTATCTTCATTATTCCCTCTTTTTAGCAATCGTATTTGATTTTAACTTGTTTCTGTCCACATAATATTAAAATGGAGAGAAACTGTGTAAATCTCGTCACAAAAGTATAGCTTTCTTTCCAACAAGGGTAGATTATATTATCAACCTCATGGATGTAAGTCAAGAATTGCCCCTTCATTGGTAATCTGTTGTCCGTTGTCCGGAACCCGGATCATGGTTTCCGGACACGAATAACGATAATGAGTGTTTTTGAGATCGAATCGCCTCTCTGCATCGTTTGGGTTAATAAAACATTTCTGGTATAATGCCATTATGCCAACTGTTGGTCTAACAGGTAATATGGGAATGGGTAAAACCACTGTTCTACTTTTGTTTGCTAAATTAGGTGCATATACTTTCAATAGTGATACATATGTCCACAATGTTCTAAGAATGCCAAAAACAGTTAAAAAAATCGCCAATACTATTGGGGAAAACATTCTGATAAAAGGCTCAAAAAATATCTCTGTAAATAAGAAACACCTGGCAGATATAATCTTTAATGAGCCACAAAAAAGAAAAGTTATTGAAAAAATAATTCACCCTGAAGTTTTAAAGGCAATGAAACTAACCAAATCAAAGATATTAAGCAAGAAGGCATCAGCAGTAATCATCTTTGAAGTACCTCTTTTATTTGAAGCAGGTTATGAAAAATTTTTTGATAAGGTAGTTGTCGTTTACTGTAATCGGGATACCGCCATAAACAGACTTTTAAAAAAAGGTTTTTCAAGGGATGGGGCAAATAAAAGAATTCGTGCTCAAATGCCAATGAGCAGTAAGAAAAAATTAGCTGATTTTTTAATAGATAATAACTATGATATTCAAAAAACAGAAAGACAGGTTAAACGTATTTTGAAAAAAATTGTTACATGAGGTACTCATCAGAAAATGCACTACCGACTATTTCTGCTTCCATATCTTTGAGGTAGCTTTCTGATATTCCAAGTATATCAAGGGTGGAATGATCAAAGGGGTATTCAGGATCCCTTTCCATCGGGCCCAGGATATTTTTGGTTGCCACATAATCTGCTATATGTGTAAGAGCTATATGTTTGAGATTCTTCTTTGCTAGAGACGGCATGTGATGGTACAGAATTGTATCTAAAATACTGCGTGGCAAGTTCCATTTTTCAGCAAGCCAGTTGCCTATATCAGCGTGTGTAAAATCTAAAACCATTTTTTCAGCATCAAGTAGAGGACTTCCCTTTAAAAACGTGCTTAATACTTTAAGATAATTTTCAAAAAAATACCTGTTCAGTACTAAATAACCTATGTCATGTAACATACCGTGCATCAAAATCTCTTCAGAAATATCCATCTTAAGATATCTGGAAAGATGTCCGGCAACGAATCCAACAGACACGGAATGATTGAAAATCCTCTGATAATCAATTGCCTTTTTTTGCTTCCCTCCACCTATAACAGTCATCAAAGATACTCCAAGGGCTATATTTTTAACATTATTAAAGCCAATTCTCATGATTGCATTGTTGAGTGTTTTGGTAGGGACTCTTGTTCTAAAATATGCTGAGTTTGCGACACTTAAGATTTTTGCAGATATGGGAGGGTCGTTCTCTATGATCTTTTCAAGTTTTCTTACTGAAATTAAATCATCATTAAAAAGTTTTAATATTTCCTGAGCAACAATAGGTATCGTTGGAAGTTTTTTAATCTTCTGGACAGAAAATTTTAAAGAATCATTCATAATCACATTATACTTAAAGGTTTAGAGCTTGGCAATATGAAGTTATTTAAAATAATTTTCTTAAAATATAATTCATGTCAAGTCTTCAAAATGAGTCAATTTCTTGAAATCCTCAAAACGTTTTTTAATTTCTGAATAATCCAGGCTTTTTATTTTTTCAAGGCTGAATGCCTCGACATTATAAGATGCCATCACGCTTCCAAATATTATGGCCTTGCGGATATTCGATTCTTCAAAATTCATGGTGTTGGCAAGATATCCCATGAATCCGCCTGCAAAACAATCGCCAGCTCCTGTAGGATCAAAAACCGATTCCAGTGGATATGCCGGTGCTGTAAATATTTTTTTATCCTTAAACATGAGAGCACCATATTCCCCTCGTTTTATTACCAGTGTTTTGGGGCCATATGAAAGTATAATGGCTGCTGCCTTAACAAGATTAGGTTCTCCTGACAGCTCCCTTGCCTCTCCATCGTTGATGAGAAGTATGTCAACCAATTTGAGAGTTTCAAGAAGTGACTCCTTTTTTCCTTCAATCCAGAAGTTCATTGTATCACATGCTACAAGCACAGGCTCGTTAACTTGCTTGAGAACATCTCTTTGTAAATCAGGGTCTATATTTGCGAGAAAAACAATCTTTTTATCCCTATAACTGTCAGGTAATTTCGGTTTAAACAATTGAAATACGTTGAGCTGTGTATCCATCGTCCGGGCTTCATTTAACTCATATCCATATTCACCTTTCCATCTGAATGTCTTTCCTTCTTTCTTTTCTATCCCTTCAATATCGATCTTGCGGCTTTTCAGAAACTTTAAGTGCTTATCAGGAAAATCGGTACCTACTACGGCAACAACCGAGACATCCGTGAAATAACTTGCCGAGGTAGAAAAATATGTTGCAGAGCCTCCCAACACCTCATCTACTTCGCCAAAAGGAGTCTTTACGGAATCAAATGCAACAGAGCCTACAACGAGAAGAGACATCGTTCGTACCTCCATATAGAATTAAAGTAAGCAGTAAGCAGTATGGAGTATGCAGTAAGGAAAACTGCCTACCATAAAAACCACCGCTTCTATCTTCTCTGTGGTTCAAAAATTACCTTTAGTGAATCCTTTGCTTCAGCAACAAGCTGAAAGCCTAATCCTCCTTGATCAAATGTCAATCTGTGGGTGATCATTTCATTTAAAACAACTCTGTGACTGTTCATCAGTTTTAGAGCAGTTTCAATATCCAAAGGACTTGCCCCATAAGAAGTCATTAAGGTTATCTCGTTACGCCAGAGATCGTTCATTGGTACCGGAACCGTGACTTCGGGTTCCGGTACCGCAAAATATAAAATCTTTCCCCCACGGTCTATACAATTCAAGGCATCAATTGAAGCTGAAAGCGCTCCGGCACAGACAATTACAAGGTCAGCGAGTCTATCTTCATTAATCTCCAACAAGCGTTCCTTTATATCCTCTTTCGCGTTTATTACATAATCAGCTCCGAAACGCCTTGCCTCTTTTAAGCGATACTCTGTAATATCTGATGCCATAATCCGGCCCGCTCCCAAAGCTCGAGCGAGGCTAATGTGAATGAGACCTGATATCCCGCTACCAATTACCAAAACGGTTTGTCCGGGTTTAAGAGATGCCAACCTATGTCCTCGAACTACACAAGCTAGCGGTTCTATAAAAGTGCCTTCTTCATAAGACATTTCATCAGGGAGGATATATACACCACTTTTCACATTTATTTGAGGGACACGGATATATTCAGCAAAACCACCCGGGTCATAATTTGTTTTATGTAATGTTTCACATGAAGTATGATAACCATTAAGACAGTAGTGACATGTATTACACGGCACGTGATGTGAAACAAAAACCCTGTCACCTCTTTTGTAATTTTCAACATCATCACCTACTTCAACGATTTCACCTGTTATTTCATGCCCCAGTACACGGGGAGCCTTTTTAATACGATACCATTCCATAACATCGCTCCCACAAATACCACTTGCAAAAACCTTTACCAAAAGTTCTCCGGGTCCAATTTCCGGAACTGGCATTTCTTCTGCCCTCACGTCCCTGTTATTGTAATACATTAACACACGCATGGTTTCTTTGATATTACATGCTTGATTCATTGACCAATGACCAGTGACTAATGACTTTTCTCCACATCTACTTCTTTTTCGATTTATTTTTCTCTGCTTTGAAAATTTCGTTAGCCTCTTTAGGAGTAGCTTTTTTATGTACAATTGCCCGTAATGCCTTTATAATCGCAACAGGATATTTATTCTGCCAGACATTCCTTCCCAGATTGATACCTATTGCACCTTTTTGAATGCCATCATAGACAAACTCCATAACTTCAAGCTCTGTGTTACATTTGGGTCCGCCAGCCATAACCACCGGTACCGGACAGCCATTTGTAACTTTTTCAAAATTTTCACACCAGTAGGTTTTTACTACCCTTGCACCCAGTTCGGCAGCAATCCTGCTGCATAATGCCAGATAACGTGCATCCCGTTTCTCAAGCTCCCTGCCTACGGCAGTGACCGCCATTACCGGTATGCCATACTCCTCACATTCATTAACAAGCTTTGATAAATTTATAAGGGTTTCTTTCTCGTACTTGGTCCCAACAAAAATAGACATACCTACAGCAGCAACATTTAAACGGATAGCCTCTTGTATCGATGTGGTCAGGTCTTCATTCGCCAGATCTTCACCTACCATACTGGTACCTCCGGATACCCTGAGAATGATCGGTTTACTCTTTGCCGGATTCACCGCATTGCGTAATACTCCTCTTGTAACAAAAAGTGCGTCGCAATAAGGTAAAAGAGATTTTATGGTTTCTCCCGGTCTCTCCAAACACCTGGTTGGTCCCTGGAAATATCCATGGTCAATCGGTAAAAAGAAGCAGTGACCGTCAGATTGAATAAGTTGTGCCAAACGATTCTCCATTCCCCAATCCATATTACATCCTCCTTTATATGTATTTAGTAGTATCTGTAATATAAATGTCCTCTCTTTATTTCTCTGTCATTCCGGCAATCCTTAAGCCGGAATCCACTTCCTACTGAAAAGACTCTGGATTCCCGCTCAACAGACTGCGGGAATGACGTTACAGCGGACATTTATTATGCAGCATTCAGTAGTTTATTAAATTTTCGTCACTTTTTCTTTTTATACTTAACAGCATCCTCCTTGAGATGTAGTGTTTTTTCAAGCATCATTATATATCTAATATATTTAAAACCAAATTTTATAAGTTCTACTTCATCATTCCTGATTTTTTCTACAGTTTCCTCATCAATATCAAAAACATTTAAAAAATTGCTTTCAAATATAAACTTTCTGAATTGATCCGAATTATAACTCGCCATATAAAATTGTATCTGCTTCTTTTCATCTAGAGGCGGATGTCCAGGAAGGTTTTTCCTTAATTGAAGGGCCTTCCAGTCTCTATTTATCTCGTCGTACTGGTCGACTCCTTGATCTTTCTTCCATGAATTTATCGTCCACTGTTTTTTTTCATTATAACCTAGACAGTGTGGCTCTTTTATAAAAAAATAAAATTCCTCTTCAACAGGTCCACTTTTACCCTCTTTTTTTAATGTACCCTGTCCGATAGGATAATATCTGCAGTTAGCCGGCCGGTCAGTGTATAGTATGCAGCCTTTTGTTGTAACAAAGGGGCACTTTCTTTCTTTATCATCCAGCATCTTTAGTATCGCATACGGATGAGAAGATTTTTCGTCAATCTTCAAATAAGTATATTTTGACAGAAACTCATCCGACGATAGCTTCAACCTGTTTTTTAACCGTATGATGTCATAGGGAGTAAGAAGAATCTCAATATTACTGCAGCACTTTGTAAAACACTGTATACCTTTGTGGCATCTGAATCTGAATTTTGCATCCAATGACAGTTTTGTTGGCACTACCGCATCCATTTTACCCATGTAATTAATCTCCTGACGTTTAAAGTATTAAATATGGATTATAACAATATTAAAGCCTTTAAATCTAAAAAAATCTAAAAAATGCCGTTATTTGTTACTGGTTATATGTTACATGCATGGTATTATCTTAATGAAGTCTCTGTATACACTGTGACATGTATAATCTGTCATTCCCCGACCCCCTGATCAAGTCAGAGGGCATGCTTGATCGGGGAATCCATGGTTTTTTGTATGGTTCCCTGCTTTCGCAGGGACGGCATCTGGATTGTCCGGTCATGTCCTGAACCGTATGGTACAGGTCAAGCCCTGAACCGCTCCTGGTTCAGGGCAAGCCGGATAATGACAGAAACTGACTTTATACACAGACTCTCATTAATGAGTTCAGGTCAGAGCTGTCCAAAATAAAGAGGTATTCAGTCTCCTGATAGTATCTATTTTGGGCAGATGTGAGTTCAGGTATGTATTCTTTAGTTTTTTCGAGCAACTATAAACATATTAGGTTCTTCTCCCATTTAGTTGCTAGAAAGGATTCAAGTGCTAAATTAATAATTATCAATGAGTAATGAAGAATTGTATAAAATTTCTTATAAAAATATTCATTGTTAATTGATCATTGATCATTGATAATTGATGATCCCTTTGACCCCTTGAATCCCGAATAGGGACGTTGCCCCAGCGGCGAAAAGCCGCGTTGCGGCCTCGCCGCTTTACGCGGGACTTTACGTCCTTCGGATTTTACCAACTATTTTGGAGATGAT
>CAYFXR010000147.1:0-2593 GCA_964347155.1 uncultured Nitrospiraceae bacterium | reverse complement strand
GCAATTGTCTTATTATTTGTAGTTACTGCTCCGGCCTCTCCGCATGCGCCAAGGTTTTTCCCTGGATAGAAGCTAAAGGCAGCACATTTGCCAAAGGAACCGGCCTTTTTCCATTTATTGCCTTTGTGTGAAAGATATTCAGCACCATGTGCCTGGCATGCATCCTCAATTATAATCAGTTGGTATTCTTGGGCAACTTCCAGGATAGAATCCATATGAAGCATTTGACCATAAAGATGAACAGGGACGAGAGCGGTCACTGGCATCTTCGTCTTTTTGTTAATTGGCGCGCCAGTTTTCCTATTAATATAACAACTTGATTCCAGATATTTACGGAGTTTCAGAGGATCCATAGTGTAAGTCTGCTCGTCGATATCGACAAAATCCGGTAACGCGCCAATCTGGGTTATTGCTTCTGTCGTTGCAATAAATGTGTTTGGAACAGTGATGACAATATCATTTTTCTTAACTCCAGCAGCCATCAAGGCAAACCTCAGGGCATCTGTACCGCTCCCAACTCCAATACAGTATTTTGTATCGCAAAACTCGGCGAACTCATGTTCAAACTCTTCCACCATAGTACCGCCTACAAATCTCCCGGACTCGAGGGCATTTCTGAAGACAGAAAAAAACTCTTCTTTATGCTTTACATGTAGTGTAATAAGGTCTAAAAAGGGCACTTTATGATTATTCATCATCTTCTTCAACTCTCTTTATCGTTATTTAAATTCCTTATAAATCTGGCAGGGTTGCCGGCAACGATAGAGTTTGGCAGAACATCTCTGGTTACCACACTTCCGGCACCGACAATAGAATTTTCACCAATCGTTACGTTACAAAGGATTGTTGTGCCAGAACCAATTGTCGCACCCTGTTTAACAAGCGTGGGCATTACCTTCCAGTGTGCTTCCGTCTTTAACTCTCTTTTAGCATTGGTAGCACGAGGATATTTATCATTTATAAAGATAACACCGTGACCGATAAACACATAGTCTTCAATAATCACTCCTTCACAGATAAAAGTGTGACTTTGGATTTTGCATTTTTTCCCGATCCGGGCGTTTTTTTGTACCTCTACAAAGGCTCCGATCTTTGTATTGTCACCGATAAAACAACCATAGATATTGATAAACTTTGATAGTTTTACGTTTTTTCCTAACTGTACATCATTCGATATAGCAAAATATTTCATATACTTACCATCTTCCCATTGCTTCTTAAGGAATTATTGCAAGCATTAAGTATCTTTACCACTCTTAAGCCGGCATGTCCATCATTGATGGGAGTTTCATCATTTACGATACAATCAACAAAATATTTTGTCTCAAAGCTGAGAGCTTCTTTTTGTTCTAATTTCGGCGCCCACATATCACCAGAGCGATAACTGACTAGCAAATTATATATGCCTTCCCTATTTTTTATCTCGATTCCCTTATCGTATACCTTGATTTTTTCATCAGAACTTATATCATTCCAGACAAGCATTTTTTTCTCTCCGCCTATCAGGGTTGTTCTCACTTTTACGGGTGACAACCAGTTGACATTGAAGTGTGCAATCAGATTGTTATCAAAATGGACCGTAATATAGGCGATATCCTCGAATCCATTTACATGGGACGTTCCACAAGCAACAACGGCAGAAGGCTTTTCAGCGATTACATAATCCATTATGGAAAAGTCATGTGGAGCGAGGTCCCAGATAACATTAATATCGTGTTGAAATAGGCCAAGGTTTACCCTTGTGGAATCGTAATAATAGAGATTCCCGAGTATATTCTCGTTAATGATCTGCTTTATTTTTCTAACAGCTCCGGTAAAAATAAAGGTATGGTCAACCATAATTTTTAAATGTTTTTTGTCTGCCAGATTTATCAGATCCTCAGCCTGAGCAGCAGTTGCGGTAAAAGGTTTTTCCACAAAGACATGCTTGCCATTTTGAAGGGCATTTTTAGAGAGCTCATAATGTGTCGAGACAGGGGTGACTATTGCAACTGCATCGATACTTTTTGAAGCTGTGATTTTGTGATAATCAGTGTGTGTCTCAACGTTTGGATAAATTTTTTTTACACGTTGTAAAGCACTTGGATTTTTATCACACACTTCAATAACCTGGGCACCATTTATACTATTAAAATTGCGTACTATATTTGGTCCCCAATAACCGTACCCGATGACACCTATCTTAAGCATGTTTCTAAAGCAATAAGTAAAGGGATGTACTTAAAAGGTCATTTTGAATTTGATTCATCACAGATTTCAGAATCTTATAATTTAAACATGGTATATTTTGAAAAGATCATGAAATAAGTTCAGATCGGAACTGCTCGATTCCGAGATGACAATTTCTGGAAAGCCTGTTAAGATTGCACCTTGTTTTAATAGGCCCCTTTGCAAGACAAGATTGCCCAGGGGGTCTTAAGAAGAATTTTGGTATCTAACCATAATGACGCCTCTCGCGAGTATTTGAGATCCAGGCGTACCATATCGTCAAAGGTGGTAGTACTTCTTCCACTGACCTGCCAGAGCCCTGTTATTCCTGGTTTTATTTCCAAAAACCGCCGTTTATGCCATATATCATAATCTTCTACTTCGT
>CAYFXR010000146.1:0-5218 GCA_964347155.1 uncultured Nitrospiraceae bacterium | reverse complement strand
ACCCTCTGTGCAACTATTGTCTTGCTTTTATAATCTTCACTCTTTAAGTGAAAGACTAACTATAGCAGTAAGACAATTCCAATATCCAATCGCATTATGAATTTTTGAACCTGGCCTTGCACATCTAGCTATATGAAGAATCGATCAATTTAGAATAAAGCAAAGTATTCAATGGGTCAAGGAGTCATGTGAATTATCAATTATAAATGATCAATTAAGAATGAATATTATTATAAAAACTTTCATACCATTATTCATTGCTCATTGATAATTATTAATTTAACACTTGAATCCTAGAATCCTTAAATCCTCGGAGCCTGCTTTCTCATTAATCCACAATTCATTAACCCGATTTCCACGGCAAATTTTTATTAGAATCAATAATTTCTAAAAATTACACTTTTTGCTTGACTTATACAATATATTGTGGTTTAATCTTCTATTGCATCTAAATAGAGGATATATTTTGATAAATTTAAAATTGTAAAAGACTATGATTTGAAACTTCAATAAATATTTATATAAAGAATTTTTATCAGTAGGAGGAATAATGTCAGAGCTTGTTTCAACACATATTAATTTAACACCGAGTGCACGGAAAGTACTCGAAAAAAGATATCTGAAAAGAAATGAAGAGGGCAAGATTGTTGATACTCCTGAAGAAATGTTCAGGAGGGTTGCAAAAGCCGTTGCATCGGTAGAGCAAAATTATGGTAAATCTGATGCTGAATTTAAGTATGTAGAAGATAAATTTTACGAGCTTATGACCTCATTGAAGTTTTTGCCGAACAGCCCTACCCTCATGAACGCAGGAAGAAGGCTCGGTCAACTCTCTGCATGTTTTGTCCTTCCCGTAGACGACTCAATGGAGTCTATCTTCGAGGCAGTAAAAAATGCCGCACTTATACATAAATCAGGCGGAGGTACTGGTTTTTCATTCTCGAACCTCAGACCGAAAGGTGATATTGTAGGCTCAACCAAGGGTATCTCATCTGGCCCTATTTCATTCATGACGGTCTTTGACTCAGCTACTGAAGCAATAAAACAGGGTGGCACAAGAAGAGGCGCAAATATGGGTATACTGCGCATCGATCACCCCGACATCATGGATTTTATTCCCATAAAAGAAAACAATGCGAAGCTGAATAATTTTAATCTGTCAGTTGCAGTAACTGAAGTATTTATGAAGGCTCTTAAAAAAAATGAAGAGTACGATTTAATAAATCCGCATACGAAAAAATTCACAGGCACGTTGAAGGCCAGAGAGGTATTTAACAAAATAGTATACAGTGCATGGAGAAATGGAGAACCAGGGATTATATTCATAGACAGAATAAATCAATGCAATCCAACGTCATCTATAGGTCAAATCGAGAGTACAAATCCATGCGGCGAACAGCCCCTCCTGGCTTATGAGTCCTGCAATTTGGGCTCAATTAACTTAGCCAAGTTCGTGAACGGCCCGGAAGGGCTGAAGTACGGAAGAGCTGAAGAGACTTCCGAACCTTCGAACTTTCGCGCTTCAGATCTTGTCGACTGGGATTCTCTCAGAGATACAGTCCATCGTTCTGTTCATTTTCTCGATAATGTCATTGCGATCAACAAGTATCCGCTGAAAAAAATAGAAGAAGCAACAAATGCAAATAGGAAAATAGGCCTTGGGGTCATGGGGTGGGCAGATATGCTGATACAGCTCGGTATTCCCTATAACTCTGATGAGGCATCGAAACTTGCATCTGAAGTAATGAAGTTTATTCAATCTGAAAGTAAGAAACAATCTTCACATTTAGCTACAGAAAGAGGCACCTTCCCGAATTTTGAAATGAGCATATATAACAATAAAATGGAAGTGAGAAATGCGACTACCACAACCATTGCTCCTACAGGAACCCTTTCAGTAATTGCAGGATGTTCAAGCGGCATAGAGCCTTTATTTGCAGTTGCTTTTGTGCGCAATGTTCTTGAAGGCACAAAGCTCTATGAGGTTAATCAGCATTTTGAGACAGTTGCAAAAGAAAGGGGTTTCTGGAGCAGAGAACTTATAGAAAAGATCGCTGAAAAAGGAAGCCTGCAGGATATAAAAGAAGTCCCTGAGGATGTAAAAAAGGTGTTTATCACTGCACACGATATATCTCCACTTGACCATATAAGAATGCAGGCAGCCTTCCAGAAATATGTTGATAATGCGGTTTCCAAAACGGTTAATTTTCCTCATAATGCCTGCCCGAAAGATGTTGAAAATGTTTATTTCCTTGCTTATGATCTTGGTTGTAAAGGTGTCACAGTTTACAGAGACGGTTCAAGAGAAAAGCAGGTACTCTCTACCGGAAAGACTGTTAAAAAAGACTCTGTCGAAGTAAAAGCACCGGTACAGAAAATAACACCGAGGAAAAGACCTGAAGTTATCATAGGGACAACCAGGCTTATGAAGACAGGCTGTGGTAATCTGTACGTCACAATAAATGAAGATGAGGACAGTAACCTCTTTGAGCTTTTCACACACATGGGAAAAGCAGGCGGTTGCGCTTCAAGTCAGGCAGAGGCAATCGGAAGGCTTGTAAGTCTTGCATTGAGAAGCAATATAGAACCGGTTGAGATTGAAAAACAACTGAGGGGAATAAGCTGCCACAGTCCTGCATGGGCAACTGGCGGGAAGATAGCCTCTTGTTCTGACGCAATATCAAAGGCTATTGAGAGATACGTTGAACAAGGAAACAAAAACAACGGCAATGGCTCACACCCTAAAAAAGAAAAGATCATGTTTTATGGTGCATGTCCTGATTGTGGTGGAGCTATAGAGCATGAAGGCGGTTGCGCAGTCTGCAGGGACTGTGGATTTACAAAATGCAACTGACAATACGCCTGATAATTATATATAGCCTGTTTATCTTTTTTTCCTGCATTCCTCTTTCAACAAAAGAGTATATACCCAGGCAAGGAAGTGAATACGTTACGGCCTCGTGGTATGGCCCGAATTTTCATGGAAGACCAACTGCATCTGGTGAAAGATTTAACATGTACGCTCTGACATGTGCACATAAGAGACTCAAGTTTGGAACAAGTTTGCGTGTTACAAATCCTGATAATAATCAATCAGTTGTGGTAACGGTAAACGACAGAGGCCCCTTTGTCCGTGGCAGGGATTTGGACCTTTCTTACAGAGCCGCCAAGAAAATTGGCTTGATAGAAAAGGGCGTGGGAAAGGTAAGAATCGAATATCTCGAAAGGAATATGCGCTATGCCAAAAAGATTCCTTTCATCCCTCCCAAATCATCAGTTCTCTTAACCATTCAGGTTGGTTCGTTTATTGAACAATCCCTAGCAAAAAGGCTGAAAAAAGGGCTTGAACTTTCATACGACGATGTTTATATAAGCATGGTTTATATAAAAGGTCAAAAATTCTATAGGGTAAGAATGGGCACATTTAAGAAATATAACAGCGCCTTTTCATTAGCTGAGAAACTTGCCGAAGAAGGGTATAATATTTTTATAACAGCAAAAAACTGATAATAATTAAGGGTTCAAACAATCTTTGAATTCATTTTGAAAGCAAATTATTAGATGAAAACAGGAGATATTTAAATGCGTCCTGATTGGGATGATTATTTCATTGAAATTGCAAAAGTAGTTTCATCAAGGTCAACGTGCCTGCGTAGAAAATATGGTGCTGTTATTGTCAAGGATAAGGTGATTATAAGCACAGGTTATAACGGTTCTCCTCGGGGAATGGAAAATTGTATAGACACGGGTACCTGTACCAGAAAGGAATTGAACATTCCTTCGGGTGAGAGATATGAATTATGTGAAGCTGTACACGCTGAGCAAAATGCGATAATAAACGCTCCACCTGATAGGATGAATGAGGCAACCATTTATATTGCAGGCTTTGAAGAGGATAAAAGCTATGCTGCAGGGGAACCCTGCAAATTATGTAACCGAATAATAAAAAATGCACAGATAAAGGAAGTTGTTTACCTAAAAAGTGACGGTACTCTTGAAAAAACAAAAGTTTTTTAGACCTAACAAAAGATACTGAACAAATCCAAATTTTTTAAAATCACAATAATCAGATTACAAATGTCAGATCAGGTAAGTTCGTTATTACCTAAATTGAGCGATTTTCATATGACTAGATGTGCAATGCAGGTTCAAAAATTCATATTGCGATTGGATATTTGAATTATCTTACTGCTATATTTAGTCTTTCACTTAAAGAGTGAAGATTATAAAAGCAAGACTATAACTGCACAAAGGTATCGCTATGTATTTTTTCACCTGCCTTGCACATCTTTATGAAATTAAATCGCTCAATTTAGGTATTAGTTATTTGTGATACGTTATATGTTTTAATAGGTACAAATACTCCATTGCGTCTTTGTCCAAATAACCAATAACTTATAACGAATAACAATTCTTTAATTTTGCTGTTTGGGATCTGGGATTTAAATAAAGTGCAATTAGATATCGCAATCCATAAAGGCCGTTCAGACAAACCTGCTGTAATCTTAATCCATGGTCTTGGAATGGATAAAGATTTTTGGGTAGCTCCCTTAGATACAAAAATATTTGTCAGAAATGTTCCCCTTAAAATATTTGCTGCAACTCGACCAAGACCCTGCGCAATTCAGAAGCGAAAAAAACTTACTGTTGGCAATATTCCCCAAAAAATAGACAATCTATGGACTTCTCTCGTAGAAAAGGAGTTTAACACCATCTGCTGGAGCCAGAGAAGACCAGTCGGGCCCATAAGTGCTGCTGTAGAAGAACTCAACGAGATAATGTGTCAAGTAAAAAGTTTATTCTCCAAAAGACCGGTAGCTCTCATAGGTCACAGCCGGGGAGGCCTTATCGCAAGAAAACTCCTGGAGAAAAAGATTCCGGAAATAAAAGCTCTTATAACACTCTCAACCCCTCATGCTGGGAGTGGCCTTGCACAGTTTGGCCGTTATCTTGCGCCCATTTCAGCAGCACTGAGAAGTATGTTGCCAAAGAATACACACGGCACTGTCGCAGAAGTTATTAAAAGATTCAGCGAGCTTGTTGAA
Organism: uncultured Nitrospiraceae bacterium; assembly: GCA_964347155.1. Lineage (GTDB taxonomy): Bacteria > Nitrospirota > Thermodesulfovibrionia > UBA6902 > UBA6902 > CAYFXR01. The sequence goes on along the minus strand of CAYFXR010000146.1, from coordinate 173 downwards.
GGCAATGGGACAAAGGAATTATTACCCGGTTCTGATTTTTATAAAAACCTGAAAGATTCTCCTGTAGAAGGTGTAAACTACCTATCATTTGGAGGGACAAAAACAAAACTGCTTACTGTTTATAAATGGAAAAAGAAAGATGAAAAAATATACCCGAATCCGCTTTTTACAAT
>CAYFXR010000145.1:0-30154 GCA_964347155.1 uncultured Nitrospiraceae bacterium | reverse complement strand
CATAGATGCGTGACTGAATCGTAATGTCATTCTCAGAAAACTGATTTGCAAATCAAAAAAGTTTTTTCTTGTTTAAGTAATTGACATTTTCTATTACCGGGAAAAATTGTGTATTATACTATGAACTATATGATTAACTTTCTTTTTTCCTCTTTTTTAAGGTTTTTGATGCGGGGTCAGGAATGAATTGGTATCAGCTTGATGTAAGAAAGCTATTTGATAAGTTTGGAACCTCTGAGAATGGATTGACTGTTGTGGAGGCAAAAGAACGTCTCGCCAGATACGGACCGAACAGGCTTGCCGAAGAAGAAAAGATAAGCAGAATCAAAATACTCATTCACCAGTTCAAGAGCCCGTTAATTTACATTCTGCTTATCGCCGGGTTAGTGACGATTCTCCTGCAAGAGTATATAGATTCCAGTGTTATTTTAGCGGTGGTGATACTCAACGCTTTCATCGGCTTCATTCAGGAGTTCAAGGCTGAGGAGAGTGTGAGAGCACTTAAGAAAATGGTCGTTCCAAAAGCACGGGTCATAAGGAACGGTAAAGAAAAGGAGATAAACAGCGAGGAAGTCGTTCCTGGTGATGTTGTTTACCTTTCTTCCGGCGCCAGAGTTCCCGCTGACCTTAGACTGTTCCATGTGCTTGAGTTAAGGGTTGAAGAAGCTATGCTCACCGGTGAATCGGTCCCTGCAGAGAAGATGGTTTTACCTCTGACTGAGGATAACCTGACACCCGGTGACCAGGGGAATATGGCCTTTATGGGAACGGTTGTCGTACACGGTAGGGCAAAGGGGATCGTTGTTGCAACAGGTTCACATACGACACTGGGAAGAATTGCCCTGGAGGTAAAGGATGTCGGCATAGTTAAAGCTCCGATTCAGGAAAAGATACATACATTTGCAAGGAATATCGGCATTCTCGTTATTGCAGCATCTCTTGTTGTCTTTGTTGTAGGAATACTACTGGGTGAGAATGTAAAAGATATGTTCATGACGGCAGTGGCAGCAGCCGTTGCAACCATTCCTGAGGGTCTTCCCATTGTTGTTACCATAACGCTGGCTATCGGTGTGGCAAGGATGTCAAGGCGTAATGCCATTATCCGCAAACTTCATGCCGTAGAGACATTGGGAAGCACCACCGTGATAGGCTCTGACAAAACAGGAACTCTTACCAAAAATGAGATGACGGTCAGGCTTGTTTACGACGGGGAGCATACTTATGAGTTTACCGGATCTGGATATGAACCGCGGGGGGTATTACTCCATGAAAAGATGCCGCTTGAAGAAGACAGACTGGCAATGCTTAAGCAGTGTTTAAGGATAGGACTCCTCTGCAATGAATCTGACCTGTACGAGGAAAACGGCCAGTATAAGGTGGATGGTGATCCAACTGAGGGAGCCCTGATAGTTGCAGCTATGAAAGCCGGGCTCAAACCCGAAGAAGAAAGAGAAAACTATCCACAGACAGCGATTATCCCTTTTGAATCTGACAGAGGATATATGGCGACCCTGCATACATATGGAAAAAAGAAATTTATTTTTGTCAAAGGTGCTCTCGACGGGCTGCTTGATATATGCACAGAATGTATGATGAGCGAGGAACTGCAGAAAAATGACTTCTTCCGTGCGGCAGAGGTCTTCGGGCGGGAAGGGCTGAGGGTTCTTGCCATGGCCTACAAGGAAGTGCCCGACACTGTCGGGGAAATAACGCATAAGGATGTGGAGACGGATCTTATCTTTGCAGGCCTGCAGGGAATGATAGACCCGCCAAGGGAGGAGTCGATACAGGCCATTGAAGGATGCAAAAGGGCAGGGATACGGATCGTAATGATAACGGGTGATCATGCCGTAACCGCTCAGGCTATAGCAAGAAAATTGTGGATAACAGATGATGTCGCTGCAGTACTGACAGGGAAAGAACTTGAGCGCATGAGCGATGAGGAGCTCTACGATAATGTGAAGAATGTGTCGGTATACGCAAGGGTTTCACCGCAGCATAAGTTAAGAATCGTCCAGCAGATCAAGAAACATGGCGATATCATGGCGGTAACTGGTGACGGTGTGAATGATGCCCCTGCGTTAAAGGCTGCTCATATAGGCATAGCAATGGGCAGGACCGGAACAGATGTGGCAAAGGAAGCTTCCGACATGATTATTACGGATGACAATTTCGCCAGTATCTTTAATGCGGTTAAAGAAGGAAGGGTTGTATTTGATAATATCAAAAAGGTTAGTTTTTTTCTCATCCCCACCGGAGTTGCAGCAGTCCTGTCTATTATCGGCGCCATGCTGCTCGGACTGCCTATACCTTACGTACCTGCACAACTTCTGTGGATAAACCTGGTAACGAACGGGTTTCAGGATGTTGCCCTTGCTTTTGAGCCAGGAGAGAAGGGGGTCATTGATAGGCCGCCGAGACATCCACAAGAGGGAATAATGTCAAAGCTCCTAATCCAGAGGGCTGTCCTTGTCGGAGTTGTAATATCTCTCGGGGTTATTTTCAATTATGTAATGGCCATAAAGTCCGGGGATTCAATTGACCAGGCAAGGACAGTAGCAGTGACGACAATGGTATTTTTTCAGTTTTTCCAGGCCTGGAACTCCCGCTCCGAAATGCAATCCATATTCAAAGTAAGCCTAATGAGCAACCCATTTCTCTTCTTAAGCATCATTACCGCCTTTTTTTCCCATCTCGCGGTGCTCTATGTTCCGGCCTTTCAGTGGATATTCAGGACAGTACCCATAGCAATCCCCGAATGGATTGAAATAATTACCGTATCCGTTACAGTAATTTTCGCCGTTGAAATAGATAAGCTGATTAGGAGAAGGGAAATTAAAAATATATCATAAAAGGATTTGAGAGAAGAAGGATATTGACTATAGTTAATTTGTTGATAAACATAAGAGATATTATATTCTTTTACAAATTTATAAAACACAATTTCAGATTAGTAATTTTTATAGTATCTATAACTATCTTAAATTTGACAAAAAATTCCGAAATGACTATTATAGTCATATAATAAAAGCTATTGAGGTCTCATATGAAATCAGCTGCGGTTTCTAAACTGAAGTCATCACTCAGTGAATATCTGTTAAAGGTCAAAGCCGGGGAAGAGGTCATTATAACCGACCGCGGGAAACCTATTGCCAAGATAGTTCCGCTGGACAGGGAGGAAACGGCAATACCTCCACATTTTTTAACCATGGAAAAGGCTGGATTAGTAAGAATCGGCCGCAGTATGCTGAACAAGGATTTCTGGAAGATGCCAAGACCAAAAGATAAAAAAGGCCGTGCGCTTGCAAACCTCCTGAAAGAGCGGGAGGAAGGCAGATGAAGTTCTGGGATGCTTCGGCTATTATTCCCCTATGCATTGAAGAGCCTCAAACCGAAGCGGTTATGGATATCGTAAAAAATGACGGAGCAATAGTCGTCTGGTGGGGCACTGTGATTGAATGCTTTTCCGCAATCTCCAGACTAAGTCGTGACGGTATGATGGACAGTGAAGGAGAAGAACAGTTTCAGGATCTTCTCAGACTTTTATCGGATTCATGGAGCGAAATAGAATCAAGTGATGATATTAGGGATATTGCTGTGCGTCTCCTTCGAAGCAATCCTTTGAGAGCTGCCGATTCCCTGCAGCTGGCCTCTGCCGTAGTGTGGGCAGATAAGAAACCCAAGGGTCATCATTTTGTCTGCTTCGACCTCCAACTGCGAGACGCAGCAAGAAAAGAAGGCTTTTCTCTTCTTCCCTCCCGTATTTCTTAAACCACGCAATCCATATCTTTTGTTAAAAAACCTGTCCGACCGGGGTTGAATATTGATAGTACAATCGTCAATAATTCAATAGAAACTAAATGAAAGAATTCAAAGCCGACCTCCACATACACACATGCCTTTCTCCATGCGCCGAACTGGAAATGTCTCCATTGGCAATACTGAGAACAGCCTCCCAAAGGGGAATTGATATACTAGCGATAACAGATCACAACTCCGCAGAAAATATCATTGCAGCTAAAAAAGCCGCTAAAGGTGTGGACGTAACAGTACTTTCTGGAATGGAGATTACCTCATCCGAGGAAGCGCACATTCTGGCACTTTTTGATAAACCGGAGAGTGCGCTTGAGCTTCAGGCTGTTGTGTATAAAAACCTCCTTCCAGGTGAAAACGACGAGAGCCGGTTTGGAGAACAACTCGTCGTCAATGAAAAAGATGAAGTGCTTGACTTCAACAAACGACTGCTCATATCAGCGACAACACTTCCGGCACATTCAATTGTTCAAAGAATTCATTCTATAGGAGGACTTGCAATAGCTTCCCATATTGATAAAGATGCCTTTAGCATAATTTCACAGCTCGGTTTTATCCCGGGAGATTTACGGTTTGATGCCTTGGAATTTTCGTCGAGAATAAACAGAGACCAAGCAGAAGAATTATTCAAGGAGTACGATTCTTTTACATGGGTTTCTTCATCCGATGCACATTTTTTGAAAGATATCGGCAGCAGAACGACAAGCTTTTTTATGAAAGAGCCAACCATTGCAGAAATGGGATCAGCCTTTAAAAATATCGATGGACGGAAAGTGGAATGGAGATAAAAATACAGGATTCAAGTGGTCAAGGGGCCAAGGATTCAAGTGAAGGATTTTTAAATCACTCGAACCCTCGAATCCCGAAAAGGGACGTTTTCCCGTCGGCGAAAAGCCACGTTGCGGCCTCGCCGCTTTACGCAGGACCTTACGTCCTAGAATCCTTGAATCCTTTCAACTAAACATGGAAGATTTATCATTACATATTCTTGATATTGTAGAAAACTCGATAACCGCTGGTGCCGATAAGATAGAGATAAAGATTGTCGAGGATATAAAGAAAAACCTTTTTCTTATAAATATTAGTGATAATGGAAAAGGTATGGATGAGGAATTGCTTAAAAACGCCTGTGACCCTTTTTACACGACAAGAACTACAAGACGGATTGGTTTAGGGATTCCCTTGCTTGCGCAGGCTGCAAGGGAATGTATGGGAAACATAAACGTAAAATCAAAAAAGGGTGAAGGTACAACTATAAAGGCCTCTTTTCAGTATGATCACATAGACAGAAAACCCCTTGGAGATATTGAAAAAACTTTAATAGTTCTTATTGCTTCCAATCCTGATATTGACTTCTTATTTGAACATAAGAAAAAGAATAATACATATAAATTAGACACCGCAGAAATAAAAAAGGAGTTGGACGGTGTTCCGATAAACACACCGGAGGTAATAAAAATTATTAAAAACGATATAAGTGCATGGCTAAATGATACAAACAATGTGATATAATACTCCAAAATCTAATTTCTCTGATTACAATTCAGATTACCCAGGGAGAATCGAACGGTCCAAACGTCATTCTTAAATTTGTTTTTTCAGGTGTAATGAATATTATAATGGGAGGGGGGTGTTATGGAAAAAAAAGGAAAGATATTAGTTCTTGATGATGACCCGGTTGTAACCTTAAGCTGCAAGAGAATACTTGGTGCTGAAGGCTACAGCATCTCAACGGTTGACAAAGGGGAAGAGGCTCTTAATAAATTATCAAAAGAAGAGTATGACCTGTTAATCTCCGATGTAAGACTCCCCGATATTAACGGAATAGAGGTGCTTAAAGAAGCGCGAATCATCAAGCCGCAGACAGATGTTGTCATAATCACAGGCTATCCTACACTTGAAGACGCAAAGGAATCCACAAAGCTAGGAGCTGCAGAATATATCGAAAAACCATTCACTCCCGATTTCATGATCAATGTAGCAAAAAAGGTATTCGATAAGAGAGGTTGGATACTCAGGCAGGCATTTATTGATGAATTCAGAGACTTTGTCACGCCGTTAAGAGACAAAGAAAACCCCGTTATTTTCTATAAAGAAGGCACATGGGCTAGACCCTCTAAAAATGGATTATGGGAGATAGGATGCGATCTTAGATATTGGCTTTTAGCAGGCAATCTCATGTATGTTGAATTCATAAGGGAAATAGACAAACTGGAAGCAGGTAAACCCTTTGCAAGGATTTATACAAGCAGCGGGCAGGCAAGTGATTTACTTTCACCTATGAATGCAGAATTGAAAGAAATTAACACAAAGGCAAATGATGTTATGGCTGCCTTACTTAAGGAACATCTGTCTGAAGGTTGGTTATTATGGCTGGCAAGGGTATCTCCTTTGGTTGCCTAATAGCGAATTAGTGATTATATAAACCATGCAAGGATCTCTTAACATCATTTTTAATTCTTTTAGGTTTCGAATTTTGTCTAACATTAACTTAAAGATATAATCAAGAAAGGACAACCAATGTTTAAAATTTTACATAAGGAAGAGTTATCAGAGTATGTAACTTTATTTGACATTGCTGCAGAAAATATTGCAAGAAAAGCAAAGCCGGGTAACTTTTTTCTTCTTAAAATTGACGAGAAAGGAGAAAGAATCCCTTTGACTATCGCTGATTTTGATCGGGCAAAAGGAACCCTCACTACAGTCTTCCAAAAGGTTGGCAAGACAACCCATCACCTCGGTACTTTAAAAGAAGGTGATTATATATCCGACGTCATTGGTCCTCTCGGGATACCCTCCCATGTAGAAAACTTCGGTAGAGTTCTCTGTGTAGGTGGTGGAGTCGGTATTGCACCTATTTATCCAATAACCAAGGTATTAAAAGAGGCAGGAAATACAATAATTTCTATTATAGGTGCAAGGACAAGGGGACTCCTTTTCTGGGAAGAGAAGATGCGTAATGTATCAGATGAATTAATCATTACAACAGATGATGGATCCTACGGCAGAAAGGCCGTAGTGACTGTTCCTTTAGAAGAGTTCCTGAAAGAAGGGAACGTAGATTTAGTGGTTGCCATAGGTCCAGCTATCATGATGAAATTTGTCTGTAAGACAACGGAAAAATTCAACGCAAAAACAATAGTAAGCCTAAATTCTGTTATGATTGATGGAACAGGGATGTGCGGTGGCTGCAGGGTAGAAGTGGGAGGAGAGACAAAGTTTTGCTGTGTTGATGGTCCGGAATTTGATGGACATAAGGTCAATTTTGATTTACTTATGGAAAGACAGAGAATGTATATTAATGAGGAGAAGGTAGCAATGGAAAGATATAAAGAAAAAATGGGGGCATAATAAGATGGAAGAGAAAAAAGAGGATAAAAAATCAAAGATTAGAGTAAAGATGAATGAGCAGGATCCTCTCGAGAGAGGCAGGAATTTCAAGGAGGTTCCTTACGGATACTCTCCTAAAGAGGCGGTTGAGGAAGCATCCAGATGTTTAGCCTGTAAAAAACCTGCATGCAGAACCGGATGTCCGGTAGAAGTGGATATCCCCGGATTTGTAAGCCTCATTAAAGATGAAAAGTTCCTTGAGGCCTGTTATAAGGTGAAGGAGAAAAACGCATTGCCTGCTGTATGCGGAAGGGTCTGCCCGCAGGAGAATCAATGCGAATCTCTTTGCCTTGTAGGAAAGAAAGGCGATCCTGTTGGTATAGGAAACCTGGAAAGATTTGTTGCTGATTACGAGGCAGAGCAAGGAGAGATTAAGATCCCTGATAAACCAAAGCCTTCCGGTAAAAAAGTAGCCATAATAGGCTCTGGTCCTGGTGGCTTAACCTGTGCTTCAGACTTAATACAGTCGGGTCACGAGGTAACTTTATTTGAGGCATTACACAAACCAGGCGGAGTATTAATCTATGGCATACCGGAGTTCAGACTCCCCAAGGTCATTGTAGAAAGAGAGGTTGAATATATAAAACAATTGGGGGTTAACCTTGTACTTAATGCAGTCGTTGGAAATATTTATACAGCTGACGAATTATTAAATGACCATGAATATGATGCAATGTATATTGGAATAGGTGCGGGATTGCCCATGTTTCTGGGAATCCCGGGGGAAAATCTCAATGGCATTTACTCCGCAAACGAATTTCTCACAAGGGCCAACCTCATGAAGGCGTATCTTTTCCCGGAATACGATACACCGATAAAACGAGCCAAAAAAGTCGCTGTGTTTGGAGGCGGCAATGTTGCGATGGACTCTGCAAGGGTAGCGTTAAGACTCGGTGCGGAAAAGGTTTATCTTATATACAGGCGTTCCGAGGCAGAGATGCCGGCAAGAAAGGCAGAAGTTCATCATGCACATGAGGAAGGGATAGAATTCGCTCTACTAACGAATCCAACAAAATTTATTGATGACGGTAAGGGAAATGTCTGTGCAGTTGAATGTCTCAAGATGGAACTGGGAGAGCCTGATGAATCAGGCAGAAGAAGGCCCGTTCCCATCAAGGGTAGTGAATTTCAGATTGAAATAGAAGTAGCAATTCCTGCACTCGGGGCAAGGGCAAATCCGCTTTTACCGAAGTCTATGCCGGATTTAGAATTAAACAAAAAAGGATATATAGTAGCCGAAGATGGGACAGGAATGACTTCAAAAAGAGGTGTCTTTGCCGGTGGAGATATAGTTACAGGGGCTGCAACCGTTATTTCGGCCATGGGTGCCGGAAGAAAGGTAGCAACGGCAATTAATGAATACCTCAAATGGAGAGACTGGGACACACGTAGCTTTATCAGTTGACCCTGTTAATACAGATTAGATTAGATCTCAAAAACATTAATTATCGTTATTCGTGTCCGGGAACTGGAATCCGTAAAGACAATATGGAATTACGGACAACGGGATAATGAACAACAGATTAATATAGAGCTTAATATAAGGAGGAGCGTCTGATGGCAGATGATATAAAAATCTTAATCGTGGATGATGAGTCTGTAGTCGTTAGAAGTTGTAAGAGGATCCTCGATGCTGAAGGATATACGGTCGATGGTGCCTTAGGAGGAAGGGAAGGCATAATCACTATGGAGAAAAAAGAATATGATCTTGTTCTTACAGACCTCAAAATGCCGGAAGTAGACGGCATCACCCTTATAAGGTGGATAAGAAAATCAAAACCGGACACGGGCGTTCTCATCATCACAGGATATCCGTCTCAGGAAACCATCAAGGAAGCACTTGAACTAGGTATTATAGACTATGTGCCCAAGCCCTTTACTCCTGCGGTATTGACCGATGTTGTGAAGAGGGCGGTAGAGTGGAAAAAGAAAAGGGCCCCCGAAGAAGCAAAGAAAGAAGAAGAATTCCCACCCTCCATGATAGCGGAACTGGACAGAATGATAAAAAGCTTCAGAAACAGGCCAGGCAGTCTGATACCGGTTCTTCAGCGAGCCCAGGAAATGGTCGGTTACCTCCCCCCCATTGTGCAGCAGCGAATTTCAAGGGGCCTAAACATACCGACGGCAGAAGTTCACAGCGTTACATCATTTTATTCCTTTTTCACCATGATTCCCCGTGGTGACCATGTCATAAAGATCTGTCTCGGTACCGCATGCTATGTAAAGGGAATAGAAGAAGTATTAGAAAAGATTAAGGGAGATTTACATATAAATGTCGGTGATACAACTGAAGACAAGAGATTCTCTCTTGAAGGTGTGCGCTGTCTCGGCGCCTGTGGTCTAGCGCCTGTTATGGTTATAGACCATGATACGCACAGCGCTATGAGTCCAAAAAAAGTAACGCAAATTCTTGACGATTACCAACCGGTAAGCAAAAAATAACTCAAATGTTAAGGGAGGAAAAATGGCAAGACTTACGATAGATGATTTGAAGAAGATTAAAGAAAAACAAAAGGCAGCTTTTACCGTCAGGGAAGGCGGCTACAGGGCAAAAATCACTGTTCATATGGGAACATGTGGAATCGCAGCTGGAGCAAGGAAGGTTATGACAGCCTTAATGGAGGAAATAGCAGAAGCTAAAGTGGAAGATGTAATTGTAACGACATCAGGCTGCGCAGGGTTGTGCAGCCGCGAGCCAATGGCAACCGTTGAGATAATCGACAACCCGCCTGTTAAATATGTTGACCTTAATGACAAAAAAATACGAGAAATATTTAAGGAACATGTTCTTGATGGTACGGTGGTTGAGAAATATGCCATGGTTATCGGAAGCGAAACAACGTACTAATTTCAAAGGGTGCAAGGGACCAGGATTACAAGAGGTCAAGTAAACTAAAGAATTCCACTCTAATCCTTGAACCCTTTTATTGGAGGCAAGGGATGGCAAAAGAATATCGCACTAATATAATGGTATGTGCTGGGGCAGGCTGTGAGGCATGTGGATGCATTAATATAAAGAACACTCTTATTGAGGAATTAAAGAAAAGGGAACTCGAAGAAGAGATAAGCGTTGTCCTTACAGGCTGTATGGGCCCCTGTCAGAATGCCCCCATCATTTTAGTATACCCTGAAAATATCTTTTATCAAAAAGTAAAACCTGAAGACATCCCCTTTCTTGTTGAAGAACACCTTTTAAAAGGAAGGCCTGTTGAGCGTCTGATGTATCAGGAGGTAGAGACGAAGACAGCGGTACCTAATATGGGCAAGATTCCGTTCTTTAAACATCAGGTACTGAGGGCCCTCAGGAATAAAGGGTTTATAGACCCTGAAAAGATTGAAGAATACATTGCAAGGGATGGGTATATGGCTACTGCAAAGGCACTTACTGAGATGACGCCTGAGGAAATAACACAGGTTGTAAAAGATTCAAACATCAGGGGGAGAGGCGGCGCAGGTTTTCCCACAGGTGTGAAATGGGAATCCTGTGCAAAGATGATTGCTGACCGGAAATTCATGTGTTGTAACGGCGATGAGGGAGATCCCGGGGCATTCATGGACAGGGCACTCATGGAATCTGATCCGCACGCGGTTATTGAAGGAATGATTATAGGTGCAAGGGCGATAGGTGCAACCCAGGGTTATATATATGTGAGGGCTGAGTATCCTCTTGCGATACACCGCCTCAGAATAGCTATAGACCAGTGCTATGAGGCAGGATTGCTTGGGAAAAACATTCTCAACAGCGGCTTTGACTTCGACCTTGATATATATCAGGGTGCGGGCGCATTCGTATGTGGCGAATCAACCGCACTTATGTTTTCTATTGAAGGGAAGCGCGGCATGCCAAGGCTTACCCCACCACGCTCCACGGAAGCAGGGCTCTGGGGAAAACCGACGGTTCTTAATAATGTTGAAACACTGGCCTGCATCCCGCAGATTATATTAAACGGTGCAGACTGGTTTAAAAGTCTGGGTACAGAGAAAAGCTCGGGGACAAAGGTCTTTTCACTTTCAGGGGCAATAAAAAATGCAGGACTGGTTGAGGTTCCCATGGGGATGCCGCTGAAGACAATTATCTATGATATAGGCGGCGGCATACCGGGCGCCAGAAAGGGAAGAAAGTTCAAGGCTGTACAGATGGGAGGACCCTCCGGCGGCTGCATACCTGAGAGTCGTATTGATACACCCGTTACGTTTGAGGATATTCAAAAGACAGGCGCCATTATGGGTTCCGGTGGTATGGTATTCATGGACAACACCACCTGCATGGTAGGCATGGCAAAATTCTTCCTTGAGTTTACCATGGATGAATCCTGCGGCAAGTGTACGCCATGCAGGGTTGGAACAAAAATCATGAATGATAAACTGCTTGACATTTCAGAAGGCCGTGGAAAAGAAAGGGACATAGATATTCTTGAAGAACTTTCCCATGATATCATTGATGGATCGCTCTGTGGTCTGGGACAGTCAGCTCCGAATCCTGTGCTTACTACAATACGGTACTTCCGCAATGAATATGAATCCCACATAAGAGATCATTGGTGCCGTGTTGGTAACTGTCGCAAACTGAGTACATTTTTTATCAATGAAGAGGTCTGCACCGGATGCGGCGCCTGTATGAGGGGGTGTCCGTCCAAAGCAATTATTGGTGAGAAGAAAAAACCTCACAGGATTATCCAGGAAGTATGTGTACAGTGCAGAAACTGTTTTGATACCTGCAGGTTCAAATCAATAATAGTCGGACCAGCCCATTATAAAGGTAACCCACTGGAATTGGTTAAGGAATAGTACAATACGTTAAGGAATACAAGAGGGGGAGCAGAATGATAGAATTAACCATAGATGGCAAAAAATTTTCAGTAGAAAAAGGAACTACTGTTTTAAAAGCTGCCCAGCAAAATGGGATAAAGATACCAAATCTGTGTTTTGACAAAAGACTCAAACCTTATGGCGGTTGCAGGATGTGTGTTGTTGAGATAGAAGGAGGCAGGAAGCTTGCAACTTCATGCGGACATCCTGCTAAAGACGGAATGGTGATACACACAAACTCCCCGAGAGTGAGAAGAGTCCGTCAATCCGTATTAGAATTCCTCCTTGTCCACCATCCCCTTGACTGTCCCGAATGTGACAAAGCCGGCGAGTGCGCACTTCAGGACCTGTTCTTTGAATACGGAAAACCTGATACACGCTTTATAGGAGAAAAAAAACACGCCCCTCCTGACATAAGGGGGCCGTTAATAGAGCTTATTTCGAACAGATGTATCCTCTGCGCAAAATGCGTAAGGATATGCGCTCAACATCAGGGCCGAGGAGCATTGGGTATCATGGGCAGGGGATTCCCTTCAGTGGTACAACCTGCCTTTAGTGAAATACTTGAGTGTGATTATTGCGGTCAGTGTATTGATATATGTCCTACAGGAGCACTAATCAGCAAGTCATATAAATACAAGGCGCGGTCCTGGTTTCTCGATGAAAGAAAGAATATATGTCCTTTCTGCGGTGTCGGCTGTACGCTCACATTAGGAATAAGGGAAGGAAAAATTTTGCGAGCAGTAGGTAAGGAAGCTGTAGGAATAACGGATGGTAATCTCTGTGGGCGTGGCAGGTTTGGCTTTGATTATATCTATAATGAAAATCGCTTAAAAACACCTTTAATAAAAGAGGGTGAAGAATTCAAAAGGGTATCGTGGGAAGAGGCACTCGCTCATATCGCAAAGAGTCTTAATGCAATCAAAAAAGCCCATGGACCTGAATCAATCGGAGCTATCGGTTCACCAAGATGCACGGTCGAAGACAACTACATGCTGAGAAAGTTTATGGAGACAGGATTAGGAAGTAAAAATATAGACTCATCCGAAGCCTTTGGGTATATGAATGCACTTGAGGCATTTTCTCTCTCATTCGGTATCAGCAACAATCCGGCAAGCCTCACATCTCCTCTCGGGAAGGGTGTCATATTTGTCCTTGAGTCGAACATAAGCATAACCCATCCTGTATTCGGACTTAATATTCTCCAGGCACAAAGGGAAGGCTCTCACCTTATGGTCGCTGACTATAGAGAAACAAAACTCACAAGGTTCAGCAATACATGGCTCGAGTTAAAACCAGGCACACAACTAGTCCTTTTAAACGGCATGATGAAGATAATAATTGATAAGGGTCTTTTTAATAAAGAAAATATTTCAAAAATTGAGGGTTTTCCTGCTCTTGAGACGATGCTAAAAGAGTACACTCCGGACAAAGTCTCGGAGATTACCGGCCTAACTCAAGAAGAAGTCACAGAAGCAGCCGAGACCTTTGCTCAGGCCTCCAAAAAACTTTTAGTCATGACCCTCTCCATCTCCGAAAATAACAAGGGACTATCATCAGCCCTCGCAGCATCAAATCTCCTTATCCTTCTCGGAGAGGATCCTTCGTCCCTTCAAATATTATCAGAGTACTGTAATACTTACGGTTTGCTTGAAGCGGGCATAAAGCCGTCAGATGGTGCCAAAGGGGCATCAGATATGCTCTATAAGCCAGGGGCTCTCAAGGCTCTCTATATCATGGGAGAAGACCCGATAGTTAATATGCCCAATACGAGACAAATAACAGAGACATTAAAATCACTCGATTTTCTTGTTGTTCAGGACATAGCCATGACCGAAACGGCAGAATTGGCAAATGTTGTCCTGCCTGCTAGCAGCTGGGCAGAAATTGAAGGGAGCTTTATGAATTCAGAGGGTCTGAGCCAGAAAATCCGAAAGGTAGTCGAGACAACAGGTGAAAGCCTCCCGGACTGGCAGATACTCAGAAACCTGGGATTAATTATGGGAAGCAACATGGGAGCAAAAAATTTTGAGAACCTTACACAAGAGGTGAAAGACTTTCTTTCTCAAAAGAGCAAGGAAACCAGAAAGGAACCAAAGCTTACATTTCGTCCGACTCCTTATGAACCTGAGGAAATCTGTGACAGCGAGTATACATACGCCCTTGTTACAAGGGATGTGCTTCAGCACTCGGGAAATATATCCGCAAGGTCAGAGGCATTGAGGCTGGTTCAGGCAGAACCTTTCCTGGAAATAAATGAAAAAGATGCCGAAAAACATGCTATCACTAACGAAAGTCACGTTAAAATTACATCGAGAAGGGGGTCAGTTTATCTCAGGGCAAAGGTCACAGATGCAGTACCTGAGGGAGTGGTTTCCACTCCTGTTCACTTCCCCTCTGGAATGATAAATGAGCTTACTCATTTCTCCGCAAATACGTGCAGCCGTCTGGATGCAGTGAAGATTGAAAATGTGCAAAGGGATTCAATAATATAAGAATCGTGTCGAAGATTCACGTAATAAAATGTAGAGGATAGAGAATAACGAGAATAAACAAATCTGTCTGCGACTCGTAGCGTGGCTGTATAATTACAATCTTTTTAAATTACTCTGGGAGGATTTTAGATTATGTCCGAGCAAAAGCGTCTCAATCTTATGGTGTGTGCTGGTACGGGTTGTGTAACCGCTGGTTCCTTAGAGATAAAGACAGTTCTTGAAGAAGAACTGCATAAAAGGGGACTCGAAAAAGAGATAGAACTTATCCTTACAGGTTGCAACGGCTTATGTGCCAACGGTCCTACGCTTGCAGTCTTTCCTGACGAAATTTTTTACCAAAATTTAAAACCCGAAGATATACCGCATCTTGTTGAAGAGCATTTCCTGAAAGGAAGACTCGTCCAGCGACTTCTGTATAAACCGCCTGCAAAAAGAAAAGCTGTTCCTGTTATGAGCGAAATCCCGTTCTTCAAACATCAGGTACTAAGGGCGCTCAGGAATAAAGGTCTTATTGATCCCGAGAAGATTGAAGAATACATTGCGAGGGATGGGTATATGGCCGCTGCAAATGCCCTTACTGAGATGACACCTGAAGAAATAATAAAAGTTGTAAAGGATTCAGGCATCAGGGGCAGGGGCGGCGCAGGTTTCCCCACAGGCTTAAAATGGGAATTTGCTTCGAAATCTCAGGCAGATCAAAAATTCATGCTTTGTAACGGTGATGAAGGAGATCCAGGGGCATTTATGGACAGGTCAATTATGGAGGCGGATCCGCACTCCGTGATTGAAGGTATGATTATAGGTGCAAAAGCCATAGGTGCAAGCCAGGGGGTCATCTACGTAAGGGCAGAATATCCCCTGGCGGTAAAAAGGCTTCAGCTTGCAATCGACCAGGCAAAAGAAATGGGACTTCTCGGAACGAATATTCTCAATAGCGGTTTCGACTTCGATCTCGTTATATATCTTGGTGCAGGTGCATTTGTCTGCGGTGAGGAAACGGCTCTGATGCGTTCCATTGAGGGAAGGCGTGGCATGCCCAGACCGAGGCCTCCTTTTCCGGCACATAAAGGATTGTGGGATAAGCCGTCCGTGTTAAACAATGTTGAGACCCTTGCGGGTATCCCGCAGATTATCTTAAACGGTGCTGAGTGGTACAGAAGCCTCGGTACAGAAAAGAGTCCGGGGACAAAGGTCTTTGCCCTGACAGGCGCGATAAACAATGTTGGCCTCGTGGAGGTTCCAATGGGTATTCCCCTCAGAAAAATTATATATGATATAGGCGGCGGAATCAAGGCTAAAAGACGGACATTTAAGGCCGTTCAGATGGGAGGTCCTTCCGGAGGTTGTATACCCGAGAGCATGATTGACACTCCCGTCACATACGAAGACGTTGTAAAGACCGGCGCTATCATGGGTTCCGGGGGTATGGTGGTCATGGATAACAACAACTGTATGGTTGGCATGGCAAAATTTTTCCTGGAATTCACGGCAGAAGAATCATGCGGCAAGTGTCCGCCATGCAGGGTTGGTACACAAATAATGCTTGACATATTAACGGACATCTCGGAAGGTAAAGGAGAAGAAGGTGATATAGAGACACTTCAGGATCTGTCTAAGGACATCATTTCAACATCTCTTTGCGGTCTTGGACAGACAGCGCCAAACCCTGTGCTCTCAACCATACGATACTTCAAGGATGAGTATGAATCCCACATAAAGGACCACTGGTGCAAGGCCGGTATATGCCGTGACCTCTGCTCATTTCATATCATTGAAAAGCTGTGTACGGGATGTGGTGTCTGTCGGAGGGCATGTCCTTCACAGGCCATTATCGGTGAGAAGAAAAAACCCCACAGGATTATTCAGGAGGCATGTGTACAATGCAGAAGTTGCTACGATGGCTGCAAGTTCAACTCCATACAAGTTCTCCCTGCCAAATTTGAGGGTGATCCATCAGAATTTATTGAATTACCAACATGGGCACGAAAAGGAAAAGGAGGGGCAGAATGATAGAGCTGACAGTAAATGGTAAAAAAATTGCAACAGATGAAGGCAGCACAATCCTTCAGGCTGCCCTGAAAAACGGCATAAAAATACCGAACCTCTGCTATGACAAAAGACTTAAACCCTATGGAGGGTGCAGACTGTGTATTGTTGAGGTTGAAGGTCAAAGAAGACTTTTTGCAGCATGTTCAAGCCCTGCTGAAAACGGAATGGTTGTAAAGACAGACACACCTGTGCTCAGAAAATACAGGCAGACAGTATTAGAGCTTCTTTTAGTCCACCATCCCCTTGACTGTCCTGTATGCGACAAGGCAGGTGAGTGCGACCTGCAGGACATAGCTTACGAGTATGGCAAACCTGAAGGGAGATTTAGAAGGCGCAGAAAAGATGTGAGGCCCGATGTCAGGAGTCCCTTAATAGAACTAAGTTCAAACAGGTGTATCCTATGCGGTAAATGTGTAAGAATTTGCGAGGAACATCAGGGCAGAGGAGCACTTGGTCTCATCGGTAGAGGATTCCCCACGGTTGTCCAGCCGGCATTTGGAGAAATACTCGATTGTGATTTTTGCGGTCAGTGTATTGATACATGTCCTACAGGGGCAATTCTGAGCAAACCCTTCAAATTCAAGGGACGCGTGTGGTTCCTTGAAGAAAAAGACACAATATGTCCGTTCTGCGGCTGCGGCTGCACCCTCACATTAGGAATAAAAGAAGGGCAGATCCTGAGGTCGAGAGGGAAAACAGATGTTGGCGTCAGTGAAGGCAATTTGTGCGGCAGGGGCAGATTCGGGTTTGATTATATCTACAGCGAAAACCGTCTAAAAACACCTTTGATGAAAATAGGGGTCGAACTCGTACCAGTACCCTGGGATGAGGCACTGAACTTTATTGCCAAGAATATTAATGCCATCCTTCACGCCCATGGACCGGATTCCATAGGGGCAATCGGTTCGCCGAGATGCACTAACGAAGACAATTATCTCTTACAAAAGTTCATGAGGAATGTTATCGGCTCTCATAATATTGATTCATCTGCTGCCTTTGGTTATGCCAGCGTTGAGAAAGCATGGGAGATGTCATTTGGTCAAAAGAGTCACTGTATTGACATAAAATCACCCCTTAATAAAGAAGTTATATTAGTTGTCGAGTCAGATTTGAGCATTTCACACCCTGTCTTCGGACTTAATATTCTCCAGGCAGGAAGGGAAGGTGCACAGGTAATCGTTGCCGACAGCAGAAACACAAAATTAACAAGGCATAGTTCACAGTGGCTCACGATACAACAGGGGACGGGTGTCGCCCTACTGAACGGGATAATGAAAATAATAATTGAAAAGAATATGTTTGACAAAGAGAAGGTATCAAAAGTCCAGGGGTTTTCATCACTTAAGACAGCATTAAAAGATTACACTTCGGAGAAGGTTGCCAAAATCACAGGAATTAGTGCTGAAGAGCTTACAACCGCTGCGGAGACATTTGCCAATGCGAAGGACAGGATGATTGCTCTGTCACTTAGTATTTCAGAAAATGCCAAAGGCTCGGACATTGTTCTCGCTGCCGCAAACCTGGTTATCCTGCTTGGCGACAAACCAGATACCCTGCAGATTCCTGCTGAATACTCAAATACGTACGGTCTCTATCAAATGGGCATAAGCCAGAATATAGGGCCTGGATATACCTCTTTAAAGACAGCTGGGAAGGGATCTCTCGAAATGCTCTATAAACCTGATTCACTAAATGCTCTTTACATCATGGGCGAAGACCCTGTTATTACTTTTCCTGACAGCTCAAAGATAGTCAACAGGCTAAAGGCATTAGACTTTTTAATAGTACAGGACATCGCTCTCACAGACACAGCAAAATTAGCACATGTTGTTTTGCCAGCCTCCAGTTGGGCGGAAAAAGACGGCACCTTTATCAATGCCACAGGAACCACACAGAAGACATATAAAGTGGTCGACCCCCCTGGTCATTCCCTGCCAGACTGGCAGATACTGAGAAACCTTGCGTTAACAATGGGACATGACCTTAAAATCAGAAATCTTGCTAACATTTCAGAGGAAATACATTCACTGCCTGATATACGTCACTCATCCAAACCAAAAGACGACATTTCCGGTTTCCGCTTTAACCCTGTCTATTATAAGCCTCATCAAGAACCTGATAATGAATACCCGATAGGTCTTGTGGTGAGGGATATACTTCATCACTCAGGCAGCATGTCAACACGGTCCGAATCGCTTAACCTCGTAGTCTCTGAGTCATTGCTTGAAATAAATGAGGAAGATGCTCATAATTATGGAATCTTGGACAATACTCATGTCAAGGTAACATCCAAGGAGGGTTCCGTATATCTAAAGGCCAATGTATCTGAAGAAGTTCCAAAGGGGACGGTCTTTGTACCTTCACATTTTCCTCATGCAAAGATAAATACGCTTACACACATTTCGTCAAACGGCGAAGCCCCGATTATTGCAGTTAAGGTTGAGGAGGTTTAGGGAAGGAATGAAAATGGATAAGGTTCTTATTCACACAACATGGGGGCCGACTGATCCAACAAGGGCCGGGCTTGCCTTTGCCTGTGCAATGGTAGCAAAATCAGAAGGACTGGATGTGACCATGTTTCTTTTCCATGACGCAGTATTACTTGCAAAAAAAGAAATGTATCCTAAAGTAGTCCCTATCGGGCCACCTCCGCTGAGTGCCTCCATGGACTTCCTTATTGGACAGGACGTAAAAATCTATGTCTGTAAACCATGTTTTGAAGTCAGGGGATTGACTGCGGAAAATTTAATTCCAACAGCAGAGCTTAAGGGGATGGATATGTTTCTTAAACTGTCAAGAACCAGCCAAGTTATCAGCTTTTGAGGAAATAAATAGTGGATTAAATTATATTTGCCCTCTGATTCTGGCCCAAACCAGCCCCATATTCTCATAAAAAACCCTTTCTGATTTCTGGAGACTGTCAGCGTCTGGAAAAAATGAAAAAGGGTTTACGTTCTCTGTACTCTTGGCCAGATGGTCAGTAGGAGCAGCAACCGGATTCATTCCACGCTTCCTGAACATTGCCATTGACCGGGGCATATGAGCCGCAGAAGTTACTAAAATAAAATGGTCATTATTCACAACAGGCTTTATGAGTTCAACTTCATCATTCGTATCTTTTGATAAAGACTCGGTAATGATATCATTATGATTTACCCCGAGTTCCTTAGTAATTTGTGCCATAATTTCTGCTTCAGCAGTCGGATCAAATACACTGCCACCAGATAAAATAAGTTTACTTCCGATACATTTTCGATAAAGCCGGATTCCTTCCATCAAGCGAACCGTTGTATTCCTGTTTAATTGGCTGGTGAAGGGCAGATTTTTGTCCGAGATATGTCCACCGCCAAGAACGACAACAAACTTAACCTGATATCCCTCATCTGTCGTACAGGCTTCATGAGAAAGTTGAGTACGGTGAAGGGGGTACTCTTTTTCAAGAGTTCTTAGGAGTGGACGTGCAATAAAATTAGAGCTTAACAGCAACATTAAACATACACCAACTGAAACGAAAACTTTTCCGGTCTTTTGTTTCTTTGTAAACCACAACAGGAATAAACCGATGAAAGATATCCACAGAATCAAAGGCAATGGAAACAGGAATGGAGAAATTATTTTTTTAATAATAAACATTCCGACCTCTTTTTTCTTTGAAGTTTTTGATTATTCTGCTACTTTAATTCAGAAGAATTAAAATATCAACATACCGAAAATACCTCTCCCCTCAGAACATCAGTAAAGATTAACATTGATTATAGTACCGATACTCGTTCAGGGAGCCGATTCGAACTTTTAGAAAATGGGGTAAGGAGGGAATGGGGGTGTTTCAAAGGGGGAGGTATGAGTGGTATTCAAATTATGTTTTTAATAAATTTATTGGGGTCGAATCGAATCTGCATTATCGGGGTAATGCCTTTGTATCAGAATGCAGATTCTCTTTTTCCGGTCTTGACAAGCGTAGGGGGGAGAAACATATTTTTCCCAGGCAGTAAGACATTCCAGTACAACCACTCAAACGATAATTTCCCGTACCAGTTCATCCTCGTCTCTTTTAAAAGGGAAAACGGACCGACAAACGGGATCGGGTATTTACCGAATAACGGCTCGGTATCATAATTAAAATCAACAAGATAGGATTTGCCCTTATCTGAAACAATATAACAGGTTGAGTGACCGTCATATATCGGGTCGGGTTCCTTTCCCTTGATTTCACTTAAAAGATTATGAGTAATTACATCAGCTTCATAATGTGCTACAGACCCTGCCTTTGAAGTAGGTATGTTTGTCGCATCCCCAATTACATATATATTTCTATGATTCAAAGCCTTTAAGGTATGTTTGTGAGTTGGAATAAACGTACTGCCATCATCAAGGCCTGATTCAACTACCACATCATCGCCCACATTCGTAGGCACAATCACTAGCAAATCATAATCTATCTTCTGACCATTAAAGGATGCAACGTATTTTCCCTCTTTGTTAACCTCTGAGAGAGCGAAGTCAGTAGACAATGATATCCCTTTGTTCTCTGCCTCTTCTACCAAAATCACTGATCCTTTTGGCCAGTTGGGCATACATTTGGGGAAAGGAGTAGACAGGTGGATTTCAATTTTATCGCGTATACCCTTCTGTCTGAAATACCAATCTGCCAGGAAAACAAATTCAATTGGTGCTACCGGGCATTTGAATGGCAATTCAGCGACACACATAACCAATTTTCCACTATTAAAATTTGCCATAGCATGGCTAAGTTGTGCTGCGGTCTCAGCGGAATAAAATGAAAAGGCATTTTTGCCCCATTCATCTAAGAGACCTTCATTTTCCTCCGGTGCCAGACGACAACCTGTGCCGATTATCAGCCAGTCGTATTGAAAGTTTCCGCCTTCTGTCTCAACCCTGTTCATTTCATGATTGACCCGAGTAATTGGATCAATAACAAAATTTATCCCGTCGGATATATACTTTTTTCTTGACCTTATCAGTCTGTTTACCGTGCAAAGCCCAAAAGGCACGAACAAAAGACCGGGCTGGTACACATGATTGTCATCCCTGTCTATAACGGTAATTTCCCAGTCATCATATGACAATGCCTTTCTCAGTTTATTGGCAACGGCGGTTCCGCCTGTCCCTGCGCCAAGGATAACTATCTTCTTCATACATTCCTCACTGGTTATAAAAATAAGGGATCACGAATTCAAATTGATTTAGTTCAAAATTGTTCAAAGTTGTAAATAAATCTTCTTATTGGTTCACGTTGTAAACCCACATGGAACAATCTTGAACTAGATTGAACCATTATTGAACTACTTTGAACCATATATCCCTTGAATTCTTTACCTAACTATAGTATTCAATTTAAAGGATTGACGATTCATGTTGCAAGTCAACGATACCTTTATAAATTTTTTTCATGAAAAACTTCTTATCTTTAATATTAGAGAGATATAGGTAGTTATATCTTTCCGCTAGAACATGTATTTTCAATACTCATGAGAATTTCGTAACAAAAATCGCTCAATTTAGTTAACATAATTTCCACCACAGGTTTACTAAAAACCATGTTTTTTTTAAAATAGACGGATTGTGCACATTTTAAAAGACAAAGTTGCTTTAATAACAGGAAGTTCAAGGGGAATCGGTAATGCGATCGCACGAAAATTCGCCCTTGCAGGTGCTGATATTGTCGTAAATTACCGAAAAGCAGGCGGCTCCTCTATGGCTCAGGCTGCAAAATTATTTGAAGAAATCAAAGTCATGGGACGTCGGACAGTAATGATACAAGCTGATATCGCAGTAAAGGATTCAGTAAGAAAATTATTTGCCGATATAAACGAAAAATTTGGACGACTGGATTTCCTTATCCTTAATGCCGCCAAGACCCCGTTTAAACCGATTGAAAAGCTTTTTGAACGGGAATTACGGCAGCTGGTAGATACCAACTATTTAGGCAACATCTTTTGCATTCAGGAAGCTGTACCTCTGATGGAGAAAGCCGGCGGAAAGATAGTATTTATATCAAGTCTCGGGAGCCGTTTTTATAACCCTGCATACCCACTCGGAAGCATGAAGGCTGCAATGGAGTCTGTAGTGAGAGACTGTGCGGAAAGCCTGAGAGAGAAACATATCTCAGTAAATGGAGTTTGCGGGGGTATTGTAAAAACTGATTCCTTTAAGATCTTACGTCAATACTGGGAACATATTGACAGGCTACCTGATGATTTTTTTGTGGATCCTGACGAAATAGCAGACGTTGTGTTATTCCTGTGCAGTAGCGCAAGCAGAGGGATAACCGGTCAGACAATTGTCATTGACAAAGGACTAAGCAATGCACTTTTTCGATCACCCGGTTAGGACACATTATTAGAAACAGTGAATATAGAAATGTGCTCTAATAAAATATCAAATAAATATAATTGGTTTTAGGAGGTATGATGAGTCAAAATATAATTACGGAAGAGAAGGTATTTACAGAACTGAAAAAGGCTATCGTGGAAACGCTGAGGGTTGATGAAAACTCTATTCATCCGGGAACGTCTTTGATAAATGATCTGGGGGCTGAATCCCTGGATTTCCTCGATATTAATTATAGATTAGAGCAGGCCTTTGGAATTAAAATGGCACGTCACTTTGTGCTTGAACACATAGAGGAGATGTTCGGTGAAGGATCCGCCATTGATGAAAACGGTCAATTGACAGAAAAGGCGATCGATTTACTTAAGATTCGTTTTGAAGAGAATATGCCCGATTTAAAACCCGGAATGGATATGGATGAGGTACCCACTCTTATCACCGTACAATCAATAGCACGAGGTGTCATGGATATCCTCGACAGCACGCCTGAAAAATGCCCTCACTGCGGAAACTCGGCATGGCAATCTGATAATGAAATTCGCATCAAGTGTGGCTCGTGCGGCGAACACGCCACTTTTACCAATGGAGATGATCTCACGAAAGAGTGGTTAACAAACGTTCAGGAAGAGAAAAAAATATTCTAAGATGCCTGCCCGATTATCTCAACGAAGGGTTGTGATCACCGGGTTCGGGATGATTACCCCTTCCGGTAAAAATACAGAAGAAACATTTAAAAACTGCAGTAAAGGGGTCTCCGGGATAGATTACATCACCTCTTTTGACACGAGCGGATTACCCTGCCAGATCGGCGGTGAAATTAACAATACATGGCTTGAAGAATTTGAACAGGATACAGATCAAAAGCTGAGAAAATTCTCATCCCGTAGCTTACGACTCATGAGGGTTGCAACCTCAGAGGCTGCACAACAGGCAAAACTGGACGAAATCGAAAACCGCAACAATATCGGGGTTGCCCTTGGTTCACACGGCGACAATCCGTCTGTTAAAGACATGCAATTTCTACACAGATTTTCTGATGGACACGGGCATTGGGACTTAAAAGGTCTGATGAAAGCAGGTGGGTATCCGTACCTCAACTTTTTTCGGAGAAAACCCGATGCTGCAACGAGCTTGCTTGCAACTCTTTTTAACTGCAAAGGCCCCACCCTTTCAATGGTATCAGCATGTGCAGCAGGCGCTCATGCCATCGGTGAAGCAGCCGGATTAATTAAGGATGGAAAATGTGATGTAATGATTGCAGGTGGCTGTGAGGCGACATTAGATTTCGTAGGCATGGCCGGATTTGTTTTATTAAAGGCATTGTCTGAAAAGTATACCGAACCTCAGAAGGCATCGAGGCCTTTTGACCGGAAAAGAAACGGCTTTGTCATGTCAGAAGGCGCCGGAGCGGTAATCCTGGAAGAGTTAGGGCATGCACAATCCAGGGGTGCTCAAATATTTGGAGAACTCCCGGGGTATGGATCATCAGCTGATGCTTATCGCATTACTGATACACACCCTAAAGGACTCGGTGCAATAATAGCAATGAAAGCAGCCATAGAAGACGCATCACTTAACCCGGATGACATTGATTATATTAATGCACATGGAACTTCAACGCAGCAAAACGATATGACGGAGACACGCGCTATAAAGGAGGTATTCGGAGAAAGGGCAAAAGAGATTCCCGTCAGTTCAAATAAATCAATGCTCGGCCATACAATAGCGGCAGCAGGGGCAATTGAATGCATCCTGACACTTGCCGGAATCAACCGCTCGGTTATCCTGCCAACGATCAACTACGAATTCCGCGACCCGAAATGTGATCTTGATTATGTCCCCAATGAAGCCAGAGAAGTGAAACACAGGTTTGCCCTCTCCAATTCCTTCGGCTTCGGCGGGCAGAATGCGTGTTTGTGCGTTGGACGTTTTGAATAGTAAATTAGGAATAAAAAGGGGGAACATCATCCCCCTTTTTTATATACACTTTCGCATCACTGACAGTATCTTCCGGTCCAACTGGCGTAGTCCGGTATCCATTCGCTTAAATGGATATCATGCCTTCCGCTTGTATGATTGATCTCCAGTATCACAAATTTGCTTGACTGCGCGTTTCCATTACAGTCTATTGATGCTGTCGCATGTTTCCTCCAGCAGTTACACCCACCGAAATCATTCATATACGCTTCATAGTCCCACCATCCCAACTGGATCAAGACATAGTATGTGTTTCCGTACATGCTTACATCAAACTCACGGGAATTGGAACTCGCGGTCTGCCTATAAAGCGGATCAATCGAATCCATCAGTTCAATATTGGAATTGTAAAGCGACTCGCGTTTTGTCAGTCTCTCATTCTGGACGTTGTATAATCCGTCCATCGTTGAAGCAATACGTAACCAGAGAACCTGATTCCATTTTCCCCAGTCATACGTGCCATCTCTGTTCGTGTATGTTTTGTGGTCGAGATCGTTGATAACCCACAAAATACGTTGAGACGATATGCTGACAGTCACGCACTTCTGAGAACTCAAGATTGAGCCCGACCCGACTTTGTAACAATACGTGCCGTTTGACTTGCCGCTGAAGTCCTTTGAATAAGTTCCTCCTTCATTGCCCGAGACATAGTAAGTGTAAGTATTGTTGGCCGCGCCGGATTCCTTTATCGAAAAGTTAGAAGGACAAAGTCCACTGCAGGTCCATTTCAAGGTGTAGCTTCCGTCATTATCCGTCGAAGGAAGAGACGTTATCGTTATTGACATACTGGGAAGAGATACTGTAAATGTCGCTGTCACATTCTTATTGGAATTCATTGTTACATAACACTTATTTCCTGATGTGCTGCTACAGCCACTCCAGCTGCTGAAGATCCAGCCACTTGTAGGTGAAGCGGTTAAGGTTACTGAAGTACCGCTGCTATAATTCTGGGAACAATCATTGCCACAGTTGATACCGTTCGGACTGCTTGTAACCGCTCCACTGCCGCTCATGTTAACAGTCAGGGTGTAATAGTCTGGTTCCGGATCAGGCGAAGGTGTATACCTCTTTACCAGGCTGGCAGTTATCTTCCCTTTTGAAAT
Source organism: uncultured Nitrospiraceae bacterium (assembly GCA_964347155.1). GTDB lineage: Bacteria > Nitrospirota > Thermodesulfovibrionia > UBA6902 > UBA6902 > CAYFXR01. The sequence continues at coordinate 4,167 of CAYFXR010000145.1, read as the reverse complement.
ACAGGAGTCTCCCCTTGTATTCCTTGCAGAATATGTAACAACAAGCTTTTTACCCCTTATCTTGCCCTTGAAATTTCCCCTGGAATGGCTGTCCCAGGAACCGTTTACATACAAATCAGATGTGATGGTACCGCTCACCCTGCCCCCATTCCTCATGCTTCCCTGAAATTGTCCTATCTCCTTGACTTTGTTGCCTCCTGCTCTGGCTTTCAAGACTGTCTTGCCAGAGAATGAGTTTCCGTGCTGTTCCGTAATATCGACCGTAGCCTTGAACCCGTATCTTCCATTATCATCAGGATCATCGCATCTTTTTAACGTCATCGACCCTTTCCCTTTGTATTTACCGAGAATATTCCTGCTCTCTACCGGGGCTGCTAACTTAAGAATACCCCCTGTTAATTCACCCTTACATTCATCATAAAAATCATCGTTCGTTGAATACCCTTCTATCGCAGCGTCCTTATAGTCACTCGAAAATGTTATCGTGAAACGTTGTGTCCACCCCCTGGACGGCTCTTCATGCCACTGCCCTGCCCTGTTCCAATATATTTCGTTATCATTAATCAGAACAGTATCGATAAAGGGATCATTATTTTGATCTGTTCCCTCGTATTCAACATAATCCCCGCCTGAGGGAATGTATAGATAGTCTTCTTCACCTATCATGTCCTCATCATCCCCTATAGTGAGTTCCCCTTCCAACGTGCAACTTCCGACATCCATCGTGTAACTATGGATACCGTAAAATCTTGAATTGTCATCTCCATAACCCAGAACCGGAACTAAAAATATCAGAGAAATGGAAATGATTATTACATACCTAACCAGCATCTTCATCTTGCTTTCCTCCTTTTTTGCAGACATGTTTTTATACATTATTCACTGTCCACACATTCTTAATTAAAATTTCTTTTCCTTATAATCCTTTCCCCTGATGGTAAGATAATAAACACTCCTTCATAAGCGGCCTGCTCAACAGCTTTTTGGGCTATGAGAACGATCTCTTTTATACTCACGGGACGTTCTGCCGTTTTATCTTCCTCAACAACAATTTCTTTATCAACAACTGCTTTTCCGAATATTTTGTCAACAATTATCTCGGATCCAAGCCCCGTATGCCTGCCTTCTTCAATTATGGCTGTCACTTCTTCTCTCAGTTTCATAAATACCTCAGCCAATCTTGAGTTTCTCTTGTGTTCATTATTGCTATTCATTTAAGCCTCCCGTCTTTCTTTTGATTTGTAGTATTTTTTATCCTTTTACCCTAATAGACGAAGAAGCTCTCGAATCCTTGCAAAGAAATTTTGGATTTCTGATAAAAATTAAGAAAAAATGAATAACAAGGCTGGGAACTCTGTAGCTATATATGTGAAGAAAAAGAAACTACTGAGAAATATTTACATAATGAATACATGGAGGATTTCATCATTAATAACGTATCTTTTGCATGGTTGCAAGAGATAAATAATTTTATCCCCCTGTTTTCAGGAATACAAAAAGATATGAACAACTCGTTCATATACTTTCGCGGTTTTCATTGCCTTTTTTCTGTCAATATTTAAGCGGCATAGAAAGCTGTAAACATGCAGACTATTCAAATGATGCTGTAAGACTAATCTGATCGGCTGTTTCAGGGCTATGCTTGTCATTTCGTTCACCTCGTCTCCTTTTTATTACTTTTTACCTCTTACCCTAATAGACGCGGGAAATGAAAAAATCTTGCAAAAAAAAATTCTTTTACAAAATGATAAAGAGAAAATGCGGGGATAATTATTGATTAAGTAAAGCTCCCCCCCCTGTAAGGGGGGGGTTCAAAAAGGAAAATATTTTATTAACGACTGTTCAACTATATATTCTTCCCCTTTAGTAAAGGGGGGCGTAGAGCCCCGTGTAAAACGGCGAGGCGCAAAGCGGCTTTTCGCCGTTTGGGCAATGCCCCTGTACGGGGTGCGGGGGGATTTATAAAAGCTATAATTATAAAATCCCCCTTAACCCTGTACCGGTAGGGGTTCAGGGTTAATCTCCTCGTTACGAGTCGATTCCGACCTTTTTCAAAGGGGGAGATTTGAAATGAGAACTTTTCATCCCCGTTTACAAAACGGGGTATTCAAGTTCATTTTTTATAAAAAGAAAATAAATTTTAAAAGATATGTCGATATAATTAACATTATGTCAATTTAATTAACATTTAGCTATCCATTTGAATTTTAAAAATATTTTTTATATTTATTCATTATGTTACTCAAAAAAGCTATGTATTTAGTTTATAAACTTAACATTTTGTCGAAATAATTTACATTAAAAACTCATTTTTTAATAAATTATTTAATAAAATAATATAGTTATCATATTGGCAAGAAATTTGCTTACTGCTTAATACAACAATAAAAACAAAGGAGGTAACAATTAAATGCGGGACAAGTGGTTAATTATTTTATTAGTTTCAGCTTCTTTATTCTTATTCACCTCTGCATATTCCATGACTTTTGATTTCAATGACGGTACAAATCAGGGCTGGACTTACCAAATTATTGCTGCTGACACAGATACAACGCCAACTACGACAAGAACTATTGATCCAGGTGGACTTACTGGCTGGATAAACACAAACAATTATCCAAATCCGATTGGAGCTGACCCTGTTGATAATAATGGGAGTGCTTATATAAGTTTTCTGGGTACAAATCTGTTTCCTTTATTAACTCTGGATGATAACTTTGTCATCGTCTCTTTTAACTCGCCGGACTTAAGCGCTATGGCAGATTGGCAGAATGTTGATTCCTATTCAGCTCAGATATCTCCATCATTTTCAGCTTTTGGGGGCAATCTTTATGCAAATCTCTACATTACAGTTTACGACAATATCGCTGGGGTAGATCGCGTTTTCTTTAACGGTACAGCAACGCCAATCGCCGAAGATGTCTGGAATGAGAATGCTTATACAAACATCATTGATACATTAGCTGCTGAAGCTGTAACAAATTATACGGTAAAGGGTGTTAGAGCTGATATCTGGATGGACCAGCTTCCGTTTGGGGAGGGGACCATTTCCTTGGATCAGGTTAAGCCATCTTCACGGTCTGTTCCAGAACCCGGCACATTATTGCTCCTTGGCAGCGGTATTCCGGGCTTGCTCCTGTTCAGGAAAAAGAAAACAGACTAATATTTTCTGAAATCAAAAGCTTTCAGTATTTCAATAAAACCCCGCTGTCCCTAACAAAAAGACAGCGGGGTTTTTATTCCAATTTCCTATACGTATAAAGAATTTCTTATTCCATTTACCTTAATAGATGAAAATTTTTCAAAAAACTTTCATAAATTTTCTTAAAAAGGGCTTGGGATAACACCGAGCCCTTTTTTATGACATTTCCCATCCATTTAATTTGGGTTAACGATCACCGTCTACCATTAAACCGGCATGAAATGTCACCAGGTAATACCATGTAATAACAACACCTAAGCCAATTTTCAAAACAGTTGATTCTGCTGCATCATAGAGTCCCGTAGCCCAATAAATTAATAAGCCAGTAATTATTACAAAAATCGAGCCTAATAATTTCAAGGGCACCCCGATTTTTTTGTTTTGAGATGTGGCAGTAGTGTTTTGATGTGTCGATTGAAATTCCATTGTTTTCATTTTCTTTCCTCCTTTCTCTAATAGACGTTCGAATTTAGAAAATCTTACAGAAACCCACTATCCCGATTCCTCGGGATAGTGGGTGTAATACACAATTCTATTTTCCTACTTTCCTACTCAGCAACTTCTATATCGAGAAGGTAGAATGTCCCTCCTTCAAACTGCAGCACAGGTCCGGAATAAGGAGCATATATTGCCTGTCCTCTTACAGGACTGGAAATCACTACTGAATACTCACTGTTCGTTGACCTCTGCCACACTCTTATCTCAAGGGACTCCCCCTCCAGGGCTCCTTCCTGCTCCCCGGTCAGTTCATCGTCTCCTGTTATCGCCATGTCTCCAAATATCCCGCTCTTCTCAACCACAAATGCACCGACTAATGTGCCGCTCTGTCTGAAGACAGCCACCTCGTCACCAGGCATCGCTGCCTCCCCTCCTATCGTTAACGTGCCTGCAATGTGCATCAAAACAGGAGATGTCTCCGGCTCCTCAAAATACCCGCCAAAAGCAGGAATCGCATACAGTATAAC
>CAYFXR010000144.1:0-3041 GCA_964347155.1 uncultured Nitrospiraceae bacterium | reverse complement strand
GCCATTGTGATCCTTTATGATCCCATATGTTACGGAAAGCCCCAGCCCCGTACCCTTGCTCTCTCTTTTTGTTGTAAAAAATGGCTCAAAAATTTTATCAACATGCTCCTTCGGAATACCAGGACCAGTGTCGGATATGAAGATGTGTACCATCCCGTCAGTGTTGCAATGAGACCGGATCCTGATTTCGCCCCCCTTCGTCATCGCATCCATGGCATTGTTGAGAATATTAAAAAATACTTGTTGAAGCTGGGTTGGATTTCCCAGTATCTTGGGCATGCCGCATTCTATGTGCTTGTGGATATCAATATTGTTGACGGAAAATTGTCTTTCTAACAGTAATAATGTTTCATCCATGACCACATTTATGTCTACATCGCTGAATACTACAGGAGCTTTCCTCGAGAAGGTGAGCATGCCTTTAGTAATGGTTGCAATTCTGTGTGAATGTTTTTTTATTACCTCGATGTCCTTGATTAAAAACTCCGGATATTCGTTCTCTTTCGCGTCCATAAGGATACACTCAGCCCGTGAAAAGATTATCCCGATGGGGTTATTTATTTCATGGGCTATGTAACCGGCAAGTTTGCCCATGGATACCAGCCTTTCTGTTTGAATAAGTTGCGCATGTGATTCCTGAAGTTCCTTCGTCCTTTCGTTCACAATCTCTTCAAGTGATGTCGTGTAACCCTTCAGTTCCTCTTCCCTTTCTCTCAGGGCTTTAGACATTTCATTAAAGGATTTTGCAAGACGGCCGATCTCGTCCTTTGAAGATATTGCTATGTCATTACTTTGTCCTTTCAACCTAATACCATCCATTGCCCTGGACAGATCTTTTATAGGATTGGATACCATTTTAGTGAGAATAAGGTTGATAATAAAACTAAGGGAGATGATCATAATCAGGGCAAATAGAAAGTGTCGAATAAACGACTCCTTAATCAATTTCTCCAGTTTCAAATAGGGCTCTACATAATGAAGCGCCCCAACGATTTTGCCATTCTCCCGAAGAGGCACAGAAACGTCTAACACCTTAACACCTAAGTGCTCCATTTGTTCGACCGAATAGGTTGCTTTGCCCTCTAATACATCTTTAAGGCCTTCTTCCTCATGCTGTATGGCATCTTCTATGGGAATTCCTATTAATTCAGGTCTTGTGCTGGCCATAATGATACTATCCGTGTTCACAACATGGATTTCATGCGGGGGGATTTCAAATGGATCATGTGTATCCCTCTCTTGAGTATGCTTGTGTTTGAGAATATTTTCCGCATAATCTTCTAAGATGGCTTGAACAAGCAGGGGAATTCTTGCCCTTTCAATGCTGTTTCTGATGGTAAAGGAATTCTCCTTCATATGAATAACTTGTCTCTCGTAAAGATTTTTCTTGTCCGAGTTGTGTTCGAAAATAGATAATAGACTTACCAGGCTGCAGATTATTAAGGATGTAATAAGAAATATCTTTCCCTGAAGGGTATTGAAAAAAGTGCCTGTGAGTGGCATTCCTGAATAGATGCTCCTTTAAGTCTATATTATCTTACCCTTGGATGAATGTCAAGGAAAGTGTGCTAATAATGTCCCAGTATGGGGCACCAGCGTCTATTTTAAAAATCTATTTATTTCAATATGTTACATTGATTCCTCATGAGTGAGTGGGGCATTATATCTACAAATTGTTGATGCAGGTAAATTATCTTATCAATAAAGTTCAGACATCCTTTTCGTTCAACTTCAAAGTTATTGAGTATTTTTTCAATTATTTCAAGGTGCTTAATCCATTCATTGCGATCTTACGTTTCATTACACTTTTTTGGGCATATTTTTTGCTTTTTTATGACCAAGTCTGCTCGATTGATGTGAAAATGCAACCTTCTATTCTGATAGTAGAGGATGAGAAAATTGTCCGTGAAGGCCTGGCAAGAGCCCTTTCGCATGAGTTCAAAATCTATCAGGCCTCTAACGGGAATGAAGCGATGAAGATAATCTATAAACACAGTGACATCACCGTTATCGTAAGTGACCTTAAAATGCCTGAGATAGATGGCTTTAAGCTGCTCGAGAAAATACGAGATGAGAATAAAAATATAAAGGTGATTTTTCTTACTGCTTTCTATTCCATTGAATCAGCGGTTGATGCGATGCGAAAGGGTGCATTTGACTACATATGCAAACCGGTTAATTTGAAGAAACTTGAGTCAACCATAAAAAATGCCATACAGATTTAAAAAAATAGGATGGTAAATAAAAAAATAGAGGAGGTTTATCATGAAAAAACTATTTATTATCTTTCTCATCCTAGCGGTCGGCCTTGCTTTCACAACCGCAGCTGATGCCAAGAAGAAGAAAAGCAAATATAAAGTTATTGAGGTAACTAACGGAGGAAATATTTCAGGTAAGGCTGTGTTTGCTGGCTCCAACCCTCCCAAGGATGAAACCCTAACGTTAACTTCTGAACAAGATTTATGTGGAAACACCCTTCCCGCGGGAAAGTACCTGATAAACGGGAATAAGGAAATAAAAAATGTAGTCGTGTATCTTGCGGATATTAAAGCGGGGAAGGCAATTCCAACGGATAAAGGACTTGTGGATAACGTAATGTGTGCATTTGTACCCCATGTAAGTGTTAGCATTCAAGGAAATGAAATTGATATTAAAAACAGCGATCCCGTATTCCATAATGTCCATTCTTATATAAAGAAAAAGACCGTATACAATCTCGGGCTTCCTGATCAGGGCTCAATGGCAACAAAGAAAATGAAGAGACCCGGCATTATGGAGGTAAAGTGCGATTCTCATCCCTGGATGCTCGGATATGTATTTGTTACTGAACATCCTTATGCGGTTGTAACCAATGAAAAAGGTGAATTCTCCATTTCTGATATTCCAACCGGATCATATGAGGTTAGGGCATGGCATGAGGGTTTTGGTGAGATCACTTTAGGGAAAGTAGAAGCAGTAGCAGGGAAGACGGCCACGATAAATGCAGAATTTAAGTAATCTTTTCAAATAGTTGTACAGATAAATCCTCCCCCCTTGGACCC
>CAYFXR010000143.1:0-17583 GCA_964347155.1 uncultured Nitrospiraceae bacterium | reverse complement strand
CTGTTCGAGGAGACGCTGAATCAGGTTCGAATTAAGTACGTCCGCCGCTCCGGCGACGTCGCCCTTCTCTTTCAGCATGCGTTTGATCAGTGCCGCGCGAGCTTCGGCTTCAGTCCGTTGCGCCTTCGCAACGATGATCTGGCTGTTCAGTTCAGTATTAAGATTAAGGAGTCGTCTTTCCCCTGTTTTTCCCAAATCCCCTGGCAGTAAAATGATAATTTCTCCATAATGTATCCTTAATACAATAGAGTCTTCATTTGCATTACCCGTTGGGGGAAGTAAAGGATTTAACACATCTATTTTTACATTATAGAATGATAGCGATTCCCCGGATTGTAGAATATGGTACCTTGAAAGGTTATTGCGAACTGACTTTATATAATCGCCGTACAGAGTGCTGCTGAAATTGCTAAAACCGTTATCGTAGAAATTGTTAACTTCGAATTCGGATACTACATCGAAAATACCTCCAATATGATCATCATGCGGATGGGTGAGAATTAGGTGGTTGATCTCCTTAACACCAAGCAATTTTAAATACGTAATAATCTGAAATGCCGCAGCTGGGCTGCCTACATCAATCAATATATTTCCGCCACGGGGTAACTCAACAAATGTGCTATCGCCCTGTCCTACATCGATAAAATGGATTACAAGTTCCCCGTCTATAACCTGGCTTAGTGCATTAATATAATTGACATTTGTCGTTGAGCAACATAGAAAGAAGAAAGAAATAATACACAAAGGAAAGAACTTCTTCAAATGATTAAATAAATGCATATTTAATTATAACAACTTGCATTGAATTATTTAATCCAAATAAATGCATTATTTTGATTAACCCACAGAATGCAGACATTGTAATAAAATTTATTTAATTCGATGGATTTATTATTAAATTATGCATATATCTTGGAACAAAACTGTACACCTTGGATTGATTGGAATTGCGTCTAATGTATCGATAAATAAATTTTCTTCCAAAGCCTGCATTCTGTAACAGCATTTTCTGGGTTAAAAACTAAATTGTACGATTGATGTGCAAATCAGGTGATTTTAAGTCGGGACACAATGAGAAACTGAATGTATTATATAAACTGACTGTAGACCGCCTGTCCCAGTGAGATGCCTCCATCGTTTGGAGGAACAAGTTGGTGTATTAAAGTTGTGAACCCTTTTTCCTGCAATTTGTTGAATGCATCTTCAAGAAGTATTGAATTCTGAAAAACTCCTCCCGATAATGCAACAGTAGAGATATTTGTTTCTTCCCTTAATGATTCCGCAGCAAAAAGGATAATATCAACAATAGTATTATGAAATTTCTTTGCAATTATTTCTTTTGGTACCTTGGTTTTTAAATCATCAATTATACTTTTAATGATAGACACCCTGTCTATCATACGGTTTTCAAAATGAAAAGGGTATGCACCTGTTTCGTCTGATATGAGAGCCAATTGTTCCAGGGCTATCGCGGCTTGAGCATGATAGGAAGTTTCATGTTTTAAACCGATTATGGATGCAACACCGTCAAAAAGCCTTCCCATACTTGTTGTCAGGGGAGAGTTCATATCTTTTTTTATCATTTCTATAAAAAACAGTTTTTCTTTCTCAGATAAAGGGCCATATTGAAGATTCACGGCTTCCTGTCCGAAAGTATCGAAGAGGAGTGACAAGGCGGTTCTGAAAGGCTCTTTTACTGCCTTGTCGCCTCCAGGAAGTTTAAAAGGCTTTAGATGAAATGCCCTTGTGAAACCTTTGTACGAAGCTATCATAACTTCACTCCCCCATATGGTTTTATCGACACCGTATCCCGTCCCGTCAAAGGCAAAACCTATTACCTCGGTATCCGGAGGAATGTCGTTTTCGCACATGCAGGACAATACGTGTGCAAAATGATGCTGCAACTTTACCAGTTTATCTTTATAATACTTTTCTCCAAACTTTGTGCTGTAATATCTCGGATGCATATCTGCAATAACAATCTCTGGGACAACATCAAATAACCTGAGGAAATCATGTATCGTCTCTTCATAAAACTCCATAGCAAGAGGGGTATCGAGGTCTCCTATATGCTGTGATATGTATACTTTTTCGTCAATGCCAATGGCCACGGTATTATTCATATACGGTCCTAAGGCAAGTACAGGTTTTTTCAGTTTAAAGGAAAGAACAATTGGTAACGGTACAAATCCTCTTGAGCGCCTTACCGGTACCTGCCTTTTCGCTGCTATTCGTATAACCGAATCATCACATCTTCTGACTATGTCTCTGTTATGTGTCAGGAGAAAATCGGCAATATGTGACAGTCGGGAGAAGGCATCTTTTTCGTCCTTGGCGATTGGTTCGTCGGTCATATTGGCGCTTGTTGCTACCACTGGCCTTTTCAGTTTTCGCATCATGATGTGGTGGAGCGGCGTGTAAGGCAGAAAGATTCCTACGGTACTGTTATCTGGAGAAACTGAACCTGCAAGAGAGGTATCATTTGATTTTTTAACTATAACAATAGGTTTTTCTATGGAGTTTATCGCACGTTCTTCAAGTTCATTGATGATAGTTTCCATGCGTATTGTTTCCAGATCCGGAAACATGACAGCCACTGGTTTTTCTTCCCGGTGTTTTCTTTTTCTTAACCTGGCTACTGCTTCTTCATTTGTTGCGTCACATACAAGGTGATAGCCTCCGATGCCTTTAACAGCAATGATGTTCCCTTTTTGAACAAGGATGACGACTTTTTCCAGTGCCTCATCTTTTTCATAAATGAGATTGCCTTCGCAATCAAAAAGACTTGCCCAGGGACCACATATATGACATGCATTTGGCTGGGCATGAAACCTCCTGTCAGAAGGAAGAATATATTCTCCTTTACAATCAGGACACATTGCGAAATTTTTCATTGAGGTATTTTTTCTGTCATAGGGTAGGGAATGGATAATGGTAAAGCGAGGCCCGCAGTTTGTACAGTTTGTGAAGAGATAAAGAAACCTTCTGTCTTCTGGATTGAATATCTCCTGTGCGCAGTCCCTGCAGATAGCTATGTCAGGAAGGATAGAAGCCTTTTTATCACCCTCTTCATTGCTTTGTTTTATTTCAAATTCTCTGTAGCCTGTTCCTTCGAGGAAAGAATGTTGAAGGCTGTAGATTTTTGAGATATCCGGTTTTTCTTTGTCTATTTTTATAAGAAACTCATCTAACTTTTGCTTTTCCCCCTCAACCTCAATGAAGACGCCTGTTGTGTTGTTCAGGACATATCCTTTAAGACCAATTTTATTTGCCAGCCTGTGGACAAATGGCCTGAACCCGACTCCTTGAACCAGTCCTGCAATATGTATTCTTAATCGCATAATATAAAATTTTCTCAAAAGTCTCCCCGACCCTGCCCCTCATCCCGAACAGGAGTGTTGCAAACGGGGCCTTTCGCCCATTTAAGAGTGAGGAAAGTATTTGAAAATCTTATTTCAGGCAACAGAGAAACAAAGATTTATTTAATGTTTTTATGTCTCTTAATTAAATCAAGCGCCTCATTAAGCTTTATAGTAAGCTCCTTTGCTTTGTCCTGCAGTTCTTTACTCAGGTGACTGACCTTGTCAGGATGAGATTTGCTCATCTTTTCTTTATATGCCTTGTTGATCTCATCCCAGGAAGCATTATGGCTCACGTCAAGTAATCTGAATGCCTCATCCAAAGTAAGGGGCCCCTTTGATTCGGTTTTTGTTTCTTGATATGATTGGGAAGAAGATTGTGATCGATTGTAGTAATTGTAATATCCTTGGTATTTTTTTTTCTGCTTTGAGATTTTGTATATCAGGTAAAACAATATCCCTGATGCAATAAGGTCATCCAGAAAAAGCGGATGAGCATCGAAAGGACTTATGATGTATATGGCAATTATGATTGGCCAGATATATTTTAGGAGTTTAGTCATTCAATATTTTCTCCTCTATATCTACTATTATAGTAAATATTAAATTGTTTTTATTTCAGTTATGCAAGAAATTAAGAGGAGCTAAGTCTTAAAAAGTTAACGCAAAATAGGGCTTTTGCTCTACGAGTTAGCAATTTAATTAATCCCCAATTGGGCGATTCTTATATAGATAATAGATAGATGTGCAATGCATGATCAAAAATTCATAATGCGATTGAATATTGGAATTGTCTTACTGCTATATTTAGTCTTTCACCTGCCTTGCACATCTTTATGAAATTAAATCGCTCAATTTAGGTATAAATAATTAAGAAATTCAATACGTCTTATACCAGATATTACATGCCCCTTCCATGGAGACCATACATGGCCCTTTCGGGCTCTTAGGGGTACACACCTTTTTAAACAGCTTGCAAGCAGAAGGATATGCCTTGCCTAAAATTATACTACCACAAATACAGCCCGGAATTTTTGATTCTTTAACCTCTTGAAGGTTAAAAACCTTTCTTGCGTCTCTATCTGAATAATTATCTCTTAATTCCAGACCTGAACCGGGAATATATCCAATTCCCCTCCAGTTGACATCTGAAACTTCGAAGTATTTATTCATTATTTTTTGAGCCTGTACATTGCCTTCTGATTTAACCACTTTGTTATACACATTCCCTGTTCTCACTTTTCCGTCTTTTAACTGCTTTAATATTTCCATAATCCCGAGCATAAGATTATCTGCTTCGAACCCTGCAACAACTGTCGGTATGCCGTATTTCTCTGAGAAGACATTCCATGCATTCGAGCCGACAATTGCTGAAACATGGCCGGGGGCGACGAATCCGTCAATACCGATCTCTGCATCTTTAACCAGGATCTCCATTATCGTTGGCGTTAACCTGTGTGAGCTGAGTATATAAAGATTATCCGGGACCCCCATTTCCAGAATGGCAGCAGTAGGTGCTGTAGTGGTTTCAAAACCAATTGAAAAAAACACAATTTTTTTGTCAGGATTTGATCTTGCAATATTGATTGCCTCAAAAGGTGAGGTAATCATCCTGAAGTTTTTCCCGTCGGTTCTTATAGAACCATTTTGGGTAGGCACTTTCAGCATATCACCATATGTTACCAAAATAGTATTATCTTTTTTTGAGAGGTTTATTGCGTTAATAATATCGCTTTCAGGGCAAACACACACCGGACAACCAGGACCGGGAATAAGTTCAAGGTTTTCAGGAATGAGGCTTCTCATCCCTGAAAAAGCGATTGTATGTTCGTGGGACCCGCAGACGTTCATGATGCGGATTTTCTTGTCTTTGGGGACTAATAAATGGATGTGTTTGATTATGTCTTGTGTTTTGACCATTGTCTTACACTAAGGATTCAATGGGTCTAGGATTCGAGTAACAGTGCTTCTTCACTTGAATCCTGGAATCCTCGAACCCTCGAATCCTGTTTTTTCAGCATATCCTCGGAAGCATTTCTTCTTCGAGCATATCCAAAACACGCTCACCGCCGATTCTGGTTTTTAATCTGACACCTTTAAACTGAGATGAGATGTGCCCGATTACAGAAGAATCTTTTCCCAATGGATGTTTTTTCAGCACGTCAAGAACTTCATGAGAACTTTCGTTTGTAGCAATAATGACCGCCTTGCCTTCATTGGCAAGATAAAGCGGGTCATAACCGAGCATATGCTGGATAAATCGGACATCTTCCCTAACAGGCACATTGTCTTCGAAAATATAGACACCAAGCCCGGTGGTTTCGGATAGTTCCACAAGTGCCGTTGCAACTCCTCCTCGGGTAGGATCTCTCATCCACTTTACACCTTCAATTTCAAAGAGCGGCAGGAGCAACTCATTTAATGATGCACAATCACTTTCTACGGGTGCATCTATATCAAATTCTTCTCTTGCTATAGCAACTGCTGTTCCATGGTCTCCAACCGTACCTGTGATAATTACGGAATCGCCTGGTGAAACATTAAGTGAAGACATCGATTTAGCAATTTCACCGATTCCCGTTGTATTTACATATATACCGTCACATTTATTTTTTTCAACGACCTTTGTATCGCCCGTTACCACTTTAACAGAGGCTTCTTTAGCAGCTTCTCCAATACTTTTAACGATCTTCTTCAGGGATTCAACTGAAAACCCTTCTTCTATAATAAGACCGAGAGATATGTATTGTGGAATTGCACCGCTTACAACGAGGTCGTTTACTGTTCCGCAGACGGATAATTTGCCTATATCTCCGCCAGGGAAGAATAGAGGTCGTATAACATATGAGTCAGTGGTTATTGCCGTTTTTTGATTTTTCAGATTAATATAAGCAGCGTCTTCAAGTGTTTTTAACTCGTCACTGTTCAAGTATTTAAGGAATATCTTTTTTATTAAATCCCGTGTGAGTTTTCCCCCGCTGCCATGGCCGATTTCAATTTTTTTCATAATTGAGGGTTCAAGGAATATTATCTTTTCACCTCCCCCTTAATAAACTCAAACCACTCATCCAATCCCTCTCCCGTCTTTGCAGATGTTACAAGAATGTTTAACGAAGGATTTATAGCTAATGCGTCTTTTTTGATCTTCTCTATATCAAAATCGAAATGAGGTACAAGATCGGATTTTGTAATAATCAACATCTGTGACGTTTTAATTGCCTTTGGGTATTTCAATGGTTTGTCTTGCCCCTCCGGAACTGATATAAGCACTGCTCTGATATGCTCACCGAGGTCAAAAAAAGAGGGACATACAAGGTTGCCCACATTTTCGATAAAAAGGATATCAAGTTTTTTCTCTGTCAGTTGATGCTCTAAGATGTGAAAACCTTTATGGATAAGGGCAGATTCAAGGTGACATGCACCACCGGTTGTAAGTTGAACAGCTGGAACGCCTTTTGCCCTGATCCTTTCAGCATCTAATTCTGTTTCGATGTCACCTTCTAAAACCCCGATTGATATGTCATTTTTTAAGGCTTCAATAGTTTTTTCAAGTAATGTGGTTTTCCCTGAGCCGGGTGAACCAATAAGGTTAATTGCTAAAATTCCCTTTTCATTAAAATGTCTTTTATTGACGGCAGCAGCCTCTTCATTGGACTTCAGCAGGCTCTGATTTATATCAATGACCTTGGTTTTTTTTATGTCATGATCATTGGAGCAACCACATATATCACACATTTAAACCTCCTTGTAAAGGATTCAAGGGGCCAAGGGTTCAAGGATTCAAGTGTTAACAAACAATTATCAATGAATAATTAGAAAAGATACTTAAAATAATTGTTAATTGCTTATTGATCATTATTCATTCACTTGAACCCTTTAATCCTAGAATCCTGGACCCTAATTTTACACTTCCACTTCCACACTTTCAATATGCTGTTCTTCGCCTGAGATGAGTTTTAAATTATATGCGTTACATTTTGAACAGGACGGGAAATAAATATCATCCGTCTCGAATGTATAATCACAATCATTGCATTGGTACATCAAAGGAACTTCGTTTATAAAAATTTCCGCAGATGACAGGAGAGGATGTTCAAGTTTAATGGCATCGAATGCAAACTTTAAAGAATCTGTTACAATACCCGACATTTTCCCGATTTTCAGCTTAACGAACGTTATTTTCTTTGCATTATTTTCTCCGGCTATCCTGGAAAGTTCATCTACCATTCCCAGAGCAATGGATACTTCATGCACTGCCTTCTTCCTCATCCATCAGTCTGAGTATTTCATCCAGTGATTCCCAGATTTCATCTGCGTGTTCTTTGTCAATTTTTTCTATTGCAAACCCCACATGAATGATGACGTGATCGCCAATTTTAATTTCATCTTCAGGCAAGAGCTGAAGGCCGACCTCCCTTTTAACTCCTTTTGCTTCTGCTACTCCTGTAGGGTAATGTATCTCAACAATCTGCATAGGCACGCCAACACACATGTTAAGGCTCCTTACTATTGGATTATATTTAATTATTATACATTTTATAAAATTTTTATTAACAAACATAAAGTTTAGTATGTTCTGGAATAATTTATAATTCATTTTTTCTAAAGATTTTACATAATAAAATGGTTGCAAGTCTCATGTTTTCTCAAATGAATATGAATATATCGGATACTTAACTCTTAATAATTTAAATATATAAAAATCTTTTATTACTAATGGATTTTAATAGGCATATCCTTTTTAAATTTTTATTGACAAACATAAAAAATCATTTAAAATACAAGATAAATTTATTAATTTATTTGCTTCCAAGGGGTTAACTTAATAAAATGTAGCAAGTCTCATGTTTTCTATATGAAAATTTCAGATGTTCAACTCTTAACCATTTATAATGTATAAAGAATCTTTTATTAAATGAACCTTAAGAATCTTTTACCATCACTGTGTTTTCAATGTAACCGTTGTTCTTCCGGTTGTCCCACTGCCCATTATATGGATAACAAACCAGCTCAGATAGTCCACCTTCTCCGGATGGGTAAGACAAAAAGGGTTTTAAAGAGTGAAGCGATATGGTACTGCATACTGTGCGAAACCTGTACTGCCCGCTGTCCTCAGGGGGTTGACATCGCACAGATTATGACATCATTGAAATGTCTTGCAGGTGAGTCCGGTGTTGTACCGCAGTTCCGGAAAGTACTCTGGTTCAATAACGCTTTTACCAAAAACATTAAAATCAATGGCCGCTTGAATGAACTTATGTTGGTATTCGCCTTTAAAATGAAGACGAAAGATTTTCTTTCGGATATGCAGTTAGGCATAAATATGCTGAAACACGGAAAGCTGTCTCTACTGAAATTACCAAAAGGCTCGTCAACGGTAAAAAGACTTTTGGAGAGATCCAGGAAGGCAAAGGTTTAAGCATGAGTGGAATTGCGTACTTCCCCGGATGTTCTCTCCATTCGATGTCAAAAGAATACGATACCTCTTTCAGGTCTGTTTGCAGGAAAATCGGGCTGGAACTGAAAGAGATCAAAGGATGGGTATGCTGCGGAGCCACACCGGTTGCCTCTACCGATCATCTATTCAGCCTTTCGCTTTCATTCAAGAACATCTCTTTTGCTGAAAAGATGGGACTAAAAGAGATTGTTGCACCATGCGCATCATGCTACATGCATTTAAGGAATGCACTTTGTATTACCGATAAACCTGGCCCTCTGTTAAAAGAACTCGAGGAGGTGTGTGAGACTAAGGTAAGCCCTGATATGGAAGTAATTCATACCCTTGAGCTATACAGCCGTGCTATTCAGGATTTTACAAACAAGACCGTAAGAGACATCTCAGGCCTAAAAATCGCCTGTTATTATGGATGCCAGATAATACGCCCACCAAAGATTATGGATTTTGATCATACAGAAGAGCCTGAAAGCATGGATAATATTCTAAAGGCATTTGGCGTACTGACTGTTGATTGGGACTTTAAGACAGAATGCTGCGGGGCATCATTTGCAATGATAAGACCGGAAATAATGGTTGAATTGTCAGGCAGGATACTCAAGGGTGCAATTGAATGTGGTGCAGACCTTATTTCCGTTGCATGCCCTTTGTGTCATTTCAGTCTTGATTCGCGTCAGGAAGAGGCAAAAGCAAAATATCAACTAAATCGAAATATCCCCATAGTGTATATTACCCAGCTTATGGGATATGCACTGGGAGTAAACGAAGCAGACCAGGGTTTCAAAAGGCATTTTAATGATCCCAGAGCTGTTTTGAGTAAATAAAGCGTAGATATTTGTTCACCACCACCCTGACCCTTCCCCATCAAGGGGGAGGGAACTTTAGGGAGACCATATCATCCCCCCTCCCCTGGCGGGAGGGGGTTAGCCCTGAACCAGGATGGTTCAGGGTTAGGGCGAGGGGGAACCAGAACAATTACAAAACAGATCAAATTAATATGGAAAATAATGAACAAAAAACAGTAGGAGCTGCAATTGTTTTAGGTGGTGGCATAGGCGGCATGCAGGCTGCACTTGACCTTGCTGAATCGGGGATAAAGGTCTATCTGGTTGAGACAAAGCCGTGTATCGGCGGGGTAATGTCTCAGTTAGATAAGACTTTCCCAACCAATGATTGTGCTATGTGTACAATGGCTCCTCGCTTAATTGCGGTTGACCGTAATAAAGATATCGAGGTGATTACTTTAGCTGATATTGAAAAAGTTGAAGGCGAAGCAGGAAACTTTAAAGTTACGTTGAAGAAAAATGCACGTTACATTAATGAAGAAAGATGTACTGGCTGTGGTGAGTGCGTTGAAAAGTGTCCCGTTGAAATACAATCCGAATATAATATGGGTCTGGACAGTCAAAAGGCTATTTATAGACTTTATCCTCAGGCGATTCCAAACACGTTTGCTATTAAAAAGTCAGGACAGTCTCCTTGTAGATTTGCATGCCCTGCCGGACAGAGAGCTCAGGGTTACATTGCCCTGATCAGGCAAAAGAGGTATGAAGATGCATTTCGGGTAATATTGCGCGATAATCCTTTGCCGTCTGTTTGCGGGAGTGTGTGCAGACACTATTGTGAAGGTGAATGTACAAGGAAGAAAGTAGACGAGCCAGTTTCAATAATGGGGCTTAAAAAGTTTGTTGCTGACTGGGCATACGACAATAAAGTAACCCCCCACAAGTCCGAAGAAACTGTTGTGAAGAGTTCTAAAAGAGTTGCGATAGTGGGATCAGGACCAGCCGGGCTAACCGCTGCATATGACTTATGCAGAATGGGTTATCAGGTCACCATATTTGAAGCACTTGCTGAAGCAGGTGGCATGATGCGCTATGGTATTCCTGAATTCAGATTTCCGAGAGAAAGATTACAGTGGGATATCCAGAATATCTTTTCCTCAGGTATTGAACTTAAGACAAACTATAGAGTTGAAAGTATTGATTCCCTTTTGAATGACGGATTTAATGCGATCTTTATTGCTACCGGTACCCATGCAGGCATAAAACTGCCGATTCCGGGAAATGACCTGCCGGATGTACTAGTAAATACGGATTTTTTAAGAAAAGCAGCTATGGGTGAACAGGTAAAATTGAAAGAAAGGGTGCTGGTTCTGGGAGGCGGCAACGTTGCAATGGACGTTGCAAGAACTGCCCTCAGGCTTGGTGCCAGAGAAGTCCGGCTCGCTTGTCTGGAGTCAAGAGAAAAAATGCCCGCAATCCATCGGGAAATAGAGGATGCAGAAGAAGAAGGTGTTGTAATTTTCCCAGGTCGTACTTTTATTGAAATTACTTCACAAAACAATAACGTAACCGGTGTTAAATGTGCCAAAGTAGACTTCCGTGGTTTTAAGGACGGACAGCCTGATATAGACGTGAAAGAGGGCACGGAACACATAATTGAAGCAGATACGGTAATTTTTGCAATAGGTCAAACACCCGAAACGTCCTTTGCTCAAAATGAAATTGAACTGACCGAATATGGAACAATTAAAGTAGACGGAGATTCACTTGCCACTTCGAAACCCTCGGTATTTGCTGGAGGCGATGCAGTCACGGGAACCAGGTTCATAGTCGATGCTATTGGAGCTGGACATCAGGCAGCGAAGTCTATTGATTATTACTTAAGAGGGGAGAAACCTGAGCGAATTGAAAAAGTTAAAGCAGAATTAACAGAAGAAGAAATCGAACAGAGAATTAAGAATCATGAAAAACGGTATCAGGCACCTTTTACAGAGGAAATAGCTCTTAAAGAAGCTGATCGTTGTCTGAGCTGCGGTATTTGTTCCGAATGTTTAATGTGCGTTGAAAACTGTAAGGCTGAAGCAATAGAACATGAAATGCCGCGTGAAACTCTTTTAGATTTACATGTTGGCTCAATAATCCTTTCACCCGGGTTTGAGCTGTTTGCCGCTGCTCTTAAAAGAGAATACGGATACGACAGGTTTCCGAATGTGATCTCAAACCTTGAATTTGAAAGGATATTGTCTCCGAGCGGCCCTTTTGGCGGCAAGGTGCTGCGGATATCCGATAACAGACCGCCGAAGCGAATTGCTTTTATACAATGCGTAGGATCCCGGGAGGTTGATAATCAGTACTGCTCATCGATATGCTGCGTTGCGGCAACAAAAGAGGCTATTATTGCCAGGGAACACGTGCCTGGTCTCGATTGTACGATTTTTTACATAGACATGCGTACCTTTGCAAAAGGATATGAAAGATATTTTAACCGTGCAAAGGAATTGGGTGTAAATTATATAAGAAGCCGTCCGTCCTCTGTTAAAGAGATACGCGAAACCGGTGACCTTTTATTGCATTATTACGATGAAGAAGGAGATTTCAAGGACGAGACATTCGATATGGTGATACTTTCAGCCGGGTTCAGACCACCGGTATTCACCTCTGAGCTCTCTGAAAAATTGGGCATAAAACTTAATGAATTCGGGTTTTGCCAGACCGGGGAATCCACACCGGTTGAGACCAGCAGGCAGGGCATTTTTGTATGCGGTCCTTTTTCTTCACCGAGGGACATACCCGAAACAGTTATGCAAGCAAGCGCCGCTGCGTCCAGGACATTAGGTCTTCTGGCTGATTCACGCGGTACATTAATCGAGAAAAAAGAGTTCCCTCCTGAAAAAGATGTATCCGGCGAGACCCCTCGTGTCGGTGTATTTGTCTGTCACTGCGGAACGAATATAGCGGGTGTTATAGATGTTGAACAAGTGGTTCAATATGCAATGACGCTCCCCGGCGTTGAATATGCCGAAAGAAATCTCTATACCTGTTCCACCGATACCCAGCAGAAGATAAAGGAAAAGATTGAAGAGCTGAACCTAAACAGGGTTGTGGTTGCTTCATGTACACCGAGAACACATGAGGTATTATTTCAGGAGACAATCAGGGAGGCGGGGCTGAATTTTTATCTCTTTGAAATGGCCAATATCAGAGATCAATGTTCATGGGTACACATGAACGAGCATGAAAAGGCAACGGAAAAGGCCAAAGACCTACTTCGTATAGCAGTAGCAAAGGTAAAGCTCGATTCTCCACTATACAAGCGTCCTCTTAAAGTTAACAACAGCGCCCTTGTTATAGGCGGTGGTATTTCAGGGATGACGGCGGCCATTGAACTGGCAAGCCAGGGGTATGATACTCATCTATTAGAAAAGTCAGGTGAACTCGGCGGCAATCTGAGGAATATTTCAGCGCTTGCTTCAGGTGATAATCCCATGGACATCGTTCACGAATTTGAAAACAAAATAAACAATAATAAAAAGATAGCATTGTATAAAAATGCAGAACTTAAAGAAATATCTGGTTCTTTAGGCAATTTTAAAAGTACTATATTCTGCAATGGTCAGGACGCAAGAATAGAACATGGTGTAATTATTGTCTCAACAGGCGCCAGGCAGTATAGACCTGAAGAATACCTTTACGGACAGGATGAACGTGTGCTGCTTAATATCGAGATGGAAGAGTATCTGGCACGTGGAGATATAAAGGCCGAAAGCATTGTATTTATCCAGTGCGTGGGTTCGAGAAACGTGGAACGTCCTTACTGCAGCAGGATATGCTGCTCACAGGCAGTTAAAAATGCCATAAGGATAAAACAACTCAGGCCGGAGTCAGACGTATATATACTTTATCGTGAAGTCAGGACTTACGGATTTCTGGAAAAATACTACAGGCAGGCCAGAGAGATGGGAGTTGTTTTCATACGTTATCCTGATAACCTTAAGCCTGTTGTATCGCAGACCGGCAATTACTTGCAGGTTGCGGTGAATGACCAGATGCTTCGTGAAGATATGCAGTTAAAAGTTGACCTGATAGTGCTCTCATCTGCGATTGTCGCTGAAGAGAGTAATAAAGAATTGGCCCAGATGTTGAAGGTGCCACTGACTGAAGACAATTTCTTCCTTGAAGCTCATAAAAAATTACGTCCCTTGGATTTCGCCTCAGAAGGCATATTTCTCTGCGGTATGGCACACTCTCCAATGCTGGTTGAAGAGTCCATAGCTCAGGCTACAGGGGCAGCGGCGAGGGCCGCAACCATATTGAGCAAAGAGTTTATTGAACTTGAACCGACTATTTCTCATCTTGATGAAGAAAAATGCGACGGGTGCGCTTATTGCGTGGAGCCCTGTCCATTTAAGGCAATAACGCTTTTTGAATATGAGACAGACGGTCAGGTTAAGAAGATGGTAAAGATTGATGAGGCGTTATGCAAGGGCTGCGGAACCTGTATGGCGACATGTCCCAAAGATGCCGTACATGTACGTCACTTTGAGTTAAGCAAATTGAGGGCAGAGGTTATGGCGGCCCTTGGGATAGAGGAATAATATGACTGATGATTTTGAACCAATTATTATTACTTTTTGCTGTTACTGGTGTTCTTATGCAGGTGCTGATCTCGCAGGCACTTCACGAATGCAGTATCCTCCGAACATCAGGATTATACGTGTACAATGTTCAGGCATGGTGCATACGAATCTTGTAATTGATGCGCTTACAAGAGGCGCAGATGGAGTGCTTATCTGTGGATGTCATCCCGGTGATTGTCATTATCTGGAGGGTAATCTCAAGGCCAAGGCAAGGGCCGAGGCTATTGAATTGATGCTTGAAGACTTCGGGCTTGAGCCTGAGCGATTCAGGCTTGAATGGGTATCTGCTGCAGAGGCAGAGCGTTTTGCTGAAGTTGTAAGTGATACTGTTGAGAAGATAAAAGAATTAGGACCAAGTCCTTATAAGATGTGAAGTAACTTAATAATTCACCCTTACTCCCGTCAAGGGGGAGAGGGTGGAGAAACTATTACAAAAAATGCAAAACCATGGTTGGTTTTGCAAAACATTAAGGAGGTGATAGTATGGCCGTAAGAGTGGCAGAAGAATGGTTTAGTATTTGTGGCGGCTGCGAGGTCTCCATACTTGATATCGGAGAACCGCTTCTGGATCTCTTGCCGAAACTCGAATTCGTTCATATGCCCGTCATTATGGACCACAAATTGTTCGGACAGACAGGCGAGGGAACAAAGGCTGAAATCCCTGAAGCCGATGTGGGAATTATAACAGGCGGCATCAGAAATGAGGAGAACAAAGAGCTGGCCGAAGAAATGAGGGCGAAGTGCAAGACGCTGATAGCGCTTGGTTCCTGTGCCTGTTTCGGAGGTGTCCCTGCGCTTGCAAACCAGTTTCCTCTGGAAGACCTCTATGAAAAGGTATACCGCGGCTCAAAATCGACCGACTCTGCAGCAACACCCTCAGTGGGGATTCCACCGCTGACTGACAGGGTATACGCACTTCACGAAGTGGTAAATGTCGATGTCAAACTCCCCGGTTGTCCCACCCCGCCTGATTTAATTGCAGGCGCTTTAACTTCTTTGCTGGACGGGACTGAATTCAAGCTGTCTGAAAAGAGTGTCTGTGATGAATGCCCGACAGTAAGAGAGAAGAAAGCGGTCACCAACCTTAAGAGACCTCTGGAGTCGATTGAATTTGACCCGGCAAAATCTCTTGATACGGTTCGATGCATCCTTGAGCAGGGATTCCTCTGCCAGGGTCCTGCTACAAGAGGCGGTTGCGGGGGCGCTGAAAAGACCCCTAGATGCATTAAGGCGTACATGCCATGCCGCGGATGTTTCGGTCCGCTTAAAGACACGGCTAATCCTATGGTTGATATGATGGGCGCGCTTTCAAGCATCGGCCTGGATGTTAAACAAATACCTGACCGCGCTGCTCAATTTAACAGGTTCTGCGGCGCAGGCAGATTAAAACCGGTACCGGGGAGGTGATAATATGGGTAAAACGTTAACAATACAGCCAGTAAGTAGAATAGAAGGTCATGCGAAGGTAATGATAGACCTTGACGATTCCGGAAATGTAAGTGATGCCAGGGTGAGTGTTATCGAACTAAGGGGGTTTGAAAGATTCTGTCTCGGGAAACCTGTAGAGGAAATGCCCCGGATAACCACGCGAATTTGCGGGGTCTGTCCCATGTCTCATCACATGGCCTCTGCCAAGGCATGCGACGCCGTGTTCGGTGTAACCCCTACTTCAGCAGCAATCAAGCTGCGGGAGCTGTGTAATGCAATAGCTTATATGGAAGAACATATCCTTCAGTTTTATTTCCTCTCGGGCGCTGACTTTGTCCTCGGACCTGATGCCGAATATCCTGTCAGAAATGTTATCGGTGTTGTCGGCGCTGCGCCTGACATTGCAAAACGGGTCGTAAAGGTGCGACACATGTGTGCCAAGATGCTTGAAGTCCTGGCTGGCAAATCCATACATATGCCGGCAGCAGTACCTGGAGGATTTAGCAGACCTCTTAAGGAAGATGAGCGAACCGCGCTCTTAAAGCAGGCTGAGGAGGCTCTTGAACTGGCCAAGTTTACCATGTCCTTTGCCAAGGAAAATATTTTTCCTAAATATCTTGACGTGGTAAAGACGATTGCTGCCATTACAACAGGGTTCCTCGGAACCGTGGCTCAGGACGGATCAATGGATCTTTATGACGGTAAGCTTAGGATGATGGCAGCAGACGGCAGTTATGAAGATTTTGCCTATGACCAGTATACGGATTTTATATCCGAACATATTGAGGACTGGACATACCTTAAATTCCCGTATGCCAAAAAGGCAGGCGGATTTTCCATGGATCTTGACAATCCACAAGGAGTGTACCGTGTCAATTCACTTGCAAGGGTGAATGTCTGTGATAAAATGGCCACACCTCTAGCACAGGCAGAGCTTGAAGAGTTTCGCACCTCATTTGGCAGGCCTGCCCAGCTTACACTTCTTTATCACTGGGCGAGGTTGATAGAGCTTCTCTATTGTGCTGAATTAACCGTTAAACTGCTTAATGATCCCGAAATTACCAGTACGGATATACGAAAGAAGTGTGAACCGAAGGCGGCAAGAGGAGTCGGATGCGTAGAGGCCCCAAGGGGAACTCTTATTCATGACTATGAGACGGACGATAACGGTATACTTACAAACGTAAACCTGATAGTAGCTACTACAAATAACAATGCAGCCATTAATATGTCGGTAAAACATGCGGCAAAGTCGCTGATAAAAGATGGCAAGTACGACGAAGGAATATTGAACACGGTTGAGATGACCATTCGTGCCCATGACCCGTGTTATTCATGTGCTACCCATACTCTCGATGGAAAGGTCGCAGTTAAGATTCAGATTTACGATTCAAAAAAGAATCTCTTGGACGAATTTTCAAATGTGCGGATAAAACGATAGAGACTTTTCTGAGAACTTTCTCATCCTTTCCCTCTCCCCACAAGGAGAGGGCGGGGTGAGGTATTTTAAGGTCAAAAACTTCATTCCAGTGGAAACAGGGTGTTGCAGAAACAGTATTTTGTCACCTCGGAAGCGAGTCGTACCGACCTAAATTTATTCCAGGGTCTCATAAGATTTCTTCTTGAAATCCTCATTTTTGATGAGCTAAATAGAATTGAATATTTTAGACTAAAATCTACAATGTTGATTTTAACGCTATCGGTAACGATTTAAGGTGGTAATCTTCTATTTTTACAGGCAGTTAGGTGTTATTTGTAATCCGTTATTATCTTGTTTTTTGCTTCGGTCTCGATGCCGTAAATATTCCTCTATACTGTTGTTTTTGAATCATGCATATTGCCAAAAGTCCGCACGTTGTGGTAAAATAATTTAAGTTTCTCTTCTCATTTTTTCAAAAATCTAATTATTTTTAAGAAGG
>CAYFXR010000142.1:0-17502 GCA_964347155.1 uncultured Nitrospiraceae bacterium | reverse complement strand
TTTGCTACGACAGACGGATTATGAAGGGCCTGCTTCCCGTTTGTGTGCAAAGCTGTATGGGAAAGGCTATTCTGTTTGGCAACATACATGATAAAAAGAGTGAAATATCAATTGCCCTTCAAAATAACGGTATCAAGATACTCAATCCCGAGTTATCAACAAACCCTTCGGTTTTTTATATATATAAAGGAAACACAAAGGATACACCATTAGGGAACTATGAAATTGAAAAAGGCCCGTCCACACCCCGCACTTCAGTAAAACATAAGACAGCCGAGTCTCAAACTCACGGTGAATTAATATATTCTTCTGATGCCATGTGTCCGTCCGAATGCGGTATATCGGTACGTGTAGAAAACGGTATCGCAAAAAAAATATATGGCAATCCCCACTCCCTTATAAATAACGGTACTCTTTGTGCAAAAGGTGCTTCAGGTCTTCAGCTTACATATTCTCCCCATAGAATCAGGACCCCCTTAAAAAGGGCCGGACAACGGGGTGAAGACAAATGGAATGAAATCACATGGGAAGAGGCAGCTGATTATGTTGCCAAAAAATTGATTGAAATAAAACAAACATACGGTCCGGAATCGGTTTTTCTGGATTGCGGCGATGTCACCGATAGAGAAGCATACTACAGATTATTCCATGCATTTGGCTCTCCAAACACATTTGATCATGGAAGCATTTGTGACCCCAACCGCAGATGGGGACAGGGTATGATGACAGGCGATGAAAGACCTCTCCCCGATATTCAACGACCTGTTTTGATAAGAGATGATAAAGGCAAAATGCATCTTAAAAAAAATCACGATGCCAAACTCATCCTGAATATAGGCGCTAACCCGTTCGTTGCAACAAGATTCAACTATATGTCAAGTGGTATCCCTACAGCAAGGCAAGAGAATAAGTGCATATATATAGTTGTAGACCCCGCTTATACTAATTCTGCTGCCCATGCAGACATATGGCTGCCTATTATACCCGGAGGAGATGCGGCTTTACTCGCGGCAATGTTTTATTACATTATTAATCACGATTCCCCAGACAATCCATCAAATAACTATATAGACCACGATTTTCTCAAAAAATACACGACAGGCTGGCAGGAATTTAAAGACTCATTCCTTTCCTATAATAAAACGATAGATCCCTCCAACAATTTACATTTCTTTACAACTGAATGGGCGGAAGAAAAAACCGGAATTCCCTCTGAAGAAATAAAGAAAATATCCCATTTATTTGGAATCACAAAACCTGCATCAATCGAGATAGGGATGCACGGTACTGCTCACCACGCGAATGGCGATGTTACATCAATTCTCATGACAGCGCTATGTCTGATTACAGGCAATATAGACATTCCGGGCGGCCTGGTCTTTATTACTTCCCAAAAGCCCCGGAAAGGTAATAAGACTGTTGGAAAGGAATTTTTAGAAAAGCTTGTTACCAGGAAAATACACGGAAACAGCGTTTCAGGCAAACTTTCAGAGCTTCACAAAAACCTTTATGGTGACTATCCGGCTGCATGGAAAGGTGTGTTAACTGATTTGCCCAAAAAAATGAAAGAAGGCGTAAACGTAAGGCATGGACCATTTAAAGGATACAGCTATCCTGTCAAGGCATTTATCACAAGGGCAGGCAATCCGGTTATCACTGCCGGCAACACACCTGAATGGATTGATGCAATTACCTCAAGAAATGAAAATGACGAATATAAACTTGAATTAATGGTCTTCATTGACACCCATATAACCGTAACCGGGAAATATGCTGACATAGTACTTCCTGAAGCTGGGTTTCTCGAAAGAATGGGGCTTAGTGACGTGTATACCATGAGTCCGGAAGTTGCGCTCAGGGATATGGTCATAAAACCACAATATGAATCCAAAACACCTTATGGGTTTATGACAGCCATATCCGAGTCACTTATCAAAAATGGGGATCCCGATATAAGAGCAGAAGACTTTAAGAAGTATAAAAACGAAGAAGATTTTATAAATGAACTTTTACATGAAACTCCCGGATTTTATAATATTGGAGACCCCCTTCCCTATCCCGATCTCCCGGAAGGTTGTTTAATAACGGGAGTACCGGATAATCCCAGGGCAATCTGGGGGAATATCACAATAAAGGAGGGAGAAATTCTCACCGTTGACTGGCTCAGAAAACATCACGGCGTAGCAGTATGGCCTGCCAGTTATTACCGGTACAAAAAATCAGACGGTTCGCCATCAGATATATACCCCCAAACCAGTTCAAGAAAATTTGAATTTACGTTTCACTATCTCAAAAACATTAACAGAAAATTTGGAACACATTACCCGACTACCTTCTACTGGGCAAATGGTAAATGGAATCCTAAGGATCCATCCTTAAAGGAGATCAAGAAAGAGTATCCCTTCCAGCTCATAAGTGGAAGGGTGCATCATTCCATGACAATGACGGTTATATGTCCATATCTTTCCGAGACAGACACCGAGTGCATGAAACCTTTCAACAACGATTTCCAGTATACGATGCCAGAACTCCATAATATCCCTAATGAATACGGCCTTCAGGATAACAAGGAGATTCCGTTTAAGGCAGGCAGTATATCAATTCCTGTCTTCACCATTAACAGAACTGACGGAGAACATCTGGGAATAAAAACAGGAGAGATTATTATTCTTGAAAACCCGCTCAAGAAGAAGATCAAAGGGAAGGCATTTTTAACAGAAGAGATTATGCCGGGGGTCATCAAGGTTCCTTTTGGTCCGGGCGGCCAAAAGGCATCCGGAATAGGATTTATCAACAAGACGTATGAATATACACCGAACATTAATGAACTTCATGACCCTGATAATCTCAACACACAAACCGGAACACCGGGCTTTGGTGATATTATGGTAAAGGTGATAAAAGTAATCAACCCTTGAAAAAACTTGGGTTTATTGCTAAATTAACCTTCATCGAATATGACCTAAATTGAGCGATTCTCATATGAAATAGATGTGCAATGCAAGTTCAAAAATTCATAATGCGATTGGATAATTGCACAAAGGGTATGTACCATATGGTACATACCAAAGGTATCACTATGTATTTTTTCACCTGCCTTGCACATCTTTATGAATTAAATCGCTCAATTTAGGTATAAAGAATTGAAGGCAAAAGGATGAAAATTGAAACATTATGTCTGAATTAGAAAAACTTCGGAGAAAAATTGACGCACTCGATCTCGAAATCCTCGAATTACTGAATAAAAGAACAGAAATTGTACTTGAAGTCGGAAAGACAAAGCAAGACAAGCATTTGAAAGTCCATTCACCCGAAAGAGAGCGGGCTATACTCAATAGATTAAGAGAGCTGAATCCCGGGCCTTTTCCTAACGAAACCCTGAAGTTAGTCTATGATGAAATCCTTTCTGCGTCTCTCTCTCTGCAACAGCCTTTAAATGTTTCATATTTAGGGCCTTCAGCCACTTTTACCCATCTTGCGGCCAGAAGGAAATTTGGCTCTTCCACTGAATATCTGCCTGAAAGTACCATAAAAGAAGTATTTGAATCTGTCTATAGAGGTGAAGCTCAGTACGGAGTAGTACCGATCGAAAACTCGACAGAAGGTGTGGTCAATTATACCCTTGATATGTTTATCGATTCAGATTTAAAGATTGCCTTCGAAATAATGCTTGAAATTTCACATAATCTTTTATCAAAAACAGGCAACAGTGCAGATATCAAAAAAATTTATTCTCATCCACAAGCAAAAGCACAGTGCAGGGACTGGCTCAACAGTAACTTTCCGGATACGCCAATTATTGAAGAAATGAGCACTGCTGCCTCTGCAAAACGTGTTTCAAAAGATATCTCTTCTGCCGCAATTGCAAGTGAACTAGCAGCCTCTGTTTATAATTTAAAATTTATTGAAAAAGGAATAGAGGACTACAAAATGAATTACACGCGATTTCTTGTGATCGCCAAGGACTCACCGGGTAAAACAGGTAAAGACAAAACATCCATCATGTTCTCAGTGAAAGACAAACCAGGTGCCCTTTATTTAGTTTTACGGCATTTTTATAAGCACAAGGTAAACCTCACCAAAATCGAGTCGAGGCCATCAAGGAGAAAGGCCTGGGAATATATATTTTTTGTAGACATGGAAGGGCATACTGAAGACAAAGGACTCAAAAGGGCAATCAATGAAGTGAAAAAAGAATGCCTCTATCTAAAAGTATTGGGATCCTACCCCTCTGCAGAATAAATAAAGAAAGGATTCCTCGACCCCTTATATTTGTCTCATGATACACGCTCCAGAACATATAAGAAGTATTAAACCTTACGTGCCGGGCAAGCCGATAGAAGAACTCGAAAGGGAACTTGGAATTACAGATTCCATGAAACTTGCTTCCAATGAAAATCCTTTAGGTTCATCGCCTCTTGCTATCAAAGCCCTGCGTAAAGGCTTGGGCGATTTAAACAGATACCCTGATGGAAGCTGTTACTATCTGAGCAACGCATTATCAAAAGCATTACAGATCAATCATGACGAAATAGTATTCGGTAATGGCTCAAATGAAATCATTGAGCTTGCAGTAAGGACATTTCTCAGTCCAGGTGACGAGGCAATAATGGCGCACCCGTCTTTTGTAGTTTACCCAATGATTGTACAGTCAGCAAATGGTAAAAGTATCATCGTTTCTCTGAAAGACTGGCGTCATGACCTTGATACCATGGCATCAAAAATAACAGAAAAGACCAGGATAATCTTTATAGCAAATCCCAATAACCCAACCGGCACGATAAATACCAATGCTGAGATGGACGCCTTTATGGAAAACGTGCCAGATGGTGTACTGGTTATCGTCGACGAGGCATACTTTGAATATGTCAGTTCTTCAGATTATGCAAACAGCATTAAATATTTCAGAGAAGGGAGAGATATACTTATTCTCAGAACATTCTCTAAAATTTACGGGCTCGCTGGTCTGAGAATAGGATATGGAGTTGCCAGGGCAGATATAATTGCAGAAATGAATAAGGTTCGCCAGCCTTTTAATGTAAATTCATTGGCCCAAAAAGCCGCACGTGCAGCGCTGGAAGATAGAAAACACATCGAGAAAACAATAAAAATAAACGAAAAAGGGAAAGAATATCTTTATAAAGAGTTTAATGTTCTCAAAATCAAATACATTCCAACAGAGGCAAATTTCGTTTATATGCTATTTGAAAATGACATAGCCCTTAAGTTGTATGATAACCTTCTCAAAGAGGGTATTATTGTAAGACCAATGGGGCCGCGTGAAATACGCATTACCATAGGCCTTCAAAGGGAAAATAAAAAGCTCATAGAAGCACTAAAGAAGATTCTAAAAAATTAGCGGGACCATACGCCGGAAATCCTAAAACAATGTTAAATGAATAGTAACAAGAATTTTATTTCTTAATTCATTATAATTAATCATTGCTGGCCAAAACAATGGCAAACAACAGGCTGAATGCCGAGAAAACAGATATGTTTTTGAGGGATTCAGCCTGCTTATCAATGCTATATTGGACAGGTGTGATAATTAATGTTTACTGAAATTCCAAACTCGGGTTTTTAAGCATAAATTTTTTGGAGGGGCTGCAATGGACATTATAGTAATGAGACCGGGAGCTACCGCTAAAGAACTCCGCTATATTGTCAAGAAACTTCAAGGCAAAGGGTTTAAAGCTCATGTCTCAAAGGGGACGGAAAGAACAGTTATCGGAGTAATCGGTGATACATCACAGATCACAGAGGATGAAAGCAATGCCTTTGCTTCCCTGTCCGGAGTTGAAAAGATCCACAGGATTATCCAGCCCTTTAAGCTTGCGAGCAGGGATTTTAAAGCAAAAGACACGGTTATCAGAATTGGCAAGAATAGTATTGGCGGCAAAAAGATACAGATTATCGCAGGACCATGCGCTGTCGAAAATATGCCTTTACTTCTCAAAATTGCCAAGGAAGTGAAAAAGGCCGGTGCAACATTTATAAGAGGCGGTGCCTTTAAACCCAGAACTTCTCCTTACAGCTTTCAGGGCCTTGGAGAGGAAGGATTAAGGTTTCTTGCAGAGACGAGGAAACAAACAGGCTTGCCTGTCGTCACAGAACTCATGGATCCAAGAGATATGAACATCATTCTCAAATATGCTGACGTTATTCAGATAGGAGCAAGAAACATGCAGAACTTCAGACTTCTCAGTGAAGTGGGCTCACACAATATACCCATCGTTTTAAAGAGAGGGCTTTCTGCAACCATAAAAGAACTCCTCATGGCTGCTGAATACATCATGTCACAGGGGAATAACAAAGTCATCCTCTGCGAACGAGGGATAAGGACATTTGAAACTGCAACAAGAAACACGCTTGACTTGAATGCTGTTCCTGTGTTGAAAAAGCTCTCGCATCTTCCTGTTATTGTGGATCCGAGTCACGGTGCAGGTAAATGGGATCTCGTTGCTCCTATGGCAAAGGCTGCAATAGCAGCCGGAGCTGACGGCCTGATTATTGAAGTCCATTCAAAGCCAGAAGAGGCATTATCAGATGGGGAGCAATCTTTAAAACCTGACAGATTTCATACACTTATGATAGAACTGAAGGCAGTTGCAAAAGCTGTAGGAAGGAAAATATAAAAAATTATTAATCGTTATTGGTTAAACGTCATGAGAATAACAAATAACGTATAATGAAATTTATAAAATTTAGGAAGAAATGAACTTGAATATTCCGTTTTGTAAACGGGGATGAAGAGTTCTCCTTATCAGATCTCCCCCTTTGGAAAAGGGGGATTAAGGGGGATTTTATAATTATAACGTTTACAAATCCCCCCCTCACCCCGAAGAGGGGCGTTGCCCCAACGGGGCTTTATTCCCCCCCTTATTAAAGGGGGGGAATACATAGGCAGTTAATTTTTTTTGAAGCCCCACCTTGTAGGCGGGGAACTTCACTAGATTAATTAAGCATTTTAAGCCTAATCATGAATTTTAAGAATATAACAATTATTGGTGTAGGTCTCATTGGCAGTTCCTTTGCCCTTTCGATCAAAAAAAGGGGGTTTAAAGGAAAAATAACCGGTATCGGAAGAAGAGAGAAGAATTTAATCAAGGCAAAGGAATTAGGGATAATAGATGAATACTCAACTATATACGCTAAAGGTACAAAAAACGCGGACCTGATTTTGCTTTCATCTCCAGTAGGTCAGTTTGAGCAAATTATAAAAAATATCAAACATATTATAAAACCAGGAGCAATAGTTACGGACGTGGGAAGTGTAAAAGCCGGGATTATAAAAAAACTTGAACCCCTTATGCCCGAAGGGGCGAGTTTTATAGGTGGTCATCCTATTGCGGGAAAAGAATGTTCCGGGATAAACGCTGCTACAGCCGAGCTTTTTAAAAATACAAGATGTGTTATCACCCCCAGTACAAATACAAACAAGGATGCATTAGACAAAATAGTCAAACTCTGGAATTACATAGGAACCAAAACAATACTTATGAGTCCTGAAGAACACGACTCTATTTTTGCTGCGGTAAGTCATCTCCCGCATGTAGTTGCCTATGCATTAGTTAACTCTATACTGGATTTCGATAATAATATCCTTCATCATGGCGGCAGAGGACTGAAAGATATGACAAGGATAGCCCTGAGTCCCACAGAACTCTGGCTTGATATATGCTTGTATAACCGGAAAGATATTCTGAACACATTAAGAAAGTTCTCATCATCTGTCTCACAGATGATAAAGCTTTTTGAAGAGTCAGACTGGAAAGGTCTGGAAAAAGAATTCCTCAGGGCCAAAGAGGCAAGACAGCTCATTGAGTCAGATTAGTATCAAATACAGAGGCCCTCTCCAAGGAGAGATTATCTCTCCTCCGGACAAATCAATTTCTCACCGCGCAATTATGCTTCCATCTATTGCAAAAGGTACAAGTACCGTCAAAAACTTCCTTCAGGCAGAAGACCCTCTGAGAACCATTGAAGCCTTTAAACAAATGGGTGTTGATATAAAATATCAGGCACCGAGTACAGAACCCTGTACCGCTTCCGGTACAGGGGAACACAGAACCCTGTGCCGGAAGCGGTACAGGGGAGCACAAACTAATGAAATAGTAATTAATGGTAAGGGATTAAGGGGGCTAAGAAAACCTGAACATATTATTGACTGTGGAAACTCGGGAACCACAATGAGACTTTTGAGTGGAATACTTGCCGGCCAATCATTTTCCGCAACACTCACGGGAGATGCGTATCTAAGAAGCAGGCCCATGCAAAGGATAATAACCCCACTGAGTGAAATGGGTGCTGTTTTCGAGTCAGAAGAAGGCGGGTACCCGCCTCTGAAAATAACAGGGAGCAAATTGAAACCAATCCGTTACAAATCCCCGGTAGCAAGTGCACAGGTCAAATCATCGATTCTCCTTGCAGGACTCTACGCCGATGGTGTAACTGCAATCAGTGAGCCGGGAAAATCACGTGATCATACCGAACGCATGCTGAAGGCTATGGGTGTCGACTTGGACATAAAAAATCTTGAAGTACGTATCAAGGGCGGTGCGATGCTAAAACCTCTGGACATTACCGTGCCTGGAGATCTCTCATCAGCTGCATTTTTTATTGTCGCGGGGATTCTTGTTCCCCGATCTGAAATTGTAATAAGAAATACCGGAATAAATCCTACAAGAACCGGAATAATTGATATCCTTAAAATGATGGGCGCTGATATCAGGTTTGAAAATGAGAAGAAAATCTCAGAAGAGCCTGTTGCTGATATATATGTGAAACATTCTGAACTTAAAGGCATGAACATTGATGGTAAAATGGTTCTCAGGGCTATTGATGAGTTTCCAGTAATGTGTGTTGCAGCAGCAAAAGCACATGGTACAACAAAAATAACCGGTGCCAGGGAACTGAGAGTAAAAGAATCAGACAGGATAGCATCTATAGCCTCTGAATTGAAAAAGATGGGAGCACGTATTGAGGAATTCGAAGACGGGCTCATCATAGTTGGTAGTGAAGACTTAAAACCTGCTATCATACAAAGTTATCATGATCACAGGATTGCAATGTCTATGCTCGTTGCAGGCCTGACTGTCAAAGGAGAAACAACAGTAAAAGACATAGAGTGTATTGATACTTCATTCCCGGATTTTATTAAGATATTAGGGGAATTAACAAAATAGATTTATTGATCTTGCCGGAATGGCATCAGCACCATTTTCGTGTCAATGACATTGTAGAGGAACAAAGGTTAGAACTATTTGAAAAAGGAGAGTACCATGGCTAAAAAAATAAAGTCATCTACACCCAAAGGACAAGAGGTTTTTCCTCCACCCAAAGAATTTATAAAGCATGCACTTATCAAGAGCAAAAAAGAATATGATGAGTTTTATCAAAGGTCTATTAAAGACCCTGCGGGATTCTGGGCAGATATGGCTGAAAACAACTTGTCGTGGTTTAAGAAATGGAATAAGGTCTTCGAAAGAGATTTTGAAAAACCTGAAGTTAAATGGTTTATCGGAGGCAAATTAAATGTCTCTTACAACTGCCTTGACAGACATTTGCTTTCATACAGGAAAAACAAGGCAGCGCTCATCTGGGAAGCAGAAGACGGAGAAAACAAAATCTATACATACCAGGAACTTCATCGGCTGGTATGCAGGTTTGCCAATCTCCTGAAAAAGTCAGGGGTGAAAAAAGGTGACAGAGTTGTTTTTTATCTGCCCATGATTCCTGAACTGGTTATCGGCATTCTAGCCTGCAGCAGAATAGGTGCTATACACAGTGTGGTTTTTGGAGGGTTCAGCGCCTCAGCCCTGAGAGAGAGGATCAATGATTGTCAGGGGAAAGTCCTTATCACCTCCGACGGTTCATTCAGGGCAGGCAAGGTAATTCCTCTGAAAAAGAACGCAGATATTGCAATGGAAGAAACACCAACAATAGAACGCTGTCTTATATTCAGAAGGACGGGAATCGCAATTGTGATGAAACAGGGCAGAGATTATTTTGCTGAAGATGAGGAAAACAGGGAAGACATATCATCATGGTGCGAGCCGGAAAAAATGGATGCAGAGGATCCTCTTTTTATTCTCTATACGAGCGGAAGTACGGGAAAACCAAAAGGACTGCTTCATACCACTGCCGGTTACCTCCTGTATACAACAACAACATTCAAATATGTTTTTGACTATCATGAGGAGGATACGTACTGGTGTACCGCTGATATAGGCTGGATAACAGGTCATTCTTATATAGTGTACGGTCCTTTGAGTAACGGGGCAACGAGCATAATGTTTGAGGGGGTTCCTTCATACCCACGGCCCGACAGATATTGGGAGATCGTGGAAAAATACAGGGTAAACATTTTTTATACAGCCCCGACGGTAATCAGGGCACTTGCAAAAGAGGGGGAAGAATGGACACATACAAGAAACCTCAACAGTCTCAGGCTTTTGGGATCTGTCGGTGAACCGATAAACCCAGAGGCATGGCTCTGGTATCACAAAAACATAGGTCAGGGGAGATGCCCTATAGTAGATACCTGGTGGCAAACTGAAACAGGGGGAATACTCATTTCCTCACTTCCAGGCGCTGTGCCAATGAAACCTGGTTATGCGGGCAGACCCTTTTTCGGGGTAGAGCCACTGATAATCAGGGCTGATGGCTCTGCAGCCAGGACAGGAGAGGAAGGGTCACTGGCAATCAAAAATGCATGGCCGGGCATAGCAAGATCTATTTTCGGAGATCCGCAGCGTTATAAAGAAACATACTTCTCCCAGTTTAAAGGCAATTATTTCAGCGGTGATGGGGCAAGAATCGACAAGCAGGGAGACTATCATTTACTCGGCCGCATTGACGACGTAATCAACGTATCAGGACACAGACTTGGTACAGCAGAAATAGAAAGTGCCCTTGTCGCCCATCCTTCGGTGTCAGAGGCTGCTGTCGTAGGCTTCCCTCATGAGGTAAAAGGTCAAGGAATATATTCTTTTGTAATCCTCCATAGCGGCTTTACCGGCAGTGCAGAACTAGAGAAGGAACTTGTTGTACAAATCAGGACTGATATAGGCCCTATTGCAAAACCAGATGCAATTCAGTTTGTTGATGGACTCCCTAAAACCAGAAGCGGAAAGATTATGAGAAGGATACTGAGAAAAATTATTGAGGGTAAAGAAAAAGAGATAGGAGATACTTCTACACTTGCCGACCCGTCAGTGGTAGAAAGGATAATACAAGGGAGAAAAAAATATTAACGATTGAAGATTCACGAATGAAGACTGAAAACAGATGACATTGTTCAATCATCAACAGAAAATTGAAAATCGTCAATCAAAATTCAACAATTAAAAAAGGAGGAACAGCATGCTTTATATTGCTATCTTTGATGCGAAAGAAGATACATCAATGGAAGATATTAATAGAGAAAGAGATGAATGGTACAAAAAAGGTAAAGACAAAATCTTCCAGAATATGTGTCAAAGGATTCGCAGATATGAAATAGCGGGCAAATCACCTTTACGGATTATCTTTGTTATAGAAACTGACGATCCTCAAGCACTTAATATTTTGTCTCATCATTTTGGTAATGAGTGGATTTCTACTACGTATCCTGCAATACAAAGGGAAATGTTCGAGGCAATGGAAGTAGACAGAAGTATAATAGGCGGGTAGATGAAAAACGTTATTACCATAGATGGTCCTTCAGGTGCGGGTAAGGGCACGGTATCGAAAATCATCGCCCGAAAGCTTGGTTATCAATATCTTGACACAGGGGCTCTCTACAGAGCAGTAGCATGGAGGGTAAGGAAGGAAAAGGCTGATCCTGACAATGAGGAGACACTTAGACAGATATTGAAAAATATAGATATAACATTCAATGGAGACAAGATTGCTGTAGACGGTATTGATGTTACTACAGAGATACGGAATGCTGACATTGGGGAACTGAGTTCCCAGATTTCTGCAAAACATTTTGTGAGGGCCAAACTTTTTTCA
The DNA here is from genome assembly GCA_964347155.1 of uncultured Nitrospiraceae bacterium. Classification (GTDB taxonomy): domain Bacteria; phylum Nitrospirota; class Thermodesulfovibrionia; order UBA6902; family UBA6902; genus CAYFXR01. The sequence goes on along the minus strand of CAYFXR010000142.1, from coordinate 5,505 downwards.
CTGCAAAGAGAAATATGTCTGCAGGGCAAGGTCGTAATTGAGGGAAGGGACACCGGCACCACTATTTTTCCAGAGGCAGAGAACAAATTTTTTCTTGATGCAAGTATAGAAGAAAGAGCAAGAAGACGATATGTGGAACTCAAAGATAAGGATCCTGAAATTACTTTGGAAATAACAAGAGAAGACATAAAAAAGAGAGATGTAAGGGACTCTTCAAGGGAAAACTCTCCTTTGAAAAAAACCGAGGATATGATGTACATAGATTCAACCAATCTGAGTATAGAAGAGGTTGTTGCAAAGATCTTGGAACGGTTAACATTATCCTGAGGAATACGTCATATTTATGTCTTCAGAAATAGTGCAAAAAATCATTTTTACTTTAAAAAAATTAAGTTATAACATATGCGAGAAGCTTTTCATCCTGACCTTGAGATTCATTCTCCATGTTAATGGGGGTCTCATTATTAAAGGAAAGAACAATATACCATTGGAAGAAGGAGCAATTATCGCTGCAAATCATTTAAGTTATCTAGATCCCCCATTAATAGGTTCCGTGCTTCCGAAAAGAGGTGTTTTTATGGCAAGAAAAGGACTTTTTAATATTCCTTTTTTAGGTTGGGCAATACAACATTATGCATTCCCCGTTGATAGAGAAAAACTCCGTCCATCAACTATAAAAGAGGCAGTGAAGAGACTAAAAAACGGTGAACTTTTAATAGTATTCCCGGAAGGCAGAAGGAGCGAAACAGGCGAACTCCTTGCAGTCAAACGTGGTATTGGTATGATAGCCCATCTCAGCAGGGCAGCAATTGTTCCCACGCTTATTACGGGAACTGAAAAAGCGCTACCCGTTGGCGCCAGGTGGTTGAAAAGAGCTAAAATATCAGTGGTATTCGACAAGCCAATATATTATACTTCTACAGGAGAGCAAGAAGACGATAGCGATCACGTATTGCATGAAAAAATAAGCAACAAAATTATGGAAGCGATAAAAGAGTTGAAGAATCATTATGCAAATGATGCGATTGCTGGGAAATAGACATGGGTATCCTTTTGTCAAAAAGGACATTTATGCTAAAGTATATCATAGAAAAATATCTCGAGAAATCAAGGAAGAATGGTTTCACAGCATTGAAAAAAATGCATATGAAAAGGCTTTTTAACGTAATAATGTATAATAAAGAACATTGCAAAGAAAATAAGAGCAATTTCTGGCTGGAGACAATATAATATATAACAATGGAATTACAGATGAATGATCTAGAAAAATTTTATGCCAATACATTTAAGGGATTGAAAGTAGGGGCAGTAACAAAAGGAAAAGTCATACAAATAAAACAGGAAGGTATTATTGTCGATATAGGCTCCAAATGGGAAGGTTTTATTCCTATTAATGAGCTCCTGGAAAATGAGCATACCAGTCTCAACAATGGAGACGAAGTAGAAGTTTTTGTCGTAAATTTAAGCGATTCCGATGGTTTTGTAAAACTGTCTCGGCAGAAAGCTGAAGCAATAAATACCTGGGATATGCTGGAGAATGCCTTTCATAAAGGGATGCCCGTAGATGGAAAAATTACAGGAAAAGTTAAAGGAGGGATGACAGTACAGATTGGAGGGGTAAACGCCTTTTTACCGGGCTCCCATATAGATTTAAAAGCTCCCCACAATACAGACGATCTGATTGGTAGTGCCTATACTTTTAAGGTATTAAGTATTAATCAAAAAGGGCCTAATGTAATCGTATCAAGACGTGTTCTTCTCGAAGAGGAGCGTAATAAACTCAGAGAGCAAACACTCATGAAACTGAAAGAAGGATCTGTTGTACAGGGAAAAATTAAGAATTTAACAGATTATGGAGTTTTCGTTGATCTTGGAGGAATAGATGGTTTACTGCACATATCAGATATGTCGTGGGGGAGGATCAGTCATCCAGGTGAGTTATTTACTATCGGTGATACTGTCGAAGTAGTTGTCCTGACATTTAACCCTAAAACTGAAAAAGTAACACTCGGTTACAAACAGAAAAAACCTGATCCATGGACATTGGTAGAAGAAAAATATCCACCCGGTAAAAAAGTAATCGGAAAAGTCATCACCACAACAGATTACGGCATTTTTTTAGAGCTTGAAGAGGGAGTGGAAGGGCTCATACATGTATCAGAGATTGATTGGGTTGAAAAGTCTATAAAGCCTTCCAAATATTTTTCTACAGGGGATATGATAGAGGCAGCCATATTAAAAGTACGTATTCCTGATAAAAGAATATCACTGAGTATCAAACAGCTTAAACCAAATCCCTGGGAAGTTGTAAAAGAGAATTATACTGTTGGACAGAAAATAACTGGAAAAGTTAAAAGTTTCGCTGATTTTGGAGCATTTATCTCTTTGGCTGAGGGGGTTGATGCCCTGCTTCATATTTCAGACATGTCCTGGGTAAAGCGCATTAAACATCCATCGGAAATACTAAAAAAAGGACAGCAGATTGAAGTTGTTGTTCTTAATATAGAGCCTGGAAAAGAGAGAATTTCTGTCGGGCTAAAGGAATTGACCCCTGATCCATGGATTAATGAAATTCCAAGCAAGTATAATTTAGGCGATATCGTAAAGGGAAAAGTTGTGAGTATTGCCGATTTTGGTCTATTCATAGAGTTTGACGACGGGGTAGAGGGTTTACTACATACATCGGAGATCGAAAAAACCTCGGACGAGAAGATCGATGAACTTTTTAAAATCGGAACCGAATTGACTTCGAGAATAATAAATTTAAATCCATCCGAAAGGAAAATAGATCTCAGTATGAAAACCATGATGGGGTAAGAATTGCTGACACCCTGTCATTTCGGGGTTATGATAAATTTTTTAAGATTTCTCTAGCCAAACAATGCAGACATTGCTCAATGAATTATTTAACTCGATAAATTTATTATTACATTGTGCATATGGCTTTGAATAAAAGTATTCACATTCCATCAGTTAATATTGCGTTTAAGGTATCGGAAAATAATTTCTTTCACAAAGCCTGCATTATGTGAAAATGCATTTTTTGGTCTATAATTATTTTGAATCAAAAATTTTAAATCAAAAGCGAAAATGAAAAAGGTCCTGATTTTTTTTATAATTATTTTCATAATCGTTGCAATCCTCAGCCTTATGCTCACATTCAAGCATAAGGTGCCATTAGGAGAGAAAGTTGCTGTTGTACGCATCACAGGCGTAATTATTGACTCGACTGATATCATTGAGGAATTAAAGGAATACTCAAAAGATAATTCCATAAAAGCCATTGTTATCCGGATTGACAGCCCGGGTGGCGGTGTAGCCCCCTCTCAAGAAATATATGAAGAGATATTAAAGATAAAAGAAAATAAAAAAGTAATTGTTTCGATGGGTTCTGTTGCTGCCTCTGGAGGGTATTACATCTCTTCCTCTGCTGATAAAATAGTTGCAAATGCCGGGACGCTGACCGGTTCAATAGGGGTTATTATGGAAATACCAAATGTAGCGGGCCTTATGGAAAAGATAGGGGTAAAAACACAGGTGATAAAAAGTGGTGAGCATAAAGATATCGCATCAGTTTTTAAATCCATGACCCCTGAAGAAAAACAGATTCTCCAGACAGTTCTTGATGATGTCCATGAACAGTTTATCAAGGCAGTTTCTGATGGCAGGGGAATGGAATTTAAAGATATTAGAAAAATTGCTGACGGACGTATCTTCACAGGCAGAATGGCAAAAGAAATGGGCCTTGTCGATGAGCTGGGAAATCTTCAAGACGCTATAATGCTAGCAGGTAAACTTACCGGCATTAAAGGCGAGCCTCAAGTGGTTTATAAAAAAGAAAGATTCAGTTTTCTTGATCTGTTGCAGGGAGATATTCCCAAGAAACTGATAAAGGATGCCTTCCCGGGCATTAGATTGAAATATCTGTTAGCACCATAAATGAGTAGAATGACAAATGTCAAAACAATAAAAAAGGGTTCAAGGTATCGAGGACGTGAAGTCCCGATGGGCGTAAAACCCCGTTGGGGCAACGCCCCTATTCGGGGACAACGTCCCTTTTCTGGATTCGAGGATTCAAGTGATGATTAATATTTTATTTAATTTCACTTGAACCCTTGAACCCTTGAATCCTAGAATCCTTTTTAATAATTAATTTGAGCTTTGTAATTTGAAATACATTAATATAAGGAGGTAGCAATGACAAAATCTGCTCTTATCGAAAAAATATCGGAAAAGGTTGAAGGATTATCAAAGAAACAAACGGAACATATCGTGGAGACCATTTTTGACGGTATCAAGGAGGCCCTCGCAAACGGTGGGAAGGTTGAGATAAGGGGCTTTGGCAATTTTAAACTCCGCAGCAGAAACGCCAGAAAAGCAAGAAACCCGAAAACCGGTGCAGCAGTTGAGGTTCCACCAAAGAAGGTTCCCTATTTTAAAGTAGGGAAAGAACTTCGTGAGATGGTGAACAAGAACATATAAAATTGCGGGGGTGCCTCATAATCCCCCTCTTTAAATCCTTAATCCTGCATGAAAAGTCATTCTCGCATACGCGGGAATCGAGAGAAAAAGACAAAAAACTGGATTTCCGATCAAGCACGCCCTCTGACTTGATCAGGGGGGCAGGGAATGACGCTATTTATATATTTCTCTTCTGTGACCTACTGCATGAATAGTAGTCAAGTTTTCCATAGAGGTGTAGATTATTCTCCAGTCACCCACCCTTAGTTTGTAAGCGCCTGCGAAGTCGCCGGATAGAGGCTCTGGAGTTATATACTTTCGAGATTTCGGGAAAACCAAGTGATTTTTTTAAGAATTCTTTTAATGACTGGCTTATCAAGTTTCTGTAAATCTTTTAATGCATCTTCAGTCCATTCAACTTTATGCAAGTTTTTTAAGCACCTCTTGATGGGAGATTCTTTTAGAGGGGTTTTTTAATCTTTTTTCCAACTTAGCTTTGAATTCTTTTTTCAGTTGAAGACCGGAATCAGGATCACCGATAATTTCAATGAATTTATTTTCTATCAACTGCTCAAGATCTTCGATAGTCATGTCTTTAATCTTTGCCATATAAAATCTCCTTATTTATTATATTATTTTTATGGATATTTAACAATTTAGTAAGTAAGTGGACGACCGGGGTCAAGGGACGACCGGGGTCAGGCTTGAGAATTGAGATTGAATTTGGACGGATTAAAAGCAAGAAAAGCGGGAAAGGACCTGAACCACATCGGGTTCAGGGTATGCAGTAAGGAGTATGGAGTAAGCAGTAAGCAGAAAAAAGGCGAGACTGGCGGGAAAAGATGTAAGGAAAAGGGTCAGGTCTTGAATTTTAGTGTTTTGAAGGATACGGGAAAGGCGGGAAAAGAGGTAAGGCGGGATAGGCTCAATGAAAGTAAGCAGTAAGGAGTAAGTAGTAGGCAGAAAAAAGGCGAGAATGTAATTAGTCTTTATAAATTTTCAACAGATCATTCCTTGTAATTTCAACATCGCGAAGAATTTTTG
>CAYFXR010000141.1:0-2739 GCA_964347155.1 uncultured Nitrospiraceae bacterium | reverse complement strand
TCCCTGAACGTCAGCGGGAAGAGTTCAAAGATGAATTTCCTGCCGGACAGGGATTCCGTAAAGAGGTTTTTTAAATAAAAGCTTGCCGATCCTGTCAGGAAGAATTTTACCTGATAATGGTCAATAAAGTATTTGACTACTGAAGGAATTTTTTTTGAAAATTGGATCTCATCCAGGAAAATATAAGACCTTCGCGAAAAGTCGAGACCAAGAATTTCAAATGCCGGTTTTATCTTTTCAAAATTTTCTTCCTCAAAGTACTTCCTGTTCAGGGGGTTTTCGAGGTCCAGAAAAAGACTGTTCATAGAATTGATTTTACCGAAAATATATTTCAAAAGCGTGGTCTTTCCTGTGCGGCGCATCCCGGTAATAACAATCGCCTCAGGTGCATCAATAGAAGACTCGATTCTTTTGTAAATTGTTCGAGGCTTAATCATTATTAAATATTACATATGGTACAACCATTTGTCAATTATAATTTGATATATGGTAGCATTATAGGAGCGTGGTGCGTCGCGTCGTTCAACACCCTATGTCCGCCGGCTAAAGTGAATCTCCCCGCCTACAAGGCGGGGCTTCAAAAAAAGATTACTACTTATGTATTCCCCCCCCTTTAGCAAAGGGGGGGAGGGGGGATTTGTCGATGTTATAATTATAAAATCCCCCTTATTCCCCCTTTTCCAAAGGGGGAGATTTGATAAGGAGAACTTTTCATCCCCGTTTACAAAACGGGGTATCCAAGTTCATTTCTTCATAAAAAAGGTTTGATTTTCAACCTGCCTCCCGTAGATTTCCGGCTCTATATATAAAATATAAAGCCTACATCCAGTCACACCTTTACAGATTTCACTACGCCTGAATGGCAGGGAGGCGTTGGGTGTTATTGTAACAGTCAGCGGTACCAGCCCAGCACCCGGCTGCAAAATCGTCGTTGAACATCATCCGGCATATCCCTCTTTGCTCATCCCACCATATACGCCGAATGGATGCCTTCTGTGAAGTATGGAATGAGAAAAAATGCAATCAATGCAAAGACAAAAGCCAAAATTATGTACCATGAGGATAATGTTCCCTTCCATCGGAACGTGATCCTGCCGTGCAGATATAATCCGTACACAAGCCAGACTACAAGGGACCAGGTTTGGGTGGGTGCCCACGACCAGTAACTTCCCCATGAATCATTTGCCCAGATGGCACCGGTGATAATCATGATGGTAAGGGTGATAAAACCGAATGCGACAAGCCTGTAGCTGTAGTCATCAAGGACCTTTATATCAGGGACCTTTGATAATAACCCCTGGCTCACATCATCCTTATTTTTCTTTAGCAGATAAAAAACCGACATGGCAACCGCTATGAACATTGAAGCCACCATGAGCTTTGCAAAGATTATGTGAACCCACAGCCAGGCACTTCTTAATGTCGGAGGCAACTCTCTCACCTCCTGTGAGCCCATCAAGGCAAATCCCATCATTAAAAATGCAAGGGGCATTACGATGACGCCGAGATTTTTAAACCGCTTGAATTTCCATTGGAAGAACAGGTAAAACAGCACTGCTATCCACGTGTTTGAAGAGAGGATTTCATAGGTGCTGATGTAGGGTCCGTGTCCTGTAACAGCCCATCTTGCTCCTAATGATACTGTATGAAACACAATACCGGCTATGGCAATGGGTACGCCTGCCTTCTGGAACTTTTCCATTGAAAAGGCTAGTCCCGCGGCATATGCTATCGAACTGAACACATAACCCGCAATTGCTAGCCAGTAAAAGATAGTCTGTGTCATCGTCACGTTAACAACTCCTTTTTGAGCTCTTCGATGTTATCTTTAAAGCGGTCTTTAAAAGAATCTTTGTATCTTTCCGTTGTTGCCCCGATTATGAGCGTATTCTTATCCGCTTCCTTTCTGATAACGGCCCAGTAGTTTTCAGGCACCCAGAAATATGTTGCTACAAGACCGACTAAAAGGAAAACAAAGCCTGCGAATATAACAGGGATGCCATAGTCCCTTACCATAACATAGGAAGTATATGGTTTGAGGCCATTAAAATGAACAGTGAGTCCTTCAAAGGACAGCGTACCCCCGAGAAAAACGACACCGCGAAAGATGCGGACCTGCCCTTCGACAGAGGTAACTTTCAGGAGTGTTGCCATACTTTCCGCTCCCAGCTGCTCAAGGCCTTCGATTTCACCTAACTTTTCAGTGAACAGTTCCAGATCAAGATGCATACCTGTTCCGGGCAGGTTGATCGTGTTTCGCATACGCTCACCCGTTCTCACAGGAATACGGAATCTCACTGTACCGCTTACCTTATTGTTTTCAATGTCAACGATTTCCAGACCCGCAATAAAACCCTGCCGGCTCCCCTGATAAACTGTCGTGCCTTCTATCTTGATTGGACTGTTTACCTGTATCCGCTTCTCTCCTGCAAAGCTGCCTCTACTGTCATATACATTCACAATACCTGCTCTCTGTTTGATAACGCCCGGTCTCCAGTAGGAAAGGTCGATATCTTTAAGAATAAGCTTGAACTTTCTGTCATCGCCAAAGAGCAGAGGTCTCTTGCTTACGCTTAAATAATTGTCACGTTTTTCAATAAAGGTATCGCCCGGGGATATTTCAATGTATCCAGCGTGGCGGGTAAATATACTGAGAAGAATTCCGACAAAGAGAATAAAAAATGTCAGATGAAAGAAAAGTATCCCCCACCGTCCTGAATCACGTTTTCCGGCATACAG
>CAYFXR010000140.1:0-16499 GCA_964347155.1 uncultured Nitrospiraceae bacterium | reverse complement strand
TATTGCAGGTATTATGTTATGCATAAAAACTCTTATCGATTGCAAAATGGCATCTGGGAATTATGTTGCATTTTTAAAGATTTTGAAGGCTTCTATGCCACTTATTTGAATGGCTAACTGCATTATTTGGGTTAAACATTAAGAAACGCAAAACACAAATTGAAACTTAAGAAAAGTCTTAAGGATTCATTAGGGACTTATACTTGAAAAATTTGAAATGTCTATTTATTGTAAAAAAATTAGACAATGAGGTAATTTACTCATTTCTTGCGGTATCTCACACAGTCAATAATCGTTATCCGTGTCCGGGAACCGATTTTTAATTATCCGGACCGTTTCTGGAATTCACCCTGCATGTTTAATTTTTATTTTCTTATTCTACACTTTCTCAACGCATTTGACGGAGGGTGATTATTAAAATTCAACTGGTTAGACAATTTATGAGCAGCTTGAGGGGAAAGATTCTTCAATATCTTATATTCTCTCAGAGCAGAATGTTTGTCTTTTAACTCTAAATAGAAGAGAACAAGTTTATTCCGGACATCTGTATTATCAGGTTCTATTCTTGCGGCATGTTTAAGAGCATCTACTGCATCTTTAGGCATACCCAATGTATTGTAAAAAATACCAAGATTTTTATAGGCTGCCAGCATATTAGGTTTTACTTTTATTAGCCGCTTTGTAATATCGATAGCCTCTTTAATCATCCCTGATTTACCATAGGCCATACTTAGCATATAGATTGCATCTATATATTTTGATTTTTTACTAATAGCCTGCTTGTAGGCTTTTATTGCTTCTTTATACATTCCCAGCTTGCCATAGGCATTACCAAGATGGTAATACGCTTCTGCATTGTCAGGATTTATTTGTACTGCCTGCTCATAGGCTCTTACCGCCTCTCTAAACATACCAAGGTTGCTGAAGGCTTTCCCTTGCAGGATTATTTTTGTATGATCGGATTTTATCCTTATTGTCTTTTTAATAGCTTCCATGGCCTTTTTAAATATGAATAACTTTCGATAAAAAATACTCTGATTGTAAATAACATTTTGCATTGCCATGATTTACCTCTTCGAAAAATGTAATTTATATAATCTTAATTGTATAATAGGTGAGAAACATGGATGAATCCGTGACTCAAATCACAAATAGTAAAAAGTCTTACATCTAGTAGATACAAAATAACCATTCATTTATGGGTGGCAAGAGTCTGCAAAAATGACTATCCCTTATACGTCATTCCCCGAATCTATCGGGGAATCCAGGGTTTCCTGTGAAAACAGGGCCTGACCCGTACTTGATGCGTGGAATCTATTTCCTTTATTAGTTCCATGCTGGAGTTTATCCAGCACCTCGATACAGGACAGATACAATATCTGGATACTCCGGTCAAGCCGGAGTATGACAATCTCCACCCATAACTAAATTGTTAAGGCAACGGGTATTTTTAGGCAAATAAAAAAGGGGGAAATTCTACTTATCTTCATCTTTTACAGCCAGATTGTATTTATCAATCAGGTCATACAGTGTCGGCCTGCTGATTCCCAGTTCCTCTGACGCACGTTTTATATTTCCTTTATGCCTGTCAACGGCATTTTCAATAATATCCATTTCAAGTCTTTTACGTGCCTCTTTCAGGGTAATTCCTTCATATCGCTTCATGCTCTTTTCCAGGGAAGCATCTGTGTCTGCCAGATCTCCCAGACCTAAATTATGAGATTCAATGGTGTGAGAATCTGCTGTAATGACAGCCTTCTGGACTTTATTCTCAAGCTCTCTGACATTACCGGGCCATGAATAATTCTCAATTGCATCAAGGGCAGTACGGCTAAAGCCTTTTATCTTCTTTTTAAACATCACTTTGTATCTCTCCAGAAACATATTTGTAAGCAATTTAATATCAAGCCCTCTTTCCCGGAGTGGAGGGATGTTGATAGCAATGACACTTATCCTGAAAAAAAGATCTTCCCTGAACCTGCCTTCCTTCATTGCCTTGTTCAAGTCAATATTAGTTGCTACAATCACTCTGGTGTCTATCTCAATATCACTTCTGCCACCTACTCGCTGAATCTTTTTTTCCTGCAAGAATCGTAAAAGCTTTGCCTGGAGCCTTGTAGACATCTCCCCTATTTCATCGAGAAAAAGGGTTCCTTTATCAGCATATTCAAATTTGCCATTTTGCTGTGTATATGCACTTGTAAAGGCACCTTTTTCATGTCCAAAGAACTCTGACTCAAGAAGTTCTTCAGGTATTGCACCGCAATTGATAGGGATAAACGAACCTTTATTTCTTGTGCTTTTTTCATGAATTGCCCTTGCAACCAGCTCTTTGCCCGTACCACTCTCACCTGTTATGAGAATAGTAGCATCAGTCGATGCAACCTTCTGGATTGTCTGAAAGATCTCCTGTATTTCCGGACTTTGCCCTATCATACCAGCAAACCCGACTTCTTTTTCTAACATGTTATGTAATTCACGATTTTCAGATTCTATCTCGGAAAGATAAAATGCTCTTTGAATAATTACTTTCAGTTCATTCATATCAACAGGCTTGAGATAGTAATCATAAGCTCCCATCTGGATGGCTTTCAGGGCGTTGCCCCTGTCATTATTTCCGGTTACTACAATCACTTTTGTCTCAGGAGATTTTTTCAGCATTTCGCGAAGACAGGATAAACCTTCACTTGCTTCATTATCATCTGGCGGAAGCCCAAGGTCAAGAATAACAACCAAAGGATGTTTTTTGTTAAACAGTCGTATTGCAGAAGGCCTGTCTAATGCCTGAAGAACAGCATATTCCTTTGCCAGCCCCCATTGCATCAGTGTTTGAATATCAGAATCATCTTCAACTACTAATATTTTTTTCATACGTTCTGGCTAATATTATAGTAGGGACTTACCATCAAAATTGTACCCGTTGATATCCATTAAAGATATTATCGTAGGACCGACATCTATTATATTTACATCTTTTCTGTGTATCTCCCTATTAATATAAAATACCGCATCCTCTCTCGTATGTCCTCCTGTAAGATCACCATTGCCTGCTATGTGAGTCTTACTGATTGAGCCTTTTAAATCATACCCTTCATAAGGTAAAGCAATGATATCCGGTGCGTCATCATATAGACTGCCGCTATAAAGCTCTTCCTTGAACATAACTGTCTTTATAACCCTTTCCCCTTCCACAGCTAAAGACAATAACTCTTCTTTTAATTTTTTTCTTACAGTATCGTATTCATTCTCATGAACGCTTCCGTTTGGATATTTCCCTTGCATATGGATATAAAATCTAGCCGGGTCAAGTACAAAAACCCTGCTTTCACCATGCATATCTTCCAGAGATTCCGGATTATCTTTCGTGAATTTCAAATAACCTGCATGCCTGAGCCAGGCATTCAGATATATTTCTTTTTTTATTTTTGTAAAACCGTGGTCAGATATCATGATAAAAGGGATGTCATCTCCCACCCTGTCATAGAACTCTCCGATAAAGGTATCGAGTTTTTTATAAAAATCAATAAAGAAATTATGCTGTGGATGTACATCATCTGTGAGCGCTATCCAGAGATAATGATGAAGACGGTCCGTCTCTGTTATTACCCCTATGAAAAGGTCCCACTCACTAGTGTCAAAAAAATGAAAAATGGCCTTTTTCCTTATATCAAAAGCACTATAAATTTCCTCAGCAAATGCGTCTAATGATTCTCGAGCCTTTCGTGTATCCACATCCAATTTGTATCCTATACTTTTCAGATATTCATACGCACTCTCCGGATATGTTGCTTTCTTAAGATCCAGAGCAACAAATCCAGCTATAAGAACTCCGTTTAATTCTCTTGCAGGATACGTAGACGGTACATTAAGGACAATACTTTTTTTGTTGTTCCTACTGACAATATCCCATAATGTATCACTTCTAATATCATATGAGTTGGGGAATCTCCATTTATAAGTGCCCTTCTGCAATTCTGTGAATCCATAAATTCCATGTCTTCCGGGATTTACACCAGTCATAAAAGTACTCCATGAAGTAGATGAAACCTCAGGAATTGAGGCGGTCATATCAGTAAGGGTTCCTCTTTTAGCGAGACCTGTAAGGTTAGGCATAACGCCATCCTGAATAAAACGACTGAACAGGCTATACGGTACGCCATCTATTCCAAGCACAACAACTTTTTCTTTTTTATCATTTTGCTTCTGTTTTCTCTTCGAAAAACCAAACATTACATATACCCCAGATCTCTCAGCTTACCCATAATTTCCTCTTTGCTTTGCCCACGACCGGCCCTTTCAGTTGTATTTTCCAGGTCCTGTTCCCAAGCAGGCATATCAGAATTCTTGTATGTAGAACATCTTGCACCTAAAGAACGGTAGCCCTGCTTGTACAATTCACAGAAGGGAATATTATTTTTATGAATATTGTCCCATATATCACGCTCTTTAAAATGTAAAATTGGCTGAATCCGTGTATGTGGTGGATTTTCACGTGGGCTGAAGTATGTTTCTTCAATGCGCGCCTCTTGCTCATCCCACCTGATAGCGGTAGATAGTGCTTCAATTCCATAATCTTCCAGGAATGCATTCATTGCAACAGTCTTCATTAAATGATTACCCACAAAAGATTCCGGTTCAAACGGAAATTCTTTTTCGTCGAAACCGATTTTCTCTATCTCTTTTCTATTCCTTTCATTAAGACTGCCCACCTGAATGATATCACCTAATTTTTGAGCTTTACTACTCACATCTGTATTTTTTGCTATCACAACGTTAAGCCCCCATTCCTTTTTTAATGTATTTACAACATCCCATATTTCTTCAAAAACATCTCCTTCGTCGATAAACATCAACCTTGGCATTTTTACACCCATCTCCTTACATGCTTCCTTGTATAACCAGATCATCGTTGTGCTGTCTTTACCACCAGTCCATGCTACAGCTAATTTATCCGTTCCAAATTTTTCTATTGCCTCTTTAATGATCTTTTTGGAGTACTCAATTTTCTCATCGAGACTCATTTCCATTAATTTTTCTTGTTCATCTCTTGCCACAATTTCCTCCTTTGTTTCTGTGGTAATGAATAATAATAATGTTTATCACAAAATGAGAATTTTTTGACTGTCCTAATGTATGTTTAAAATCATTCTGTGACTTATTCAAAATTGTATCTTAATTTCTGGCACCAACCACCATTTATTAAAATCTATTCGGAAAATTATGAAGAATCCTTTAGCTTATACCAGGATAGTACTTCATCCCTCAAGCCTCATTGGTATGAATAATGAGGATACAAAGGCAAATACATAATGATATCGGTTCCCTTACCTTCCTGGCTGACAATCTTCAATTTACCTGAATGCGCTTCAATAATCGTTTTACATTGATAAAGACCTATTCCAAGTCCTTTTTTCTTAGTTGTCTGAAATGGTTTTAAAAGGCTTTTGTCAATAAAATCATTGGACATCCCGCAACCATTATCTGATACTTTTACAAAAGCCATATTGTCTTCCTTGCCAACCACAACCTTTACCTCACCATACGTAGTCATTGCATCAAACGCATTCATCACAAGATTAATGATAACCTTTATTATCTCTTCTTTGTCAAACCTTGTCTTTACAGGTACCAGTTCTTTATAAGACAGCATATTATTCCTATGTATATTAAGCTCCATGACAGCCGTCTTAACACACATACCTAAATCAGCATGTTCTAAATCAAGTGCCGTCTTTTTTGGGAGATTCTTAAGCTTCACAATGATATTGTTAATTTTTTCAGAAGTATTCAAAATAGCTTTTGTAGCATCCTTCTGAAAATGAGGATTATCCATATGTTCTTCAGCATTTTGTGCAATAAGCGAAAGTTTAGAAGTTGCATTTTTAAGATCATGAATGATAAACGACGATAACCTCCCCACTGCCTCCATCTCTTTTGCCTCAGTTAGCTCTTCTGTCAGTCTGGCATTCATTATTGCTGCAGTAGCTTGCCTGGCAAGTGTTTTCAGTAAATCATAATCCTCATAATCATAGTCTTCTCCGGTCAAGCCTTCTCTGAGTAAAATAAAACCAATAAGTTCGTCTACATTCAGTAAAGGTACGATGAGAGAAGCACATGTCTTTTCAATAAATTCACCATTACAGGCAATAACTTCTTTACAATTGACATCATGTACGTTTAAAATCCATCTTTTATATTTAAGAAATTCTATCATTTCTCTGTCTGGTTTTGTTTCAACCATCACTGTGTCCAATGCCTTAACACAAAGATATTCTCCCCCTTCTCTTTCTTTTAACCATATCGATGCTCCTTTAACGCCCATCGCCCCCTTAAAACCTTCTGCAATTGAACTGAGCAATTCTTCAAAAGAGTGTTTTAAAGAAATACGTTCTGTAAATTGCAACCACTGCTTTCTGTAATCGTATTTTTGACTATAAAAATTCTTATTGATAAAAACTATCACTTTTCTCCGCAACTGCTCCGAGAGGATAATGGTGAGAATAATGATTGCACCGGCAAACCCAATGAAGGTTGTAATATTTTTTCCAATCTGTGGGCCAAAATAGCGCATACCTCTCCCTATTATTCCAAGCCCCAGAAGGTAAAATCCTACAATAAATACGCTTAATGAATTCAAGAGAACTTTCCTTGATACAGCAACTTTTACATCCATAACCTTATGTCTTAAAAAAGAAAAACCTATCAATAGCACTGAAACCAGAATTATCCCCGTTTTTACCGGGAGAAGGTTCATGTTTATTGAACGGTAAAGCAATGCCTGACTATAATAAAAGATGTTTATTGCCAGTATTCCGCCTACGCCTACCATGGTGTACTTAATGTTCCACCTGTTTGCCCCTGATGAGCTTTTCAACGTTGCCTCAAGATTTATGATCGACATTATTGAATAAAGAAGAAGGAAAAGATTGAATACGTAACCAGCATTATCTAAAAAAAGAACTCTTTCTCTTCCGAATTCCGGAGAATAAAAATAGTTCTCCATCGGTACTGTTATAAAAAAAAGCATAAATATAGGTGATATAAAAATAAGAAGCTTCGAGAATCTGCTTATAGTACCCCAATAATTTGCTCTTGCAAAACTTAAAGTAAACAAAAGCCATGAAGGAACCATGACAGTCTCGCTTACAAAGACAAACCTTTTCCATTCAAGCATCAATTCAGGTCTGAATATACTCATTGAATCGCCAAATATCACGGCGGCTGTTGAGAGCAAGCTTACAGAGAAAGCAACATTGGCAAGATGTTGATGTCTTTTAAAGACCACTAAAAAAGCTAAAAAAGCTATTATGACAACTGTTATTGTTGAAATTATTAACATTATCATGTATGATTCTTCTCCAATCAGTTACTCCTCTACCCCTGTAATCCTTAAAGAGTTTTACCTGTAATTATAAGGGAATTTATCCTCCTTCCATCTCACAGGAAACAACAACTTAAAAGTTGTACCCTGTCCTGGTTTACTCATCACAATCAGCTCACCAAGGTGTTCAGAAATTATCTGTTTCACCAAAGGTAAACCCATTCCAAATCCTCGTTCTTTTGTGCTAAAAAATGGTCTGAATACCTGTTCAACGTCTTCTTCAGGAATTCCATAACCCGTATCTGAAACAACAAGGACAACATTATCTCCTTCTTTAAATGTTTCAACCGATATCTTGCCGCCTTTAGATGTAGCTTCAACAGCGTTTTTTATAATATGAAAAATCGCTACCCGCAGGAGATCCGTTTGCATATTTATCCTTAAAGACTCATTGGAAATATTTATAAACATTTCCAATCCCTTATATTCTGCATCTTTCTCTACGACCGAAACAACACGTGTCACAATGTTATTTAAATCTTCATGTCTGAACTTTGATTGTCTATTTTTCAGCAGGGCTTCAAAGTCCTTTACTATTTTATCCAGCTTTTCAGACCCTTCTATAATATACTGAAGGTTTTTTCTCAGAGTTTCTGAAACTTCTTCTTTTTCGAGTATCCTTTTACATCTCCCCCCAATCATTGCGGCAGGGTTTCTCACCCTGTCCGCTACAGTCAATGCCATCAAGCTCATTGTCCTTTCTGTCCCTATTGTCTCTAATTCTTGATTCAGCTCATTCAGGTCTGCATTAATAGCCTCTATTTCCTTCAATAGCCTTTCTCTCTCTTCCTCAGCCTTTTTGCGCTCGGTGATGTCTCTTTGTACAGATACCCAATGGACAAAAGATCCTTTCTCGTCAGCAAAGGGGACAATGTTACACTCTACCCAGAATTCAGAGCCATCTTTACGATAATTAATAAGCTCCACTCTAATAGGTTCACAATGGTTAAGTGCAATACGGATTTTATCCAACATGGTAAGACTTGTCTTTGGCCCTCTCAAAATCCGAAGTGTCTTCTTTGTAGCCTCTTCGTACGTATACCCGGTCATTTTTGTAAACGCTTCATTTACATATAAAATTCGCCTGCCGCGCATTTCACCGGGCTCTGCCTCCAAAATGATAATTGCATCTTTGGCATTTGCAATTGCTGATTCAAGTAATTTCAGTCTGTCTTCTGCTTCTTTGCGCTTAATTGCGTTTTCTATCGTTACAGGCAGGACTTTGAGGTAATTAAGCTCCGCATCTTTAATGATATAATCGTAAGCACCAGCCTTCATGGCTTTAACAGCAATCCCCACATCCCCGCCCTTGGTTACAACAATAACGGGAGTATCTTTTATAAAATCAAATATATCGAATACTGTACCATCAGCAAGTGAATAGTCCGTTATTAACACATCAAATTTTTCAGAATCGAGAATCTCTTTTGCTTCTGAAACAGACTTTACTTTTAAATATTTATAAGCAGAATTTTCATTTGCCGGCAGCTTCAATGCCATCTGTTCATTACTATCATCTTCAATCAATAAAATCCTGTGTTTTACAGTTGCCATATCCTTACTTATTCATTTTAATCCAAAAAATGTATTTAAACCCCAAAAATGCATTTCATATAATGCAGGCTTTGTGAAAGAAATTATTTTTCGATACCGTAAACGCAATATTAATTGATCGAGTGTGAATACTTTTATTCGAAGCCATATGCACAATTCAATAATAAATTCATCGAGTTAAATAATTTATTGAGCAATGTCTGCATTATTTGGGTTAAAGATGTTTCAATGTCAATTTTTTCTGCATCGCATTGCGTAACTCTTTTAAATTTCAGGATTTTAGAAAATTCATGATCTCCACCTATATAAACGACTTTAGCATAAAAAAACTTTAATAAATTGGTATATTGAAGTCAATCGAACTATAGGATAAAATAAATATATAATTACTTCTTTTGTTAAGTACCCTGTGCCAAGAGCACAGACAGTTCTTGCTAATTTATTAAAAAGGATGAACACGAAAAAAAGATGATAAGAAAAGGAAAAAGCAGAATTTTCTGTAATTTCTACTTTTACGTGCTATTTCTCTTCCTCGCTTCCTGTGCTATTAATCCTGTTACAGGCGAACGCGAATTAATGCTCGTAAGCGAAAAACAGGAAATCGAAATAGGAAAAGAAGCAGCACCATCGTTAAGATGGGAATATGGAGGGCAATATTATGATGCCGCTCTTGAATCATATCTTGAGAAAATTACAAAACAGTTATGGCAAATTTCTGAAAGGCCCCACCTCCCTGTAAAATTTTACATTCAAAATACCTCTGTCCCAAATGCCTTCGCCCTTCCCGGTTATGTAGCCATTACAAGAGGGCTCCTCAGCGAAATGGAAAACGAGGCCCAGTTTGCCGCAGTTATGGGTCATGAAATCGGCCATGTCATGGCAAGACACACCGCAAAAAGGATCTCTCGCATGCAGCTTCAACAGCTGGGATTGGCAATTGGGGCAGCCGCTCTTGAAGGCAAAAGTGGAAGTGATACACTTTTAACCATTGGTGCCATTGGAAGCAGCCTCCTGCTTCTAAAATACGACAGAAATCAGGAAATTCAATCGGACAGGCTCGGAGTAACATATATGTCAAAGCTTAATTACGACCCTCATGAAGCATTATCATCACATAAAATACTTGAGAAATCTGTAGACAATTATTTAAAAAGACTTGGAAGAACGAGAGGTGAAGATAATTTTATCACCAATCTTCTCTCGACTCATCCCAGAACAGAAGTCAGACTGAGCGAAATTCAGGATATGATAAATGAGCTCCCGCCATACACTATTAAGGACGACGGTAAATTCAGCAAACGTTTTCAAATTGCTACGAAACAAATGAGGGAAATAAACAAAATCTATTTTCTCTATGATAAAGCAGAGGATGATTATCAAAAAAAGAAATTTGCTGAAGCTGAAAAAAATTTAGAAAAGGCAATCAAACAGAATAGTTCACAGCCCCCCTTTCATAACCTCCTCGGTTTTATAAGACTTCAACAGAAACAATACAACGAAGCAAAAAATATGTTCAATACTGCACTCTCAATAGAATCTGATTATCAACCCTCAATTTATGGAATAGGGCTTGTTCATTTCTTTCAAAAAAATTATGTGCAGGCAATTCAGGAATTTAAAAATAGTCTTACATTGTATCCACACCATGCCTTATCACATTTTGGAATAGGAAAAAGCTATTTGCAAATGCGACAATATGCAACAGCCATACCTTATCTCAGAAACTTTGCAGAAGCCGCTCCAAAACACCCAGAAATTCACGGTCTCCTTGGTATAAGCTATGACAACATAAACAAGATTAAACCTGCTGTAACTGAGTATCGATATCAATTACAAGTTGCCCCTGATACCGAACTCGGAAGATATGCAAAGAAAAGACTCGCTGTTCTTGAGCCTATGGTAAGGTAGTTACTTCTTTTCTTTCACATAGATCTCTTTTACAATCAAATGGTCAACTGCCAGCGAGGTTTCGTCTATTTCCAGAACAAATGACGGTCTCTTCTGTTTTAATCTTATTATACTTCCGGGAACAAGACCCATAGATGCAAGACGCTCAAGCCTTGAATTTTCAGACGGTTTTATAAATACAATCCTTCCTTGAGAACCAATTTCAAGTTCCTTTAACTGCATAACAAGCGGTTTAAATTCAGACCTGTATTTGGAACAACATTCGCCACGTGGAATGGGCTTTCCATGAGGGCAGGTTGGAGGGTGTCCAAGAAAAGAGCATACACTATCAGTTACAGATGGGGAAAGAAAGTGTTCCATTTCACAGGCTGTTTCTTCACTCTCCTGCATTCCCACTTCAAGTACATCATGGAAAAGTCTCTCTGCAAGACGGTGCCTTCGTGTGAGATCCCTCGCACGGGCTTCCCCTTTATCAGTAAATTCAACCTTATCATCTGTAACTACTATAAGACCGGACTTTTCCATTTTCCTCATAACATTAGCAGTATCATTGTCACCGATACCTTCAACGACATCCTTATAACTTTTAGAGCCTTTTTCTCTCAAAGACCAGAGAAGCTCCAATATCTCATCTCTTAGTTTGCCACCCATAAATTTCTCATCACCCCCAAACTCCTTCAAGTCTTGTTGTACATCTGAAACATCTTTCACCCTTCATTCTGTACTGTAGAATCTGATAACCAAAACGTTCAATAAGAAGTTCTCCACAATTTGGGCAATACGTGTTTTCCCCACCTTCACCGGGAACATTACCTTCATACACGTATTTCAATCCCTCATTAAGGCCCATTTCTCTTGCCTTCCTTAATGTCTCTACAGACGTCCTCGGCTGATCCAAAAGTCTGTAAGTCGGATAAAACTGCGTTACATGCCACGGGATCGCTGGATCAACAGACTTGATAAATTTTATTATACTCTTAAGAGAATTTTCAGAATCATTATATGACGGTATAATCAAAGTTGTAATCTCTATCCAGACACCAAGTTTCTTCATAAGTTTAATGGTATCCAAAACAGGTTTTAACCTTGCACCGCATATTTTTTTATAGAATTCATTATCACCTTTCAAGTCTATGTTATTACCATCAAGAAAAGGCGCTATCGTCTTTATAGCCTCTGTACCGGTATAACCATTGCTCACAAAAACATTTTTAATTCCCTTTTTGTGTGCGAGACGGGCACAGTCATAGGCAAATTCAAAGAATATTGTAGGCTCTGTATATGTATAGGAAACACTTTTACAACCTGCTCTCTCTGCGGCATCAATTACCTTTTCAGGGGCAATATCTTCGCCTGGTATATTATCATGTCTTTTCGGATATTGGGATATTTCATAGTTCTGGCAGTGTTTGCATTTAAAATTACAACCGACCGTGGCAATTGACATCGAAGATGATGCTGGATGAAAATGAAAAAGAGGTTTTTTTTCTATAGGATCAATATTCATTGATATAAGTCTCCCATAGACAAGGCTGTAAAGAATTCCAGCTCTATTTTCTCTTACACCACATATGCCTCGCTTGCCATCAAGGATAATGCAGTGATGCGCACAGAGAAAACACCTGATTTTTGTCTTTTCCAGCTTTTCATAAAACATTGCCTCCTTCATAATGAAATTATAACACAACCAATTTATCCAAAAATTAAGAATACAAATCAATGTTAAATGACAAAGTTCAAATCAAAAAAAGGGGTCTAGGATTCAAGGGTTAAATGAATAATTATCAATGAGTAATGAAAAATTATATAAAATTTCTTAAAATTATATTCATTCTTCATTGATCATTCATAATTGATAATTTTTCATTGATCATTCACTTTGATCCCGAAAAGGGAAGTGGTCCCATCGGGACTATACGTCCTTGAACCCTCGACCCCTTGAATCCTCTTTTATAATTTAATTGTTCATTTTTAGTCAACTATAGTTCTATTATCATAAATAATAAAATTGTTTACAAAAAGTATTTTTATGTTCCATTTTTGTATTTTTTTCTTGACAAGAATAAATTATCTTATATAAATTATAAACTATATATGTTAGAAAAACTTTTTACATCAGGAATCAGGGCCGACATATTGTCCTTGCTATTTAATAACCCTGAAGAAAAGTTTTATGTCAGAGAAATTGCGAGGCTGGTAAACAAGAATCCCTCTGGAGTAAAAAAAGAACTCGATAAGCTAAAGAAAATGAATTTTGTTACAAGTGAAAGAGAAGGCAATCTGAAATATTTCAAAGTTAATAGGAACTCTCCACTCTTTCCAGAATTAAAAGGTTTAATAGCAAAATCATTAGGTCTTCCCGGTGCACTCAAGTCAGTTTTAAAAGCCTCAGAAGTTAAAACCGCCTTTATACACGGGCCTTATATAAAGAATACAAATTTGCCTGCATTAGATCTATTTATCGTAAGCGACTCAAACCACTTTGATAAAATTTTAGGTGACATTGAAAAAAGATTTGGCAGAGAGATTCATTTTACGGTAATGAGCGAATTAGAATACAAAACACAAAAGAAAAGCGGGGATCGATACCTTAAAAAACTTTTACATGCAAAAAAGATTTTACTCTTGGGAAGATTATAAAACCTACTCCCGCACAAAGGGAGAAGAAAGGGGGTGAAAAGTAAATGGCCGCCAAAAAGAAAGCCGCTGCAATGAAGAAAAAAGCTGCTACTAAAAAGGCTGCTGCTAAGAAGAAAGCTGCTACCAAGAAGAAAGCTGCTACCAAGAAGAAAACTACTGCTAAAAAGAAAACTACTGCTAAGAAGAAAACCACTGCTAAAAAGAAAAAGAAATAGTATTTTCAATGAAGTACCAAATCCTAAGCTGTCCCATCCGGGCAATGGTGGGACAGCTCTTTTTTTGAGTATGATCCAGGAAAAGATTTTTCTTTGTTTTAAAGAGATAGGGATAAATTAAATTTTAAACCTGTGCAGCAAACCCAGAGGCTGAAGATGTAACTATTGATTCAGAGGCAATTTCCCACGAATCTCTGCATAAAAGTATTTTTTTGAGAAGTTTTATATGCAGGGTGTGTCCGGATTTATTTGCAATAATATGGCCATAAATTGGGAGCCCTATTAATGAAATATCACCAACAGCATCAAGAATTTTATGTCTCACAAATTCATTCTTAAATCTGAGCTTGCCCCCGTTTATGACCTCCTTGTCACCAAGAACAATCGCATTTTCCAGGGAACCACCTTTGGCTAATCCCTTGGATTTCAACATCTCCACATCCCTTAAGAATCCAAATGTTCTTGCAGGTGCAAGTTCATTAACAAAATTTATCGTTGTTACATCAATTCCCATTTTCTGCTCTCCAAAAGCAGGATGGGTATAAAATAGTCTATATGTTATTCTTGTGCCTTCATATGGTGTAACTGCAATCTGACACGGGCCTTCCATAACAACAACAGGTTCTAAAATCCTTATACATTTTACAGTATTTGCCTGTTTTGCTATACCAGCTTCCAATATTTTGGTAACAAAGGGCAAAGCACTTCCATCCATTATCGGCACCTCAGGTCCATCGAGTTCAACAAATACATTATCTATATTAAGACCTGCAATAGCTGCTAAAAGGTGCTCAACTGTTCCCACCTTTACACCTTCTGAGGTAAGCGTAGTAGCAAAAGTAGTGTCAGAAACAAAGCTTACATTAGCCTTTATCTTAATATTACCTTTGTCAGCCCTAATAAAAACTACACCGGTATCTCTTGGTGCAGGTTTGAGTCTCATATTAATAATTCTACCTGTGTGAAGACCATGGCCTTTAATAATTATTTCTGTTTTTAGAGTATTTTGCAGACGCATAGCTAAAATTTAATAGCAATTTAGATACCAAAAGAAAATTCTTTTAAAAACAAGGGGATAATATTCTCAGCTGTATCATAAATACATCTATAGTGTTTCTATTACGCACAGTTTAAATCTCTCCACCAACAACCATTTCAGGAATTCTCACAGTTGGCATAGCATCAGAAACAGGAATACCCTGGGCATCTTTTCCACATGTGCCTATTGCAAAACCCATGTCATTTCCAACCATATCTATAGACTTAAGAACCTCAGGCCCGTTGCCAACAAGAGTAGCGCCTCTTACGGGCTCTCCGATCTTTCCTTTTTCTATGATAAAGCCTTCTGAAACCTCAAAAACAAATTCTCCGGTCACCGTATTAACTTGTCCTCCACCCATTTTTCTCACAAAAAAGCCTTTTTCAACTGATTGTATTATCCCCTTTGGATCATCATCTCCAGATGCAATAAAAGTATTACTCATCCTCGGAATTGGTCTGTGTTTATAAGATTGCCGCCTGCCGTTTCCCGTAGATAAAACTCCTTCTTTCATCGCCGTTAATCTATCGTAGATATATCCCTTAAGGATGCCTTTCTCTACAAGAACAGTTTTTTGTGAAATCACACCCTCATCATCAAATCTAAATGAACCCCTCTTCTTAGGTAATGTTGCATCGTCAATAATAGTAACTAATGATGAAGCAATTTGCTGTCCAATCTTATTCGTATATACGGAAAGTCCCTGTTGTACAAGGTCAGCTTCTAAACCATGACCTACAGCCTCGTGTATCATTGTACCTCCAGCCTCTGCAGAAATTACCACCGGCATTCTTCCTCCAGGTGCCTTTCTCGCACTTAACATTGTTATAGCCTTTTGCGCTGCTTTGATAGCCATCTCCTCAAGAGGATGTTCCTCAAAAAGTTCAAAACCCAATAGCCCACCAATAGGCTCGTACCCAGTCTGTAAGATATCACCTTCTGCAGCAGTGACCTGTATAAGAGCAAGTGTATAAATGCGTTCGTCTTCAGCAATAGTTCCATCTGACGCTGCAACACAAACATTTTGTATGGAATCTTTATAAATTATAGATACCTGTTTGATCTTAGAACTGATATCTTTTGCTGCCTTATTTGCATTTTGTACAAGTAATATTTTTTTGCTTATTTCGACATTATGAGGATTATATTTTATTTTGAAATCAACAGATGGTTTGACCCGTCTTAAATCAAAGGTAGCCTCTTTTCCTTTTTCTTCCTTTACAGCCCTGCTTACAGTCTCAGCGATATTCAGCAAAGAATCCTCTGAAAAATCATTACTATATGAATAAGCGGACTTGCCTTCAAAAATAACTCTTACTCCAATGCCTGATTCAATGCCTGAGCTAAGTTTTTCTATCTTATCATCCTCAAGTTGTATTAACAGAGGCCTTTCATATTCCTCAAAAACATCTGCATAATCACCACCATGAGATAAAGCCTTCTTAATAATTTTTGATAGAAGGTAATCAGGTATTCTATTCATGATGAACTCCGTTCCAATAAAGAAGAATACAGCTTCTCTTTCTGTCATACTCCTGCTTGACCGGTCTAAGACTCATAGAGAGTATCCATATTTTGACAAGTTGGCTACTGGATTCCCCGATCAACTCGGGGAATGACTTTTAAAATATTAACCCTCTTTCGTGTTTTAGTTGATAAATTCAAATTACATATAAAACTTGCAATTAATAGCAAATGCTAAATAGGGTTCGAGGATTCTAGGGTTCAAGTGGATTATCGATTATAAATGATCAATTAACAA
>CAYFXR010000139.1:0-35557 GCA_964347155.1 uncultured Nitrospiraceae bacterium | reverse complement strand
GGTGACTATTGTCATGCTGAGGTTCTTGAGCGAATAGTGGCAATAGTGAATGACGAGGTGATTTTGCTGAGTGAACTTGAAGAATCTTTTCAGACCGCTAAAAAATCTGATATAACTATAACAAAAGACATGGTTCTTGATGAGATGATAAACAAGGCACTGCTTTTGGAGCAGGCAAAAAGATTTAGATTAGGTAAATCTGCTGCTCATCAAAAGGCTTTTAATGATAATACAGTTATTGATACATATATAGAGAGGAGAATAAAGGCATTAATACATATTCCATTCAGGGATATCGAATCTTATTATATGAGCAATTTGAAAAAATTTAACAAAAAAGATTTCTATGAGGTGAAGGAAGAGATAGAAGATTATTTAATAGAGAAGGAGTTGGAAGAAAAATATCGAGAGCATATAGATGAGTTAAGGAAAAGCTCCTATATAAGAACTCAGCTGGAAACGGACAAATAATCAAAATAGTTCCTTTATAACTGCTGATTCATCGCATTCAGGAAATTTATGGCATTTCAGACACTCTCCCCATATTTTTTGAGGCAATTCATTTTTATCGATGTCTGCAAAACCCAGCTCTCTGAAATAATCTGGATAATACGTTAGAGCGAAGACTTTTTTTATGCCGAGGAATTTTGCTTCTTTAAGACTACGATTTATTAATTTTTTGCCTATTCCCATACCCTGGTATTTCTTTTCGACAGCAACAGACCTGATTTCGGCAAGATCCTCCCAGAGAATATGCAGGGCAGCAGCAGCTATTATTGATCCATTATTTACGCAAATAAAAAAATCGCGCAAGTTTTCGTAAATTTCATTTAAAGAACGGGGAAGCATATCTTCTCTTTTTGCAAATTTATTAATGAGGGAATGAATTGCCCTTGCATCCTTGATTGTTGCCTTTTTAAACTGCATCTTTAAATCCTGCATCCTGATAGTTAAATTCTAAACAAATAAATAGCTAAAAATCTAAATTGACCCAAATAATGCAGACATTGTAACAAAATTTATTTAATTCGATTTATCCCGTAAATAGTAAATATTTTACGGGATGGATTTATTATTAAATTATACATATAGCTTGGAACAGAAATATTTACCCTAGATTGGTTGGAATTGCGTCTAAGGTATCGAGAAATAAATTTTCTTCCAACGCCTGCATTATTTAAATGCATTTTTTGGGGTTAATTTTCTTGTAGAGTTCAATTAATATCCCTTCTCTTAAACCATAATTGCTCACGGTAATTTCATGAAAGTCAAAAACTTCCATTAATTTTAGAAGTATAAGTGTTCCAGGCACTATAATGTCAAGCCTTGCGGGCTCAAAGGGCAGGTATTCTGCCCTTTGTTTTGAAGTTATCGTTGATATAGTAGAAAAGATTCTTTTAACATTTTTTAAAGTTAATTTAAAATTATGGATTTTGTCATGTTCATACTTTGTGAGGTGTTGTGCTATGGCTGCAAGAGCAGTCACTGTACCGGCAGTACCGATAAAAACTGTATCACTTGTGAAGAGTTCTTTGAAAGGTTTAAAAGACGGCATAATAGTTCGGGAAATTTCTTCACCCATTCGATTCAAGTCGTTGTTCAAAGGGGGATCGTTTTTCATGTATGTGCCTGCCAGATATACAACACCGAGCTTTAAGCTATGCATCAATGTTGGCTCAAGTTGATTTAGGGGATGAGGAGAGATTACAGCTGGCTTCATGAATATTAATTCCGTGCTCCCGCCACCTATATCCACCATCAGTGAAGCTTTTGGTAAAGCAATGTCTATGAGCATGCCGTAGGCGGTTATTTTTGCTTCTTCTTCTCCGGTAACAATTTCTATATCAAGACCGGTTGTTTTTTTAGCTTTCCTCAGAAAATCATCGCTGTTTTCAGCATCTCTGAGAGCACTTGTTGATACTGCCGTGGTTTTATAGACATTGTAGCTTGAGATAATTTCACTGAATTTTTTCAGTGTTTTTATACTCATATCTATTGATGCTTTTTTCAATAGACCATTCTCAGGAATTCCCTCACCGAGTCTGGTTATTATCCTTTCAGAGTGGATTTCTTTGATGATAAAATTATTTTTATGAGAGTCGTGATGAACAGTTGCAATGAGCAGCCTGAAGGTATTGGTTCCTATGTCAATGGCTGCGAGGGTTTTAGTTTTCACGATAAAATTATAACCTAAATTGAGCGATTCTTATATAGATAGATGCGCAATGAAGGTTCAAAAATTCATAATGCGATTGGATATTGGAATTGTCTTACTGCTATATTTAATCTTTCACCTGTTTTGCACATCTTTATGAAATTAAATCGCTTAATTTAGCTAATAGTTCATTTGTCAATTATTAAATCAGCAGGAAATTGATAAAAAAATAGACTGTAAGAAATAACAGTATACTCTATCTGTAAAAAATTGTTAATTTATATGCCTCACAAAGTGATTTTTGGTTTAATGTTAACGGGCTCTTGAAAATTTATACATACGTCGGTATTGCAGGTTCAATAATTGACAATTGAACCAGCAAGAGCAAATGAAAGGGGACATGGCATTATGGAAACAAAGACAAATATACTGATGTTAATATTATTGACTGGTTTCATATTTATTCCTTCAAGAACTTTTTCTGGAACTCCTGTCTTCCGAATCGATATGGATGCATATACACCTGGATATCAGAATGAAATATGGGTTCTGCCCGGTGAAAGATTCACAACCAATGTGGAAGTATTTCTGGATACTGGCAATGATACGATCAGTTCATTTGGCTATTCCCTATGGTGGGACGCCAGTGAATTGAAAACACCGACAGATACAGATATTACTGCCTATTCTATGGGAGATGGCTGGGAGTATATGAATCCGGAACATCCTTACCATATGATAGTTTCAGATTACATATATAATTTTGCCCAGTTTACGTTTGGATATTCTGAGGGATCTCTGGCTCGTGTTATTGCCTCCATTAACTGGACAGCTTCTCATCCGAAAGCAGATGGTTTTTTCGATATTGTTCCTGGTTTTGTCTATTACCCTCATAGCTTGGACGGTGCATGGGACAAAGATGGTAATGAATTAACTTCATCATTTGAAGGAGGAACAGTCAATATCCTGCCTGAACCATTAAGTGCCATACTTTTTTTAACCGGTGGTTTGATATTGGTTATAGGACGCCTCTTTTGCTGGACTCAATAAGATACTTTTCTTGTTGATAAATCGGGAGTATTTTTAAAATAATGTTAAAACATATTATAATTCTGATGCTGACTCTGATTCTGACGGTTATGCAGGTATTTAATGATTACAATTTCTTAGGGGATCGGTATTGGACAAGTGGGCCATTGTATTAAAATGATGTAATGTATTTTCTGATTTAAAAAGTAAAATAGGAAAATAGGTCATAAGATATACTATTAATCTGTGACATAACACACTCATGTGACGTTACATATATGTGTAATGCTACATTAAATCTCACATTCTCATAACAAAATATAAGCCCTCCTTTTGTTCTAAATATATATATTTTATAAAAATAAATAAAATTTGCATATTTTAATTTATGTTGGCATGATTTTTGATAAGTTTATTTACGGTGCTTTAAATGTGAGTTAAATATCTGATAAAGAATATGGTGGTAAAAAAATGAAAAACAAAGT
Organism: uncultured Nitrospiraceae bacterium; assembly: GCA_964347155.1. Taxonomy (GTDB): domain Bacteria; phylum Nitrospirota; class Thermodesulfovibrionia; order UBA6902; family UBA6902; genus CAYFXR01. The sequence continues at coordinate 31,888 of CAYFXR010000139.1, read as the reverse complement.
AGTTTTGCTGATGTTTATTTTTTTATTGACATTAGGAATATCTCATGCAATAGCGTATGACATTGAGCTAATTCCCTCAGGCTCCTGGAATGTCAATAGCATGACAACCGGATATGTTGACGTTGTGTTTAACCCGGATCCAGGAGGAAACACTTTAGGCAACTATGGTTTTAACCTCAATTATGACAATGGCGAGCTAACCTGGAATTCTTCCCTGACTACGCTGCCGACTCTTCCATTACCTTTAGTAAATGGACTGTTTGGACCCCTTTCTGAGAACCCATCAGATTCAGGTTGGATACAGAACTTTAATGGAGGCTTATTTCCTGCGAATGCTACTCCGCCGACAGTTACCAGCTCTTTAACCCTGGCCAGTGTTGCTTTTGATATTGACCCAGGAGTAAATGCTCCAAGTCCAGACGGTCTTCTGGATGTCTGGTTCGATACAACAGCTGTGGGGACAGGCATTACCATTGACGGTTCTTTTATTACAATGTCGTCTATGCCCATTAGCAATCCAGGTCCTGACGCCTTTGCTCCAGAACCTGTAAGTTCAATACTCTTTTTATTGGGTGGGGTAACACTGGGTTTAAGACGGTTTTTAAAAAGGAAAAGGTAAATAATCCCCGTTTATCTTGTTAATTTACAGCTTTCTGGTGGTTTAACCTAAATAATGCAGACATTGCTCAATAAATTATTTAACTCGATAAATTTATTATTACATTGTGCATAATGCTTTGAATAAAAGTATTTACACTCGATTAATTAATATTGCGTTTAAGGTATCGAAAAATAATTTCTTTCGCAAAGCCTGCATTATTTTAAATACTTTTTTTGGGTTAATCTTTTCCACTGGTTAAATCGTGGACGATTGTTTTGTTTTTGGGATAATTCCTGCTTCTTCGGCACGCGAGAGGATCTCCATTACCGCTTTTTCTCCCTCCGGACCTGCATCAGCTGAAAAGTCATTGACATAAAGATTTATATGCTGGTTAATAACATCGTCAGATAACTCCTGTGAATGTTCTTTTATATAGTTCATTGGTTCAGTTCGGTTGCGAAAGGCGTACTCAATACTTTGTCTAACAATCGCATTGATTTCTTTTTTTAAGGCGTTACCAAGAGAATGTTTCGCAATGATACCTCCAAGCGGGATGGGGAGACCGGTTTCTGTTTCCCACCACTGTCCGAGATCCATGATTTGTTTTAATCCATATGAAGGATAGGTAAAACGGCTTTCATGGATAATTAATCCTGCATGCACATCTTCTTTAGCTACAGCTTCAATGATAGTATGAAACGGCATGGCTACTATGTGAGAAGGCAGGTTGCCGAAGGATGAATCATAAAGTTGTAAAAGCAGGTATGCAGTAGTAAGTTTTCCTGGAATTGCGATTTTTTTGTCCCGCAGCTCTTCCATGGTATATTCATTTTTTGCAATTACGAGCGGACCGCAGCCTCTCCCGAGTGCACCGCCTGCTCTGAGAAGACAGTATGTGTTGCGGAGATGTCCGAATGCATGATAAGAAACTTTTGTCAAATCAAGTTCAGCATTCAATGCTTTTTGATTCAGGGTTTCAACATCAAGCAGCACTTCATTGAATTTCAGGTTTTTCGTATCAACCTTGTCATGAATCATGGCATAGAAGATAAATGTATCGTTGGGGCAGGGCGAGTAGCCAAGGGAAACGGTCTTCATTTTTTGGGGGATGATCTTTTTTTGGTTACTTTCTTTTGCACACTTTTTCTGGGTTTTTTCTTGGGTATGCTGTCTTTATTCTTATAATTTTCTATTGCCCTGTGAAGGGCGTCAGCCCCTAAATTTGAGCAATGCATTTTCTGGGGGGGCAGGCCGTCAAGGGCATCGGCAAGTGAATTTTTTGTAATCTTCATTGCTTCATCGAGTGTCATGCCTTTGGCCATTTCGGTTACCATACTCGAAACAGCAATCGCAGCACCGCAGCCAAAAGTCTGAAACTTGGCGTCAGTTATTTTATTGTCATTAACTTTTATAAAGATTTTCATTACATCTCCACATACAGGATTACCTTCTGTCCCTACTCCATCAGCATCGGGGATTTCACCAACATTCCTGGGATTTGTAAAATGTTCCATTACTTTTTTGCTGTACATGTTGGATCCTCCGTTCCTTCCCATCCTTTAGCATAAGGAGATATTTCTCTCAGACGGCTTATGATCTGAGGGAAGGTCTCATTAAAGTAACGTATATCTTCTTCTGTTGTTCCTTCACCAAGGGTGAAAACGACCGAACCTTGTGCAAGATGTGCCGGTATGCCTATTGAAATCAGAACAGGTGAGGCTTTTAATGCCTTTGAACTGCAGGCAGAACCGCTTGCTGCATACATTCCTTTTCCAGCGAGCAGTAAGAGCATTGCTTCACCCTCAATATATTCAACAACAAAGCTTGCATGACCGGGCAATCTTTCTTCAGGATGTCCGGTAAGGATTACCTTGTCAATCTTAAGTGTATTATTGATAATTTTGTCTCTCAGCGGTTTCACATGATCAATGCGAGTGTGTAAATCTCTTTTGGCAATTTCTGCTGCCTTGCCCATTCCAACAATGGCAGGGACATTTTCAGTTCCGGCTCTTCGCCCGCCTTCCTGTATCCCTCCATAAATCAACGGTACTATTCGCGTTCCTTCTTTTATATAAAGGGCACCGGCTCCTTTGGGGCCATAAAACTGATGTGCTGCGAAACTTAAGAGGTCAATATTAAGGGATCTCACATCAACAGGAATGTTTCCGACAGAGGCAACGGCGTCAGTGTGAAAAATGATTTTATTTTCTCTTGCAATCTTGCTTATTTCAGTAACAGGTTGTATGGTACCAATTTCAGGACTTGCGTGGATAACTGATATGAGAATGGTTTCTTTTGTTATTGCTTTTTTAACATCAGCAGGATTTATCATACCGTGCTTATCAACAGGCAGATAGGTAACCACAAAACCTGATTTTTCGAGAAAACGTGCTGTGTTTAAAACCGAGTGGTGTTCAATCTTTGAGACAATAATATGTTTTCCTTTATTCTGATTTGCATATGCAATACCCTTTAGTGCAAAATTATTTGCTTCAGCCCCGCTTGAGGTGAAGATTATTCCCCTTGGTTTTGCATTAATAAGTGCCGCTGTGCTTTCTCTTGCATTTTCAATGGCTTCTCTTGCCTTCATGCCGGGTTCGTAAATGCTTAACGGATTTCCATAATATTCCTTGAAATATGGCATCATTGCATCCAGGATTTCAGGATGAAGAGGGTTAGTTGCAACGTGATCCATGTATATATTTTTCATTTATACCCCTCGACTTTCTTTATGTAAAATTTGTAATGGTCAGTGTCTTCATAGATACCTAAAAATTCATTGCCTGTTTTGGCGCACCATTCAGGAATATCCTCGAGTGCTCCGTCGTAGTCAGTAAGGATAGCGAGAACTTGACCTGGGTTGATTTCTTTAACTTTTTCTTCAATAGTAAGTAAATGCATGGGACACATCATATAGATAATATCTGTCGTTGCATCGGCTTCCATTGGTTCGTTAAAAAATTTAAGCTGATTATTCTGCAAATGATGAGCCTCCGCAAGTGACATGCACCTACCTCATTAATTTCGTTTCTTCCTTTAATAAATCATTCAGATTTATGGTGTCAAGAAAATCCTCTATCTTTTCGCCGAGCGATTTCCACAACAGCCTTGCAACGCAGCCTTCAACCCGTTTACAGCCTTGAGCGGATGGATCAAGGCAATGAGCTATTGCAACAGGACCTTCAAGAGAATTCAGGATCATTCCAACACTGATCTCCTTTGGTTTCTTATTTATTTCATAACCACCGCCGGGACCTTTTATACTTTTAATAAGTTTTGATTTACGCATTTTGTTTAATAGCTGTTCTAGATAAGAAACAGATACACCCTGACGCCTTGCAATTTCCTTTATTGTTAAAGGGCCTTTCTTGTAATTCTTTGCCAGTTCAAACATCGCCCTTACTCCGTATTGTCCCTTGGTTGATAAACGTAACATAAGTCTTAAAATATAATAGTCTACTAATTTTGTCAAGTATTTTTATTATCACACATAATGCAGACATTGCTCAATAAATTATTTAACTCAAAAAATGCAATTAAATAATGCAGGCGTTGGAAGAAAATTTATTTCTCGATACCTTAGACGCAATTCCAACCAATCTAAGGTGAATATTTTTGTTTCAAGCTATATGTATAATTTAATAATAAATCCATCGAATTAAATAAATTTTATTACAATGTCTGCATTATTTGGGTTAACTCGATACATTTATTATCTCGCCTTCCAATAACCTTGTAACTTATAGTTCAATCTGAATGATTTAATTATCAAAGTAGGGCTTTGTTTTAAATGAAAATCAGAGGAATTTTTTTAACAGTGGTTTGATAATTACCTGGTTTTACTCTTCGTAAATCTTTAATATACGTGTGTACGAATCCCCAGCTTGTGATTCATGTAACAGGCCGGCTTCTATAGATAGAATTGTATTTATTATATGTACACACATTTCTGACGTGTTTCCTTCCTTAACGAATAGCAAGCTACTTGGAAAATATACGTAATTATTTGAATGTAAAGTCTTTTTGGCGGATATTACAAAGGATTCAAAATGCGTTTTACCTTCGCAGCTTGATGGTCTCAAAATAATATCCGCTCTGGAATATGCTATTAGTGTTTTATTAATATCATCTGGTTCAATAAAAATGAGGTTATCAAAAAACTCCTTTCCGGTTTCCTCTATTACACGTTGCAATTTTGAAGTGGGTTTTTCAGAAAGAGAGATTACAACACTCATTTCCGAATGAAACGGATGATGAGAGGTGAGATCGTTTAACAACTCAAAAAGAAAAGAAGGATATTTTACGTTTTGAAATATAATTACTTTCTTTTTGTCCTCTAATTTTTGTGATACTAAATCTCTCTCCTTAAAGATTCCGTTTGGAATATAAACAAAGGATGGTATCAGTTCCATATTAGACTTTTTCTGATATATGGTAGCAACATCATAGGTGTCTTTGTCGGAAAATATGATTTTATCGGCAAGGAAAAAGGATGTATACAGCGTTTGTGTTCCGCCAAAGGGGCTTCGCATCTGACCCAGGATAGAAAACAATTCTGAATGGAAAGTGACAATTGTTTTCGTACGAAGCAATTTGCCAAGAAGGATGGATATCATGAGTTTTAACAAACCCAGACGCAGATAGCCTTTTGTTGAAAAATGGATTATATCTTTTTTCAAGCAACGGCGTAATAATTTAAAAACAAAAACAGGGATGCTTTTAGCATCAATAAATCTTTTGTCATGAGAGGGATTTTCTGAAATATTAATAACGCTGCAATGATGACCATCTTCTTCAAGTTTTTTTAGTAATGACAGATTATGAAGATTCTCTTCTTCATATGGAGGCGCAAAATTTCCGATCAATAATATTCGCATAACAATCAAACAAGTGATATGCTCACACTATCTCCTGTCTTAATGTCAAATTTGTCAGCAGCATTACCTTTATAGACAAAAAGCTCAAGATGCCCAAAACTGTTTATAATTGCTGCGAGATTGGACGTTTCATTTTCAGCGTAATAATTTACCATGGGCAATTGTTTATTCTTGCATATTATCTTGAATTTGTTATTACGTTCTACAGGTGCTAACTTCATGATATCATCTTTTGTTATATTTGATATAGCGTTGCCAAAATTATCGATAGAAACAATCTCACCGGTAAGAGCGTTATTTTCCGTTAGCGAAGGCCTGGGTATTGAAATTTTCATATAATTGTCAATTTGTTCACCAAACTTGAGAGGATCTTCTCCTTTTGACAGCCAGGCTGCAACTGGAGCAAATATATCCCGGCCGTGAAATGTCGATCCGCTCATGGGAAGAAAATAGCGTGATGATGATAAATGGATGACTTTAAGTAAAGGAGACGGGGTATCTTCAAAGATTGGAGTGAATATTCCGTTGTCCGGCCCTATGAAATAATAATCCTTTGTAGTGACCATTATAGGTCTTCTTGTTCCACCAACACCGGGGTCAATGACTGCGATATGGATTGTAGCTGGAGGGAAATATTTATAACTCATTGAAATTACCTGAGAAGCTTCGAAGATATTGTGGCGGCTTATGTTGTGGGTGATATCTATTATCCTTGCATCCGGATTTATTCCCAGAATTACTCCCTTCATCAGCCCGACAAAAGGATCTTTGAGCGTGAAATCTGTTGTTAAAGTGATAAGAGGCTTTTCTAACACCTGAGCGCACCTGTTAATTCTTTTATCGATACAATTCCTTCAGATGACATGAACGATTTAATATCTTTCAGTATATCCATTGTGGCTCTTGGGTTGATGAAGTTTCCAGTTCCTACAGCTACAGCGCTTGCGCCTGCAAGGATAAACTCAATGGCATCTTCAGCTGTTACGATTCCACCCATGCCGATGATAGGAATATTCACGGTTTGATAACATTCCCAGACCATTCTTAACGCAACAGGCTTAATAGCTGGTCCTGATAATCCACCGGTGATATTTGCAAGGCGGGGCTGTCTGGTTTTTACATCAATACTTATTCCGGTAATAGTATTGATCAATGAGATAATATCAGAGCCTGCACCTTCAGCAATTTTTGCAAATTGTTTTATATCTGTTACATTGGGTGAGAGTTTTGTGATGAGTGAAAGTTTGACGTTTTTTCTTACATTAGTAATTAATTCTTTAAACATCTTCGGATCTGTTCCGAAGACGATTCCGCCTTTTTTCACATTTGGACATGAAACGTTCAATTCTACAGCGTCAACACCGGCAGACTCTAATTTCCCGGCCAGTTCAACATATTCATCAATAGAGTTGCCAAGTATGTTGGCTATTATCTTGGTTCTGAATTTTTTAAGATAGGGTAACTGTTGTTTGACAAATTTTTTTAAACCAGGATTTTGTAATCCTATTGCATTCAGCATACCACAGGGAGTTTCACATATTCTCGGAGCAGGGTTGCCCTTCATGGGATTCAGTGATATTCCTTTTACTATAATTGCACCAAGCTTGTTCAAATCAATAAATTCGGAATATTCCTTTCCATAACCAAATGTACCTGAAGCGTTCATAACAGGGTTTTTAAGCCTGAGTTTGCCTAAATTTACTTTAAGATCCATATAAAAAGAATTTGTCCTCAATATATTGCTGTTACAAAGAGGGACGTATCAATATTATTCCCAGATTATTTCATCAATCGAAAACACCGGCCCGTCTTTGCAAACACATTTAAAACCGTTCTTTGTATTTATCACACATCCTAAACATGCGCCGAGTCCGCATGCCATGTTTTCTTCAAGAGTAATATAGCCTTTTATTTTATTTTTTCTGCTAAGAGAAGATAATGATTTCAGCATCGGTTTGGGTCCGCATGCGAATAAGACGGAATCGGTCACGAGTGACGGGTAACGGCTTAAATGTTTTTTTAATATATCTGTTATAGATCCTTTATGACCGAACGAACCATCATCTGTCGAAATAACAGTGGAAATGCCTATTGATTTTAAATCTTCGGTACACAACAATTCCTTTTTCGTTCTTGCACCATAGAAAAGAACAGGTTTTCCCAGAGGGGGACTTTGGAATTCCCCTTTTTTTAAAGGGGGGATAGGGGGGATTAATTTTTCTGCAAGGGCAAAGATAGGTGCTATACCAAGTCCTCCTGCTACCAAGATAATGTTATTTTGTGTTTTATTCACCGGGAATCCATTACCAAGCGGACCGATAACATCTAAAATATCACCGGGCTTTTTTTTGCTTAGGATATATGTCCCTTTACCAACAACTTTATAAAGCAACTGAAAATCATTGTCAACAATACGATGAATACTAAATGGACGCTTGAGTAATGGATCAAACCCCTTGTCAATTGAGAGCATAAAAAAACTTCCCGGTTTCGGTTTTTTTATCTTTTCTGAAGAGTGGATTGTTAAGAGGTAATGATTTTTTATAAGCTGTTTGTTTTCTATAACAGTTGATTGAAATAGTCTACTCAAAGCTTATCTCTAATATTTCGTATTCCATTGTTTTTGCGGGAGCCCTGACAATTACTGTATCGCCTAACTCTTTACCTATAAGTGATTTTCCGATAGGAGAACGTATTGATATCTTTCCACTTTTTATATCAGCTTCATCGGGTCCGACAAGAACGTATGTTTTTTCTTCGTCGGTATCAACATCGAGAACTCTGACCGTTGCACCAAAGGCGATTTTATCCTGTGATATGGTTGAAGGATCTATTACATGGGACTGAGCTAATTTGGATTGAAGTTCGTGTATTTTCCCTTCAATAAAGGACTGTTTTTCTTTTGCGGCATGGTATTCGGCATTTTCCGTCAGGTCGCCGTGTGCCCTTGCTTCTGAAATCGCTTTAATATTCTGGGGACGGTCAAACTTGAGAAGCCTTTCAAGATCATTCTTGAGTTTTTGGTATCCCTCAGGAGTTATCGGTATTTTCTGTTTCATTGTTCTTCAAGGAAAATTTTAACAGTCAATATCGAAGAAAGTAAAGACATCGCCGGCCCTCCGATCAAGTCTGAGGACATGTTTGACCGAAGTATCCAGATATTGTTTCCTTATTTTCCTGTCTTATGATATTCCTGCAGTGAATTGATATTAATCTCTTTTTTCAACATTACCTCTATTGCATTTATCGCTGCTCTTGCCCCTGAGATTGTCGTTGTATAGGTAACGTTATATTGAAGAGAGGCTTCTCTTAAATAGAATGAATCCTTTTGTGCCTTGGTGCCGGTAACAGTATTAATGATAAAGTCAATTTCCTTGTTTTTTATCAGGTCGACGATATGAGGCCTGCCTTCGGTGAGTTTATTCACTGTTTCTGTTTTAATGCCAAGCTGATTAAGATAAAAAGATGTCCCTTTAGTTGCAATTATTGAAAAGCCAAGTGATTTGAGCTTGCTTGCCATGGGTGGGATAGCAGGCTTGTCTTTATCCTTCACGCTGAATAATACCTTTCCCTTAAGGGGCATTGCATTGTTGGCTGATGCCTGAGATTTAGCATATGCCCTGCCAAAATCCTTATCAATACCCATAACTTCTCCGGTGGATTTCATTTCGGGACCTAAAAGCGTATCTACACCTGTAAAACGGTCAAAAGGAAATACTGCTTCCTTGACGGTAAAATGTGATAGTTGTTTTTCAGATGTAAGACCGAGTTCTTCAAGGGTTTTTCCTACCATGACTTTAGCCGCCATCTTGGCAAGCGGAATACCTGTGGATTTGCTGACATATGGGATTGTACGGGATGCCCTCGGGTTTACTTCCAATATATAAATCTCATTATCCTTAACGGCAAATTGTATATTCATAAGTCCGATCACATTGAGTTCTTTTGCAAGAGCTTGTGTGTGAGCCCTGATTCTATCTATGATCTCAGAGGGTAATGAATATGGCGGCAAAGAACATGCGGAATCTCCAGAATGAATGCCTGCTTCTTCGATATGCTCCATTATTCCGCCGATTATAGATTTGTTTCCATCGGAGATAGCATCTACATCGATTTCAATTGCATCCTCAAGATATTTATCTATCAGTACAGGATGTTCGGGAGATGCCTTTACAGCCCTTTTCATATAATCTTTGAGGCTAACCTCATCATATACGATTTCCATTGCACGCCCACCGAGTACATAAGATGGTCTCACCATAACAGGATAACCTATATTTTTGGCCTCTTGAACTGCTTCATCCACAGACATTGCAGTTCCACTGTCAGGCTGCTGAAGGTCTAATGTGTGCAGTATTTCTTTGAATCTTTTTCTGTCTTCAGCCATGTCTATTGAGTTCGGGGAGGTGCCAAGGATTTTGACACCTTCTTCCTCAAGAGGGATGGCAAGTTTCAAGGGTGTTTGCCCTCCAAACTGTACGATAACTCCTTCCGGCTTTTCCGTATTAATGATGTTTAAAACATCCTCAAGAGTGAGCGGTTCAAAATACAATTTATCAGCAGTATCGTAATCTGTGCTAACAGTTTCAGGGTTGCAGTTTACCATTATTGTCTCGTATCCGAGTTCCTTTAAAGCAAAGACAGCATGAACACAGCAGTAGTCAAATTCAATCCCCTGTCCAATTCTGTTTGGACCACTTCCGAGTATTACAATTTTTTTTCTGTCAGTAGGATGAGCTTCACACTCAGTATGATTTTGGATTTCGGATTTTTGAATTCGGAATTCGAGATTAGGATTTAGGACTGTACGTTCCACATTCCGCATTCCGCATTCCGAAATTGAATAGAAGGGTTTTTCATACGTTGAATAGAGATATGGTGTATATGCCTTAAACTCAGCAGCACAGGTATCGACCATTTTATAAACGGCTCTTAGACCAATATCACTTCTGATCTCTCTTATTGTTTTTTCATCTACATCGAGTAATTGAGCAATTCTTTTATCGGAAAAACCGTATTCTTTTGCTTTCGTAATAGTTTCTTCAGGGATTAAGTGATGTGTCTGTTTTGTTGATTCATAGGTTGCATTTTTGATTTCTGTTTCAAAATCTGTAATTTGCTTAATGTTGTAAAGAAACCATGGATCAATTTTTGTCAGTTTGTACAGTTCATCAAATGTCATTCCCCTTTTTACCGCATGTGCAAGGTACCATATTCGGTCCCAACATGGGATTTTCAATTTTGTTTCAATCACCTCTGTATTAACAGATTCAAAACCGTAACTGTCTATTTCAAGACTTCGGATTGCTTTATGTAATGCTTCTTTAAAAGTCCTGCCGATTGACATGGCTTCCCCGACAGACTTCATTTGAGTCATTAACGTGGAGTCGGCTTCAGGGAATTTCTCAAAGGCAAACCTTGGAAATTTTACAACCACATAATCGATTGTTGGTTCAAAGGAAGCGGGGGTTTCTTTGGTAATGTCATTTGGTATTTCATCGAGTGTTAAGCCGACAGCTAACTTGGCAGCAATTTTAGCTATGGGGAATCCTGTTGCTTTAGATGCGAGAGCAGAACTTCGGGAAACACGGGGATTCATTTCTATTACAACCAGTCTGCCGTTATAAGGGTTTACTGCAAACTGTATATTTGAACCGCCTGTGTCAACCCCGATTTCACGGATTATCGCCATAGATGCATCTCTCATTATCTGATATTCCTTGTCGGTAAGAGTTTGAGCAGGCGCTACGGTAATGGAATCACCTGTATGAATCCCCATGGGGTCGAAATTTTCAATAGAGCAGATAATAACAACATTATCTTTACTATCACGCATTACTTCGAGTTCATACTCTTTCCATCCGAGGACAGATTCTTCAATGAGAACCTCTTTGACAGGACTGAGTTTAAGCGCCTTCTTAAGGTTGTAAGAGTATTCTGCAATGTTGTAAGCAATGCTCCCCCCTGTACCACCAAGAGTAAAAGATGGTCTTAAGATTAAAGGAAACCCAAGATGATCAGCAGCTTTCATGCCTTCATCGAAATTACTTACGTAAGCACTTCTGGGGGTTTCTATACCTGTTTTCACCATTGCCTCTTTGAATAGTTCCCTGTCTTCCGCCTTTTTTATTGCATGAAGCTTTGCTCCTATTAGTTCTACGTTGAATTCTTCAAGGATTCCTTTTTCAGATAATCCTACCGCAAGATTTAGTGCGGTCTGTCCCCCCATTGTGGGAAGCAATGCATCAGGAAGCTCTTTTTCAATTATCATTTCCAGGATTTCAATAGTAAGCGGTTCAATGTATGTAACATCGGCCATTTCCGGATCGGTCATAATTGTAGCAGGATTTGAATTAACAAGTATTACTTTATATCCTTCTTCACGAAGTGCTTTACATGCCTGAGTTCCTGAATAGTCGAATTCGCATGCCTGTCCAATAACTATAGGACCTGAACCAATCAGTAATATGCTTTGTATATCTGTCCTTTTAGGCATTTTAGTTTTCCATGTTCTGAAAAGAGCAGAAGCTTAGGGCGTTAACTATCTATGCGAGGAATTTCTTAAAAAACTTCTTATCTCTTTCAACGGTATATATGGCTCCCCATTAATCTTTCCCACTTCAATTTTTCCGGCATAAATGATTCTTTCAGAGCCGTCTGTTAATCTTAATGAGAGTGTGATATACTCTTCTATATCTCCTAAACCCGGCACAGAACTTCCATGCTGTAATGAAATCCTCTTAACAAAGTTGATTCCATCAATATTTTCAGGAACAAACTTTTTGCTTCCAAGATCAACGGATTTTATATTGGCAAAGGGTATGGTCTCAATTTTTTTAGTAAGAATTCCAGAACGAATTATATTTACCTTTTTCTCAGACCTATTAAAATGTGCTTCCAGATATCTTTCTTTAAAAATAAGTTTTTTCGATCCAAGAAAAGCAATAATTAATACAGAGACGAGAATGATATAGCGAATAACCACTAACTCCTTGCTCATGGACTGAGTAAGTATATATGTAACAATGCATGCTGCAGAGGCAAAGAGTATCGACGAAAATTCTCTCGAATATACTCCCGAGTGAAGTACGCTGGTCTTTTCCGCTTTAAAAGAAGAAGTTGTAAAAATAAGCCTGTTGTTTTCAGTTTTAAGTTTGTAATTCTTAGTGTTCATCTTTTCAACACGACTCAACCATTTCTCTAAATCTCTTAAATATATAACCTGAATCATTCGGTCCCGGACCTGCTTCTGGATGATGTTGAAATGACATGACGGGCATATCTTTATGTCTCATTCCTTCCTCGGTTCCATCATAGAGGTTTTTATGTGTTAATTCTACCTGTCCCTTAAGACTCTTTATATCAACACAATAATTATGGTTTTGCGATGTTATTTCAACTTTTCTTGTTGATAAATCCATTACCGGATGGTTTCCTCCATGATGCCCGAATTTAAGTTTGTATGTTTTTCCTCCCAAAGCGAGTCCCAATATTTGATGGCCGAGGCAGATTCCCATAATAGGTTTTTTGCCCAGCAGGTTTTTTGCAATTTTCACTGCATAAGGTACAGATTGAGGATCTCCCGGACCATTGCTCAAAACAATACCATCAGCTCTTTCAATAGATTCTTCAGGAGTGGTTTGAGCTGGTACAACTGTAATATCAAAACCGGTTTCGGCAAGATGACGGAGGATATTCATTTTTACTCCGAAATCATAGACAACACACTTGAGTTCAGAGTGACGGGTTAAGAGTTTAGAGTCATCTTGATTCTTAACTTTTAACTCTTGACCCTTAACTCTTGACTCTTGACTCTTAAGTCTTAACTCCTGACTCTTAACTCCTGACTCTGATCTCCAGAGTCGCTGTGTCCATTTAAACGGTTCTTTAGTGGTAACTTCCCTGACTAGGTCAAGAGAAGATATCCCGGGATGGCTCCTTACCTTATCAAGCAGGTTTTGAGGATTGGAATCTGCAGTAGAAATAATACCCATTTGTACACCGTTGTCTCTCAGATGCCTGGTAAGTGCCCTTGTATCAATTTCATGGATACCAACTTTATTATGTTGCTTTAGATAATGTCCCAGACTGTTTTTAGAACGCCAGTTGCTTGGGAAATCAAAAAATTCCCTGGCTATAAAACCTTCTACATTCGGAACGTGAGACTCGATATCTTCGGAATTTATTCCATAATTTCCTATCTGCGAATATGTCATTACTACGATCTGACCTTTGTAAGAAGGATCAGTGAGTATTTCCTGATAGCCTGTTATAGAGGTATTGAAGACAACCTCTCCGACGGTCTCTCCTTCAGCGCCAAAATTCCACCCTTCAAATACGGTACCGTCAGCAAGGACTAAAAGCGCTTTTGTTTTATTCATATTCATTTTAATATTAGGTTCTTCTCCAAAATAGTTGGTAGAAAGGATTCAGGGATTCGAGGATTCAAGGGTTCAAGTGGTCATTCTTTACATCTTGAACCCTCGATCCCTTGACCCCTTGAATCCTTGATCCAAGTATTCGAATGCTTATTTCATTGCCATTCAAATATTTTTCCCTTGTAAATAGTCTTTTCAATAATTCCTTTTAGAGTCCATTTATGAAAGGGACTATTTTTGCCTTTTGACAGGAACTTGGATGAATCTACGTTAAATTTTTTATTTATATTTATTATCGTTATATCGGCATCAGAATTAATGGCTAATGTACCCTTTCCAATTTTCATTATTTTAGAAGGTGTTAAACACATTTTATTAATAAGTTGCATTAAGTTCAGGATCCCCTGATCAACAAGTTGAAGCCCTAAGGCAAAAGCAGTTTCAAGACCGGAAATTCCAAAGGCGGCAGCATCAAATTCTTTATCTTTGTCATCAATGTGATGCGGAGCATGATCAGTCGCAATTACATCAATCGTACCGTTTTTTAAACCCTGTTTAATGGCTTCGACATCCTGGGCGTTCCTGATAGGAGGATTAACTTTTAAATTTGTGTCGTAACTGATAATTGCATCATCAGTCAGGGAAAAATAATGGGGGCATGTCTCTGCTGTCACATTTATTCCCCGTGCCTTTGCTTCGTGTATTAATTTTATCGAACCTCCCGTGGAGACATGAGCAATGTGGAGTCTTCCCCCTGTAAGCTCACACAGCGCCAGGTCCCTTGCTACCATTGTTTCCTCGGCAGCCTTCGGTATGCCTCTTAATCCCACTATAGTTGAGACAAATCCTTCATTCATCGCTCCACCTTCAGACAGCTTTAAATCTTCACAGTGGGAAATAATAGGAACATCGAATATTTTTGAATATTCAAGTGCACGCCTCATCATGAGGCTGTTTGTTACCGGTTTTCCGTCGTCAGAGAACGCTATACAACCCGCCTGTATAAGTGCTTCCAGTTCAGTGAGCTGTTCGCTTTTTTGAGAGATTGTAATTGCACCGATAGGGTAGACCGCACAGGAACCTTCCTTTGAAGCTTTTTCAAGAATGAATTCTGTTACTGCTATGGAATCGTTTACTGGATTTGTATTGGGCATGCAGCATACCGTGGTAAAGCCGCCTTTCACTGCAGCCATGGTACCTGTTCTTATTGTTTCTTTATACTCGAAACCTGGTTCTCTGAGATGAGTATGCATGTCGATAAGCCCTGGAATAACAATACAATTTGATGCATCTAACGTCTTGTCTGCCCTGGGACCTTTACCCTTAGGATATAATCCTTTGATCTTGTTTCTTTCTATAAAAACTTCCTGTTTATCGTCAATTTTTTGCGAAGGATCGATTACACGTCCGTTTTTAATCAAAATTTTCATTTTTTAACTCCCGCCAGAAGATATAAAACAGCCATTCTTACTGCCAGACCATTAGTGACCTGTTCAAGGATAACTGATTGCGGTCCGTCTGCTACTGCGGTTTCAATTTCAACACCTCTGTTCATTGGTCCGGGGTGCATGACAATGGCATCTTCTTTTGCCAGTTTCAGCCGTTCAGATGTAAGACCGTAGAGAATAAAATATTCCTCTAATGAAGGGAGAAATCCCTTGCTCTGACGTTCGAGCTGAAGCCTGAGAGTCATAATAACATCCGCCTTTTTAACGCCATCGTCTATTGAATGGAAAACGTCAACACCGATTTTCTCTATCTCTGCTGGCATAAGGGTAGGAGGACAAATTACTCTTACCTTTGCACCGAGTTTTGTCAGAGCATAAATATTGGATTTTGCTACTCTACTATGGGCGATATCACCGACGATAGCAACGGTAAGACCTTTAATTTTTTTCTTATGAGACATTATTGTAAACAGATCTAAAAGCGCCTGGGTCGGGTGTTCGTTAGCGCCGTCACCCGCATTTATAACAGACATGTTAAGTATGTTGCTGAGAAAATGTGGTGCACCGGATGAAGGATGCCGAATTACTACAAAATCAGCCCCCAGGGACTGGATGGTAAGAGCAGTATCTTTTAGTGTTTCGCCTTTTACCACACTGCTTGTATTAACAGAGAAATTGACAAAGTCGGCACTTAATCTTTTGGCCGCAAGTGCGAAAGATGTCTTTGTCCTTGTAGATGGTTCAAAAAATAAGCTTACAAGGGTTTTGCCTCTGAGAGGAGGAACTTTTTTTATGTCTCTCTGAAGAACATCTTTGAATCCGGCAGCTGTATCGAGGATGTAATAAATTTCCTCAGCCGTGAGATCTTTAATGCCTAAGAGATGTTTTGATTTAATCATATATACCTAAATTACACTCACTTTCCAAGAACTAAAATTACCTTGTCTTCCTTTCCCTCTTCCTCGAGATTCACCTCGATAAGGTCATTAAAGGATGTAGGAATATTTTTACCTACATAGTCTGCCCTTATGGGAAGTTCCCTGTGCCCTCTGTCTATCAGCACAGCAAGCTGTATGTATGCAGGCCTGCCAAAATCAATCAGTGCATCCATTGCTGCCCTTATGCTTCTGCCTGTAAAAAGTACGTCATCAACAAGTACCACTGTTTTATCATCAATTGAGCATGGAATATCCGTTCTCTTTACTACAGGCTGCTCTTCTTTGGTATGGATATCATCTCTGTAAAAAGTTATATCAAGCGCACCGACTTCAATGACACCCTTTTCAATAGAATATATTTGTGAGGCAAGTCTTCTGGCAAGAATAACGCCGCCTCTTTGTATGCCGACAAGGCAGAGATTTTCTATACCCTTATTTTTTTCAATAACTTCATGAGCCATTCTCCTGATGGCCCTGTCAATATCGTTTGTATCAAGTATTTCTCTGGACATAGAAAAAACCGACTTCTGAGAGAGAAAAGGTGTTTATGTGGACTATATTTTGGAGCGATTTGAAGGATGTGAAATACAACCTGATTCCTTTCCAGCCTCTCAGGACTAGTTTAAAGGTTATGATTTTAATCAATCATAATATATAGTAAATGGTATTGTCAATAGGTACAGATAACAGGAATTCCCCGATCAAGCATGCCCTCTGATACCACTCATAACTGAATGGTTACCAAAATCCTGTTGATTTTTTTTGTTATAGTGAGTAATGTTTTGTATATTATTTTTTTAACATACTGATAAAATTCTATATCGGTAATTAAACGAAATAATTTTTTATTGGGGGTTTTTAAATGGATATTCTGGAAAAGGAAGAGTTGATCAAAAAGGCTGGGGATCTTAAGGTGCTTCCATTTGTAGCACGAAAAGTACTTGATACAATGAACGATGAAAACTTTTCTGTCTCTGATTTGAATAATATTGTAGAAAAAGACCAGACGATTACAGCAAGAGTTCTTAAAATATCCAACAGTGCTTTATACGGGTTAAGATATCAGGTCAACAGTCTTCAGCAAGCTTTACTGATACTTGGCCTTAAGACAATAAGAAGCCTTGTACTTGCTGTGTCAACAAGATCACTTTATAAAAAATTTGGTATAACAGAGCAGAAAATATGGGACCATTCTGTTGGGACGGCTATTTCAGCAAAGATGATTGCTGCAGGGTTGGGAACTCTTTTAGAAGAAGTGGCTTTTACGGGAGGCCTTATGCATGATCTTGGAAAAGTTGTGATGAACAACGAGATACCTGAGGCGTTTGCTGAGGTAATGATGAAAACTTACAATGAGGGCGTTGATTCTATAGCAGCTGAAAAAGAAATTTGCGGATATGACCACACCGAGGTTGGTTCAAAGGTAGCAGAAAAGTGGGGCATTTCAAACATTTTAATTGAAATACTGGCTAAACACCATTTACATAACAGCAAACTTGAAGATATGGAAGACCCTGCTGTAGCACAAAGTATTGCATGTGTTAACCTGGCAGATAATGTTTGCAAAGTTTTGGGTATAGGATACAGAAGTCCAGATGATACAATTCTTTTACATACACTTCCTTCAGCTGTTTTCCTTAAAATGACTAAAGATAAGCTGGATACGTTATGTAATGAAATTAATGATACCTACAACAGCGAGAAGGCTGTCTTTCAGTAAAAAAAGCTGATGCTGATAAAATTTTTTAAACTTGATGAACTTGGGACTACTATACGTCAGGAAATTATTGCCGGTGTGACAACTTTTGTTACAATGGCTTATATCATAATTGTGAATCCAAAGATACTCCAAGCTGCAGGAATTCCATTTGGACCCTCCATGGTTGCCACTATATTAAGTGCCTTTTTCGGTACATTAATAATGGGAATTTATGCAAAGAGGCCGTTTGCAATAGCGCCCTATATGGGTGAAAATGCTTTTATTGCCTTTACGGTAGTGAAGGTCCTTGGATACAGCTGGCAGACTGCCATAGGTGCTATATTCATTGGGGGTGTACTGTTTACGATTCTTACCGTTTTCAAAATAAGAAGCTGGTTGTCTAATGCGATTCCTGAAGGACTCAAGATAGGTTTTGCAGTTGGTATCGGTTTGTTCCTTACCTTTATCGGATTAAACGAAACAGGAATTGTTACCTTGGGTGTACCCGGAGCTCCGGTACATGTGGGAAACCTGAGAGAATCTTCAATAATACTGGCTATATGTGGTTTTTTATTAATCAGCTTTTTTATGGTTAAAAGAGTCAAGGGCGCTATTCTGTTAGGTATATTCATCGTTACAATACTTTCTTTTATATTTGGTACTGCGAAAGCTCCTGATAAATGGATAAGCATGCCACCGAGTATAATGCCAATATTTTTAAAACTTGACATAGCAGGTGCACTAAGCTGGGGATTCTTTGCGGTTATTTTAACAGTGTTTGTGATGGATTTTGTTGATACAATGGGTACATTGATCGGGGTGTCCTATAGGGCCGGCTTACTGGATGAACATGGAAACCTGCCGGAGATTGAAAAACCAATGCTGTGCGATTCTCTCGCAACGGTTATTGGCTCACTTTTGGGAACAACAACGACAGGTACATATATAGAATCGGCAGCAGGGATAGAGGCCGGCGGCAAGTCCGGATTGACGTCTGTTGTTACCGCCTTTTTGTTTCTTCTTGCACTTTTTTTTGCCCCATTTTTCACTGCTGTTCCTGCTTTTGCTTATGGTCCGGCCCTGATTATTGTCGGTATGCTTATGCTTTCTCCTATTACCAAAATAAGGTTTAATGACCTCACCGAAGTAATTCCTGTATTCTGTATCATTGTCCTCATGAGTTTTACCTATAATTTGGGAATTGGCATGACGGCAGGTTTTGTTGTTTATCCTTTTATGAAGGTATTGTCCGGAAGAGCAGGAGAAATTCATGTTGGGCTCTGGGTCCTGGCTGCTTTATCGCTGCTTTTCTTTGTCTTTTATCCTTATTAATCAATTAATAATTCTACCCTACTATTGTAATCCCCCCTGTTCCCTTATAATGTCGATACATCTGTCCCAAAAACCTCTTTTTCAGTCCTCATAAGGATTTCGTAACAAAAATCGCTAAATTTAAATTAAAGATATTTAAAAAAAAATCCGATTTATGAACGAGAAAGGGGCATAAATACGAAAAGCGCTGGAGTTGGAAGAATGAATTATAAAATTAGACAAGGTGTCAAGATAACCTTTTTTTTATGTTTTATCATGGCAGCAGTATCAGGCTGTGAAACACTTAAATCATCAAAACCCATTATTCCCATTCAGGAATATGAAAAGATGCTTGCTGGAAGAATTGATGCCCATTATGTCGGAAATGATACGTGTCTTTCTGCCTGTCACTATCACGATAAAATAAAAAGGGACTTTGAGGCGAGTACGATGGGTGCACAGCTTTCGGCAAAATCAGGCCTGCCTATCGTTGACTGTGAGTCCTGCCACGGCCCCGGAAACCTTGCAATAGAAGGGATTTCGCCTGAAAAAGTGAAAAATGACGCAAAAAAAGGGAAACAGACCGCATGCAATTATAAGACCTTTATTGATCTTAAAAATATCCCTGCACAGGCACAATCTCTCATGTGTCTGAAGTGTCATACGGCTAACGCGACTTTTAATTTACATGACTGGAGTTCGGGTGCACATTCCATGGGCGATGTCTCCTGTTTTGATTGTCACAATGTACATCAAAGTGCGGATTTAATAGTAAACCCGAAAGATACTAAAGATATGTGCCTTGAATGCCATCAGAGACAGGAAGCTGAGTTTTTACTGCCAAGTCGACATCCTGTTCTTGAGAAAAAGGTCTTCTGTACCGACTGTCACGATCCCCATGGCTCGATTAATGATGGATTATTACGTCAAGAAACAGTTAAAGAAATATGCACCCAATGCCATGGCAATTACCAGGGCCCCTACGTGTTTGAGCATGCAGACCTTTTAGAAGACTGCACAATGTGCCACAGTCCCCATGGCTCGATCAATGACAAACTTCTTAAAATCAGCCAGCCTTTTCTCTGCCTTCAATGTCACGGAGGTCACAGAATCTCAAGTGATCCGTCAATTACGGAAAGGAAGGGAGCATTTTACATGAGGTGCACAGATTGTCATTCCGCAATACATGGCACTGACATCCCTTCGGCAAACGGAACAGGGAGATTCATTAATTAGGATAATGAAAATGATGTATAAAAATTTACTTTTTATAATTGCTGTAATAATCGTTTTTATATGCCATGGTCTTTCCGTTCATGTAGAAGCGGTTCAGAAGCAGTATGAGGATTTTGCTTTTACAGACTTTTATATGGAAGACATCGAGATTTATCAATTCCCGGACATAAAACCTGAGATAAAGATCGACCTTGGAGCTCAATTTGCTGAGCGTAAAGGTTCTGAGCGGGTATTTGAATATAAATATCTGAATGATTCCCCTGTATTTGCCGGAGAAATGAGATTGTTCAAATATCCACACAGGATGTATCTTGAACTTAATATGAATGACAGAAAGGATTATTTTGGTGATGGCCGTTATGCCTATGAAAGCCGTGTGCTTTCAAGATGGCTACATACCTCACTATATCATAACCTTGATAATATTGGGCTCATAGACCTTGATGTCTCCACATCGTCTCCAGGAATTGATATCAGAGACAGTGACGTACAATACGGGGTAAAGACAGGAATAAACCGTTTTTATTTGAGATTGAAGACGCCAGATTACCCTTTCCATATTTATTTTAAAGGATTTCATGTGGACAGAAACGGGATCGAACAGCAGAGAAACATGATGGGATCAGGCTGGTTTAACGATATACTACGTGTAACACAGAGCAGGGATATTAATTGGCAAACAGATACATATATAACCGGTATGAACAGCCATCTCGGGCCGGTTGAAGTTGAGTTCTTTCATACTGAAAAGAAATTCAGTGTCAAAGGCGACGAGGTTATTTTTGATGCGTATACTGCAAATATGTATCGTTCAGACGGGGTTTTCCCGCATAACGAAATTCCCCGGCAGCAAAGCTCAGCTAATACGGTCAAAATTCACACTTCGCTTACAGGAAAACTCGTTGCCTCGACAACACTTTCAATGCAAGAAAATAATAATACTACAAGCGGAGTAAAGGCAGATATTTTTAATGGATCGGGATCGATCAGATGGATGCCTATCACAAAACTGCTTTTTTCCCTGCAGTATACGCACAGAGACCTTGATGCGGATAATCCCGACACAGCCACCATAACAGATATTTCTGATCCTTCCCATACATATACGTTCGATGTAAAACCGCCTGTTTCAGCAACAATAGACACGATTTATCTGACAGGTGTATATAGACTGATACCGGGTACGACGCTGAGGTCGAGTTATTCATATAGAGAAGCAGAAAGAGCGAATGCTGGGTTGTGGAACCTGCAGGATTCGACGAGAAAAAACTCAATGTTCCTTTCGGCTCATACACGGGCATTAAAGAATGTAGAAATGAACGCTCAATATGTTTATTCACACGTGGAAAACCCTTCATATAATACGGAGCCTGATCATTCTCATCAAGGCCTGGCGTCTATATCATGGCTGCCCTCTCCAGGGATTAACCTGTTTGTTAGTTACAGCATTACAGAAGAGGAACGGGATGATCTCAGGTTCAGTGAGACAGAGATGGCAGAAGAAAGGGACGTGAGATTAGACAATGTTTTGGGAAGTGGTACCGTTCAAATCATGAATAACCTTTCACTGACAACGAGCTATGCCTATATGCGTTATAAGGTCAGACAGGATATTGTCTATCATACACTCACGGGTGTTCCTCTAACCGATACAGGCGTTCCCCTGGAAGAGGTTGCTCGTGTTTATTCTGCTGCTCTTCATTATGTACCAAAAGACAATATACGTCTTCTTGCAAGGATTTCCCACACAAGAAGTTCCGGAGAATTTAGGCCACACAGTGAAGCCCTTGTCAGTCCCGTTTCAATAGCATCATTTTCACGGCATAACGTACATGAGATTGTTTACCACCTTTCCGGCGATTATGAAATCAGGGATGGTTTTTCATGTGGTCTGGATTTTACATACAAGGACTTTGACGATATCCTAGATAATATCCACAACAATGAAGAAGACGGAGACGCTCATATCATTTTACTGAAAATATCAAAAAGATGGGGATGAAAAAGAATATTAGAAACTTAATCCTTATTTTGCTGGTTATTATCGTTGCAATTGTTCCTGGTTATCCAGCACTTGCCGAGACTATCGGTGTGATCATGACAGGAGACATACAATATTATCAAGAAATACATGAAGTATTTCTTGATGAAATGTCAGACGTATTACATCAAGAGGGTATAGAGATAATTGTCCAGAAGCCGGGGCCGAACCCCATGTCGTGGATAAATACCGCGCGAAAACTTGTCACAATTGGCTCGGATTTCATTGTGTCATATGGTATGCCGGGTACGTTAACGACATTAAAAGAGACCTCTGAAATACCTGTTATATTCGCCGGGGTCTATTCCCCTGAAACTATGAACTTAACAGGTAAGAATGCCACAGGAATAGGTTCAACAGTATCTGTGGAAGCTGTTATCAAAGGGCTTGACGAATTAAAGAAATTTGACAAATTAGGGGTTCTATTTAATAAATCTGAAAAGGATACGATAGTTCAAGTAAAACAGATAAAAAGATTAGAAAAAAAACTTGGATTCAAGACCGTACTATTTAATGTGAGAAATAAAATGGATATAAAAAAAATTAAGAATATTGATGCCCTCTTAATAACGACAAGCAGTACCTGTGTCAAAGACATTGATGATATCATCGTTGTAGCTCGCAAGGAAAGGATTTCAACAGCTGCATTAATAGGTGGTTGCGCGGAGAAGGGAGTGGTTCTCACTGTTACGGCAAATCCCCACGAACAGGGAAGGGAGTTGGCAAATATCGTAAAAAAGGTACTTGGAGGCGCAAAGACATCTGAAATACCGGTAAAACAGCCTGAACAGATAGAAGTAATTGTTAATTTGAGAGAGGCGAAGACTTTAGGTATAGATATACCTGTTAATGTGCTCAGTACAGCAACAGGATTAATAGAATAGTGGATTTGAAAAATATTATGTGAGATAAAGCCTGCATTATTTGCAATGCAATTTTGTGGGTTAATAATCACAAGGATTGGAAGATGTGAAAAAAAGAAATGAAACAGTCTTTAAATAATAAAGTTAAAAAACTTATCATTCCAATATTGATTCTGTCTGTATTGCTCCTGTGCAGTTTAGGCGTATTTATGGTTCAAAAAAACAGGGCATCTCTCCGATCAATGATGGATTCCAAAGGCAATGCATTAGTTGACTTTATCGATAGGGTGAGCGCTGACTATTTCATTATTTTTGATTTTCACGACTTTGAAAATTATGTTAATGCATTGGCAAGCGATCCTGAAATAGAATTTGCCGCTTTCTATAATGCTGAAAAAGAGCCCTTATTCCAAAATATCGAGATGCCGTTAGATTCGTCTTCACTAATAATTTATGATCGCGAGATTAAGGACAAACAGGGAAATATCCTTGGCTATATAAAGCTTGGATTCAACAAGAAAAGACTTTCCCGTAGCCATCATGATAATATTATGATAATAGCTTCCAGTCTCTTTATCATCTTGCTGCTCCTTTCAATTGGAATCTCGTTAGCTTTAGTAAACAAACAATTAAAGCAGGAAGTTGCCGTGCGAAAAAGTGCCCAACAGGAACTTAAGAAAATATTTAAATCTACAAGAGAAATTATTGAAAAGGCACCATTTGGCATTTACCTCGTAAATAAACAAGGCGAAATGGAATATGTGAATAACGCAATGCTCAACATAAGCGGTGAAACGTATAAACAGTTCATTAACAAAAATGTCTTTGAATTGCCCGCCCATAATGGTACTGATATTTCAGAAAAGATCAGGGAGACATTAGGAGGCAATCCGTTTTCGGTGGGGCCTATAGAGTATACCTCATATTATGGAAGAAAAACCACGATAAGAAATTTTATCGGCATACCCTTTGAGGAAGAGGAAGAAAAGAAGGCACTCATTTTTGTTGAAGACCTGACCGAGCTTGAGCAGATACGGGAGAAACTTCTGCTTGCCAAAAATGACTGGGAGGACACCTTTAATACAATTACCGATATGATTACGATCCATGATAGTGATTTCAACATCATACTCGCAAATAAAGCGGCAGAGAAGATGATCGGGAAGCCAGAGGCAAACGCAAAATGCTTTACATATTACCATGGTACGGAACATCCGCCGCAAGGATGTCCCGGCCGTGATTGCATTGAAAGAGGAGAATCTGTTATTTTCGAACTTTTCGAGCCTCATTTAAACAAGTTTGTTGAAATCAGGGCAATGCCCCGGTTTGATAATAGTCACCAGGTCATAGGATTAATTCATGTTATCAGGGACATAACTGAAAAGAAGAAAAACGAAGAGAAGATTAATAAACAGTTGAGTTACATAAATTCCTTAAATATGATTGATAAAGCCATCTCTTCCAGTCTTGACCTGAGTATTACACTGAATGTATTGCTTGAGCAGGTTATTAATCAGCTCCATATCGACGCTGCAGCTGTGCTCCTTCTTAATCCGCATTCACACTTCCTCGAGTACACAGCTGGAAAGGGCTTCAATACAGATATCATTAAAAGTTCATCATTGCGGCTCGGAAAAGGTTATGCCGGTCGTGCAGCTTTTGAGCGAAAATCATTTATAATAGACGATTTCACAAATTTATCTCAGGGAATGAAACCTACATCACTGGTTAAAGCTGAAGAATTCAAGGCATATGTCGGCACACCCCTTATTTCCAAGGGAGATGTCAAAGGAGTGCTGGAAATTTACCATCGTTCTCCTTTAACGTTTGAAACGGAGTGGATGGATTTCTTAAACATGCTTGCAGGGCAGGCAGCCATTGCAATTGAAAACGCAACAATGGTTGATGATCTTCATCGCACCTATGACGAGCTTATAATGGCTTATGACTCTACAATCGAAGGCTGGTCACGTGCCCTTGACTTTCGCGATAAAGAGACTGAGGGTCACTCTGAACGTGTCACGAATCTCACATTAAGAATAGCACGGGCAATGGGAATAAGAGACAGGGAGTTAATACATATTCGTCGTGGTGCTCTTCTGCATGATATAGGAAAACTTGGTGTGCCTGATAAAATCCTTCTTAAACCGGGCAAACTTGATGACGAAGAATGGATGATTATGAAACGCCACCCCGTTATTGCATTTGATATTCTTTCCCCTATTTCCTTTCTGCGTTCTGCAATAGACATACCCTATTATCACCACGAAAAGTGGGACGGAACGGGATACCCTATCGGTCTCAAAGGTGAACAGATTCCTATCTCAGCCCGAATCTTTGCTGTTGTTGATGTCTGGGATGCATTGCTTTCAGATCGCCCGTATCGATCAGCCTGGCCAAGAGAAAAGGTAATAGGGCATATACGCTCACTTTCAGGAACCCATTTTGATCCTGAAGTAGTTGAGATATTTCTGAAGATGGAATCGCAGCTCTCTATTGCTTGATAGAAAACCCTTCTGATATACTCAATCCATGATTGTCATTCCTGCAATTGACCTCAAAGACGGTAAATGTGTGAGGCTTCTTCAGGGAAAAAAGGAAGAGGTTACGGTTTATTCAGATGATCCTGTTGCTATGGCACAACATTGGGTTGATCTTGGAGCAGAATTATTGCATGTTGTTGACCTTGACGGTGCTTTCACTGGTGAGCAAAAGAACTTTGAGAAAATAAAGGCGATAAGAGAGGCAATTGATATTCCTATTGAAGTCGGTGGTGGAATCAGGGATATTGAAAAAATAGAAAAATTAATCAATCTTGGAGTGGATAGAACGATAATCGGTACTTCTGCTGCTCAAGACCCTGAAATGATCAGGAAGGCATGTGAAACATTTCATGGAAGAGTGCTTGTGGGAATTGATGCGAAAGACGGTAAAGTTGCAATAAAAGGCTGGGAAGAGGTGACAGATTTTGGAGCTATTGATTTTGCAATAAAGATGGAGTATGTTGGCGCATCAGGAATTATTTATACTGATATTTCACGAGACGGTATGCTTACAGGCCCTAATATTGATGCAATGGCTAACATGGCAAGCAAGGTTAAAATACCTGTTATTGCATCAGGCGGCATATCGAACATTGAAGACATAAAAAACCTTATGCAGATAGAAAACCTATGGGGCGTAATAACGGGAAAAGCATTGTATTCGGGAGCAATGGATTTAAATGAAGCAATTAAATTGGCGAAGGATAAAAATGTTAGCTAAGCGTATTATACCATGTCTTGATGTAAAGGACGGTAGAGTTGTTAAGGGGGTTAACTTCGAGAATCTTACCGATGCGGGTGATCCTGTTGAGAATGCAAAGTTTTATGACGAGCAGGGTGCAGATGAGCTTGTATTCCTTGATGTAACGGCATCCCATGAGAAAAGAAAAATAATTCTTGATGTTGTTGCACGTACGGCAGATGACGTTTTTATGCCTTTAACCGTCGGCGGTGGCATAAAGACTCTGGAAGATATAAGAGACTTGCTCAATGCGGGTTGTGATAAAGTTTCTATGAACACTACCGCTGTCCGTGATCCGTATTTTGTTAGACGGGCTTCAGAGAGATTTGGAAGCCAGTGTATTGTTGTTGCTGTTGATGCGAAAAGGGTAAAAGATGGCATGATGTACGAGCCGGAAGAACCATGGTTTAATGATCCATATTTAAAAGATGTACAACTGATAATCCCCTCTCACCCCCACGGAACGAGTCGATTCCGACCTTTAGAAAAAGGGGGCAGGGGAGATGTGAAAACTGTATGGGCGATTTCGACACACGGTGGCAGGAAGATGATACGTATTGATGCTGTAAAATGGTCTAAAAAGATGGAGGAACTTGGGGCTGGTGAAATACTGCTTACAAGCATGGACAGGGATGGAACAAAAGACGGTTATGATATCGAGCTTACAAGGACGATTTCAGAGATGGTTTCAATTCCTGTTGTAGCGTCAGGCGGGGTAGGGACGCTTGAGCACTTACGGGAAGGTCTCGTTGAAGGAAAGGCCGATGCTGTACTGGCCGCTTCTATTTTTCATTACAGGGAATATTCAATACACGAAGCAAAAGAGTATTTAAATTCAAAAGGAGTACCGGTTAGACCGGTTTCTTCTTCTCAATCCTGTAGCATTCTATAGTTTCGTTATTTGCTGGCTGGACGTTTAGGGAATATCGTTTACCATTTCTTAAAACCGCTACTTTCACTTCGGGGATTTTCTTTGCATCAGAATATCTTGCACATAGAGATGCAGCAAAGGCAATTGCATTATGTGTTGCATTTCCAAGTATGATGGTTAATGGACTTCCAAAGTCTTCCACTTGCAGTGTGAAGTTTTCTGTATCTGCACAAGATTTGATAAGTTCGTTTTCCTTTTTATTTCTTCCCACAACGATCTTGCAATCATGTGAGTATCTGAAATGTCTGCCGGCTCTGAGAAGATGTATGTCCCTGTAAGCAGGCTTCTCATTATGTTTTAAGAGGTCTTTTAAGCGGAAAGAATAAATCGGATCGGTGAGCAGGCATCCTCCGGCTGGTGCAGGATAGTCTGTTAATCCAAATTCATCAGCAAGGGCCATCTGTGGTTTCCTTGAACGGCCAGCAAAATCATAAAGCATATACCTGTTTACCAGCCCTTTTTCTTCTGGAAAAGTAATATCAAGGAGCCTGGCGCTTAAAGGTCGTAGTACAACTCCATTAACTCCTGCCTCTTTATCAATTAATGGAAAGCAATCTCTTCTCTGACTCATTGGTCTTTGTCCTAACACTTCACCTGTGATGATAAAATCCGCACTCAACAGGTTCATGAAATCCTTTGCTTCTTTTAACATAAGAATTCTACAGTCGATACATGGGTTCATGTTTTTTCCATGACCATGCTTTGGATTCTTAACTATTTCAATAAATTTTTCAGATAGGTGTGCAAGCTTGACCTGAAAACCGAATTTTATCGATGCAGCAAACGGGTCTTTGGAGCAAGATGATTTATCGCTTATGTCACAGCCAAAATGATTCAGGAAAGTTATAGCTGTAATATCAATGCCTTGCTTTAACATAACAAGTATTGCAAGTGTGCTGTCTAAACCGCCTGAATATAATGCAACTGCTTTTGGCATAATTTTAACCTGAAATAGGTCAGGCATCGAGCCTGATATTAATTAATGTGATTTATATGTCACCCTGAACTTGATTCAGGGTCTGTTTTTTAGTGATTCTGAAATTGATCCTGAATTTACTTGAGGACACGGTTCAGAATAATAGTTCATAAACAGTCTAAATTATGACTTGTGCAATTGGGTTACATTATCAAATAAATTTTACAATTATTTTGTTTCAACTTTCAATTTTCCCCTTACTGAAGAAGCTGCCGGGGCTTGAACTTAAAAACCAAATGTTGTAAAGTAGAACGTGCATAAGGCGGTTGCAATAATTCCTGCAAGATTTAATTCTACACGCTTCCCCGGAAAACCCCTCGCTGCCCTCAAAGGAAAATTTATTATTCAACATGTTTATGAGAAGGTAATAACAGCCAGTCTGATTGATACCGTTTTGGTTGCAACAGATGATAAGAGAATTTTTGATGCTGTGGAAACTTTTGGGGGGAAAGCTGTGATGACTTCCGGCAATCATGAAAGCGGTACAGACAGGATTGCAGAAGCAGCCAGAAATATTACATGTGATGTTGTGATAAATGTTCAGGGTGATGAACCCTTTATCAGACCCGAGATGATTGATGATGTAGTTAATCTGTTGTACAATGATGATAGAGTATCAATAAGCACACTGTGCAAGAGGATAACCGACTTTAAAGAAATATTATCACCTCATGTAGTAAAAGTCATTATGGACAACGAAAATTTTGCACTTTATTTTTCAAGGTCTCCAATTCCGTATCACAGAGACGAGTTTTCAGAGTTACGAGTTACAGGTTACGAGTTGGAAGCTACAGATTTAGAGAACAGTAACAAGAAGCTTGCAACCTATAAAATGGAGTTTTATAAACACATTGGAATATATGGATATAGGAAGGATGTTTTGCTCAAATTTGCCTCAATGAGAAAGAGCAAACTTGAAGATATTGAAAAACTTGAGCAGCTAAGAGCTCTTTCTTCAGGCATGAAAATAAAGGTAAAGGAAACTCAATATGATATTTTTGGAATTGATACAATTGAGGATCTGAAAAAGGCTGAGGAATGGCAAAGTATATCTTTGTAACAGGTGGAGTTTTATCATCTCTTGGTAAGGGCATAGCTGCTGCTGCAGTTGGAGCACTTCTTGAAGCGAGAGGGCTGAAAGTAACAATTCAGAAATTAGACCCTTATATTAATGTAGATCCAGGGACATTGAGTCCTTTCCAACATGGAGAAGTTTTTGTTACGGATGATGGGGCTGAAACCGATCTAGACCTCGGTCATTACGAAAGATTTACTTCAACACGTACATCACAAAAGAATAACTATACTACCGGCAAGATTTACTATAACGTACTTCTTAAGGAAAGAAGGGGTGATTACCTTGGAGAAACAGTTCAGGTTGTTCCGCATATAACTGATGAAATAAAAAATTCAATTAAGGCTGTTTCAGAAGACTATGATGTCGTGATTGTGGAAATAGGCGGTACCATTGGTGATATAGAAAGCTTGCCATTTCTTGAGGCAATAAGACAGTTCAGGTATGATGCGGGGAAAGACAATGTGATCTATGTGCATCTTACCCTGGTTCCTTATATAAATACGGCTGGTGAACTTAAGTCGAAACCGACACAGCACAGCGTGAAAGAACTTCGCGCAATCGGTATACAGCCTGATATTTTGATTTGTCGCACAGACAGGCTCCTGTCCCAGACAATTAAAAAGAAGATAGCTCTACATTGCAATCTTGACATTGATGCTGTTATTGCAGCAAGAGACGTTGAGTCTATTTATGAGGTACCAATTGTATTGAATGAAGAAGGCATTGACAGTCTTGTTGTGAAAAAACTGTCATTGCAAACCAAGGAGCCGGATTTAACTAAATGGGCACATGTTATTAAAAAGATTAAGGAACCGGAAGATTCAGTAACTATTGCGATAGTGGGCAAGTATGTTGGACTTAAAGATTCCTATAAAAGCTTGATAGAAGCACTTTTTCACGGTGGTATCGCCAACAACGTAAAAGTTGAAATTAACTGGATTGAAGCAGAGGAGATAGAAAAATCAGGTGCCGAAAGATATCTTACGGATGTTGATGGAATACTGATTCCAGGCGGTTTTGGAGAGAGGGGAATTGAGGGAAAAATTGATACAATAACATATGCAAGAAAGAAGAAAATACCGTTTTTGGGGATATGCCTTGGTATGCAGTGTGCAGTGATAGAATTTGCACGAAATGTTTGTAAAATGAATGGTGCAAACAGTACTGAATTTGATAAGGATACTCCTTATCCGGTAATTTATCTTATTGAGGAGTGGTATGATTTCAGGAATCAGATGGTGCAAAGAAGGGATCTGAGTTCAGACAAAGGCGGGACAATGAGGCTTGGCGCATATCCTTGTGTGCTGGATGAAGATTCAACTGCATTCAATGCCTATGGAGTGAAAGAGGTATATGAGAGACACAGACATAGATATGAGTTTAATAATAAATACAAAGAAATAATGGAAAAGAATGGGTTAAAGATAAGTGGTATGAGTCCTGATAAACAATTAGTAGAGATAATTGAAATTAAAGATCATCCGTGGTTTTTTGGTTGTCAGTTCCACCCTGAATTTAAATCAAGACCTCTGGAGCCGCATCCGGTTTTCAAAGCGTTTATAGGTGCTGCATTTGGTGAAAAGAAATTGCTCTTTCAACATCCGGCTATAGAAAAAATGGAGGTTCTCAATGAGTGAGATAATAAGTGTCAGTGCAAGAGAAATTCTTGACAGCAGAGGAAACCCTACTGTTGAAGCTGACGTGGTACTTGAAAGTGGAGCATATGGAAGGGCAGCAGTTCCTTCAGGTGCATCAACAGGCCAAAGGGAAGCTCTCGAGCTAAGGGATAAAGAAAAACGTTATAAAGGTAAAGGGGTGAAAAGGGCGGTAAAAAATGTAATTGAGAAAATAGCGCCGCATCTTAAAGGTATTGAAGGCGATAATCAGGCCTATATTGATAATCTTATGATTAAACTTGATGGCACTAAGAACAAGAGTAAACTTGGTGCTAATGCTATTTTAGGTGTTTCTCTTGCAGTTGCAAAAGCTGCTGCCATGGATTCGGAAATGCCACTTTATAAATATATTGGAGGCGTGAGTGCAAGGGAGCTCCCTGTACCAATGATGAATATATTGAATGGGGGTGCACATGCAGATAATAATCTCGATATCCAGGAGTTTATGATAATGCCTGTAGGTGCTCCCAACTTTCAGGAAGCCCTTCGAACGGGAGCAGAGATTTTCCACAGCCTTAAGAGTTTATTGAAATCAAAGGGTCTGAGCGTG
>CAYFXR010000138.1:0-5339 GCA_964347155.1 uncultured Nitrospiraceae bacterium | reverse complement strand
ATTTCTTAAAGGAATGCAAATTTTATTACAATGTCTGCATTATTTAGGTTAATTACAAGTCGATAGCTGACCACTGAAAGCTTAAAAAAAAATGGAGGCGGCGAGCGGATTCGAACCGCTGAATAAAGGTTTTGCAGACCTCTCCCTTAGCCACTTGGGTACGCCGCCGTGTTAGTAGGTAGTATGCAGTAAGGAGTATGGAGTCACTCCTCAAAGACATTAAAAAGCAAATGCTGCTTACTGCCTACTGCTTCGTGCCTACTGCTTACTTTCATGGAGCGGGCGACGGGATTCGAACCCGCGACCCCAACCTTGGCAAGGTTGTGCTCTACCAACTGAGCTACACCCGCATTTTCATAGAGATAAGAGTCAGGAGTTTGGAGTTAAAAGATGAATGAATTTTTTTCTAAACTCTTAACTCAAAACTTATAACCCTTTTTTACTCTTAACTTAATGTAATTAATAGTCTATAATAGACTCCTAAATAGTAATGAAAAAAAACGGGTTTTGTCAAATGCTATACCCTGATTTTAAAGAGTTCAAAAAGAAAGCGAAAGAAGGCAATCTCATTCCTGTTTATAAGGAAATCCTCGCTGATCTCGATACACCTTTATCGGCATTCCTGAAGCTCAAAAGTAACATTTGCTTTCTCTTTGAAAGTGTTGAAGGTGGCGAAAAATGGGCTCGTTATTCCTTTATCGGAAGCAATCCTTCTTTAATTATTGAAGGGAAAGGTAAAAACCTGATCATTAAAAAAGGAACCCAGAAGGAAAAGGTTAACGCTTTTAATGAACCCCTTGAAGTTATCTCTTCCGAATTAAAAAAATATAAACCTGTAATTATGCCGGGACTCCCCCGCTTCTTTGGTGGTTTTGTGGGTTATATAGGATATGATACCGTGCGTTATTTTGAAAAGATTCCGGATAATATGCATCAAGGTCTCAATCTGCCCGACATATTTCTCATGCTTACCGACACGTTAGTTGTCTTTGACAATCTTACACACAAAATAAAAGTGATATCAAATGCATATATAGAAAATAATTTTAAGGATGCCTATGAAAAGGCACTGGTAAAGATAGAAAACATGGTGAAAAAGATTAAATCAAAGGCCATATTGCCACAAATAAAGACATCGCTCTTTCAAAAAAAGCCTCTGCGGAAAAAGGCTGTCTTCACTTCAAATTTCACCAAAAGAGGATTTTTGAAAGCTGTGGAAAAAACAAAAAACTATGTAAAAGCAGGTGACGTAATTCAAGCGGTAATATCACAAAATTTTCAAAGAGATACAGATATCCCCCCAATAAATGCATACAGAGCTCTCAGGGTTATTAACCCATCTCCATATATGTACTACATTGAAACTGGCAAAAGTACAATTGTAGGGTCGTCGCCTGAAATTCTGGTAAGGGTTGAGGGTGATACAGTAGAATTAAGGCCGATAGCAGGAACAAGAAGAAGGGGCAAAACTCAGGAAGATGACATATTTATGGAAGAAGAACTTAAAACCGATCCAAAGGAAAAGGCAGAACACATCATGCTTGTTGACCTTGGCAGAAACGATGTAGGAAGAGTCGCTGTTACAGGTACTGTTAAAGTGACTGAATTGATGACCGTTGAAAGATATTCTCATGTCATGCACCTTGTATCAAATGTAGTAGGCAAACTCAAAAAAGGTCGCGACACCTTTGATGTGCTCAGGGCATCTTTCCCTGCAGGCACAGTAACAGGCGCACCAAAGATACGGGCAATGGAGATTATTGAAGAACTCGAGCCTACAAAACGCGGCCCTTATGCAGGATCTGTCGGATATTTTGACTTCTCAGGAAATATGGACATGTGTATTACAATAAGGACTATAATCTTTAAAAATAAAAAAGCATATATTCAGGCAGGCGCTGGGATAGTAGCAGATTCAGACCCTGAGAAAGAATACAAGGAAACAGTAAATAAGGCAAAAGGCATGTTCAAGGCTATTGAAATGGCAGAGGAAGATTTAAAATTGAAAATGAAAGGTTGACCTTTATGCTTTTAATGATTGACAACTATGATTCTTTTACATACAACCTTGTGCAGTATCTTGGTGAACTGGGTGAAGATATAAAGGTGTTTAGAAATGACAAAATAACAATTTCTGAGATAGAGAAACTTAAACCTGACAGGATCGTTATTTCGCCCGGTCCATGTACACCAAAAGAAGCCGGTATATCTGTCAAGGTAGTACAACAATTTGCTGGTAAGGTTCCGATACTCGGCGTATGTCTTGGTCATCAGTCCGTTGGTGCAGCTTATGGAGCAAAGATAGTCAATGCGCCCAGATTAATGCACGGAAAAACATCCATAATCCATCATGATGGGAAAACAATCTTTAAAGGCCTTCCCAATCCCTTTGAGGCTACGAGATATCATTCATTAATCATAAAAAAAGATACCTTATCAGACGACTTCGAAATAACTGCATGGACAGATAGGAACGAAATTATGGGCATTAGACACAAAAAGTTGATTGTCGAAGGAGTCCAGTTTCATCCAGAGTCTATACTTACAAAAGTAGGGAAAGATCTGTTAAGGAATTTTCTAAAGTTAAAGACATGAACCGTTCCCTTAACAAAACTGTAAAGTACTGCATTTCATAACACACGTTAAGCAGAATTTCAGTCCTTGAAAAACCTTTTTATTGAATATACTTAACATGTAAATACAAATCAGAGCTGTTCAAAATAATGTTATATTTTTATAAAATCAGTCGATTCATTGTGTTTGCGAGGTATTCAGTCTCCTGATATTATCTATTTTGTACAAATTTTAACCCAAAAAATGTATTTCAAATAATGCGGGCGTTGTGAAAGAAATTATTTTTCGATACCTTAGACGCAATTCCAACCAATCTAAGGTGAATATTTTTTTTCCAAGCTATATGCATAATTTAATAATAATTTTATCGAGTTAAATAATTTCTTGAGCAATGTCTGCATTATTTGGGTTAGTATAAATATTATGCTAAAATAGAATTTGTTCAATATCTTCCACCTAAATTGAGCGATTCTTATATAGATAGATGTGCAATGCAGGTTCAAAAATTCATAATGCGATTGGATATTGGAATTGTCTTACTGCTATATTTAGTCTTTCACCTGCCTTGCACATCTTTATGAAATTAAATCGCTCAATTTAGGTTACAAAAAAATTATGAAATAAGTAGATTTAAGATGGCACATACGCCATTATCTTAGTCTCCTTCAAGGGGTTAAGAAATTAAGAAAAAATGAAAGTCCATCAACATACAGCTTTTTCAATGGTAATATCAGGTACTTTGTATTTAATCTTTAAATCGTGGGGGCTAGCTATATCTTGCTTTATAATGGGAATATTCATCGACTTAGACCATTTTATTGATTATATACGTGAGAATGGCTGGTCTTTTAAAATAAAGAATTTTTTTCAGGTATGTCATACGTGTCAGTTCAACCGGATTTTCTTGCTATTGCACGGGTGGGAATGGCTAATATTGTGGGGAATAGCGGCATGGCTGACAGATTGGAACCCCTGGATGGTTGGGGCTTTTATCGGGTTTAGTCAACATATAGTTCTTGATGTATTTTATAATGGCTCAAATTTATTACCCTATTCACTGATCTGGCGCTGGAAAAAAGATTTCCATTTTGACACAATCTTTTCCAATTTAAAAAGCCGCAAATATAAAAACGCAAAATATTTATCTGATGAATTTAAAAACTAATTTAAAGTCGCGGAATTTCTAAAGGTCTTGAATCAATAGAATACTTTTAAGTTTATAATCATGATTCCACCCAAGGAATTATGGGCACGAATTGCCTAAGTTCTATCTTTTTTTCTCAAACATATGACACAATTAGTCAATTAATATATTTCGGGACCTAAAATGCCAAACTAAAAGCAAGTCATGGGGGGAACAATGATTAAAGAGGCAATCAATCTTCTAGTACAGGGTAAAAATCTTACTGAAGATGAGATGATCGGTTCTATGAGGAATATAATGGAAGGCCAAGCAACAGATGCCCATATTGCATCCTTTCTAACAGCCCTTAGAATCAAAGGTGAAACTGTTGAGGAAATCACAGGAGCTGCCAAGGTAATGAGAGAGAAAGTTACAAGAATAAAAGCCCCTGAATATACGGTCGACACCTGTGGTACAGGCGGGGACATGTCACATACTTTTAACATCTCTACAACAAGCGCCCTCATTGTTGCAGCCTGTGGTGTTCCTGTTGCCAAACACGGCAACCGTTCCGTATCGAGCAGTTGCGGAAGTGCAGACGTACTTGAGGCTCTGGGTATTAAAATTGATCTTGAACCCCAAAAGGTTGAAAGATGCCTTGAGTCAACGGGATTCGGGTTCATGTTCGCACCATTATTTCATCCCGCGATGAAATACGCAATAGGCCCGAGAAGAGAAATGGGAATAAGGACAGTATTTAACATACTCGGTCCGCTTACGAATCCTGCCGGTGCTGAAAGACAGGTATTAGGGGTTTTTAATGATAAGCTAACAGAACCACTGGCAAGTGTGCTCGCCAATCTTGGCGTCAAACACGCATTCATTGTTCATGGAGAAGATGGTCTCGATGAGATAACCAATACAGACAAAACAAAAATCTCTGAATTAAAAGATGGCAAAATTGAAACATATTTTATAGCTCCTGATGATTTTGGCTTTGGAAAGGCTAAAAAAGAAGATCTTGTCGGTGGAGATGCTGAAGAAAACGCAAAAATAATGATTGATATACTCGATGGCAAAAAAGGCCCAAAAAGAGATATAGTTATTATGAACGCGGCAGCAGCTTTGATTTCAGGAGACAGGTCAAAAAATTTTACCGAGGCTGTGGAAAAAGCATCTAAAGCAATCGATTCAGGAGCAGGCCGTAAAAAATTGGAGGAAGTAAGGGAAGTTAGCAACAAACTGTAAATATAACAACTACCCGGTCAGATTCTATTTATTGTTTTTAATCTTTTTCTTCTTCTCTTCAAGTAATAGCTGCTTGCAAAAAATATACCGCCTGAAATAAAAAGGATATAACTTATTGGTTCGGGAACTACCGTTGGATAATATGAAACGCCGTGTGACACCCAATCATAATTATTAATGTGGACTTCAAACCAAGCTGTTTCTCCTGGATTTACCGGGTCTGAATAATAAAACAAATCTAAGACCTGATCATTATTGCTCAATTTCCAGCTTAGGGGATTTTGACTGCTTTGTGGTTCCGGACCACTCATATGGAAATCAACGTAAGTAACCGCATCACCATCCAGGAGCTGAAATATTTCAAAATGAAAATCACCCCAGGCTACGTTTGATT
>CAYFXR010000137.1:0-3927 GCA_964347155.1 uncultured Nitrospiraceae bacterium | reverse complement strand
AATCAATTCTGAAATTTACTTCCCTCATTCTCTTGGTCTCCTTTATTGCGCGTTTACCTATTATACGGGGTTTAAAGTCAATTCGGGTGAATATAAGGTGATGGGGTTGGCCCCCTATGGCGAACCCAAATATGCCGATATCATTTTAAATGAACTGATTGATCTCAAGGAAGACGGTTCGTATAAGCTCAATATGGAATATTTCGATCAGTTTGTTCCCTGACAATAACCAATGGAAATTTTTTCAGTTTGAGTGCCAGCTTCGGCCAGAGAGTCCATAACTCAGAAAGAAGCAAAAAGGGTTGATTGGCTAAATATATCTAAGGCAGATAGTGAGCTTTAAAAGAATATGTTATTCAATTCCTTACAATTTGCTGTATTTTTTGTAATTGTCTATAGTCTCTATCTGGTCCTTGAGCACAAATGGCAGAATAGAATGCTCCTTGTGGCAAGCTATGTATTTTATGGGGCATGGGATTGGAGATTCTTATCTCTAATATTTATATCAACTGTTCTTGATTACATATGTGGACTTAAAATACACGAATCTAGAAATGTTAAAAAAAGAAAATTATTTCTATCTTTAAGTATTCTTTGCAATTTGTCAATTCTAGGATTGTTCAAGTATTTTAATTTTTTCATTTCTAATCTGGAAGCTTTGCTGAGGTATTTTGGTATAGCTATGCAGCCCCATTTCTTTCATGTGATACTTCCCGTGGGTATATCCTTCTACACTTTCCAAACTATGACTTACACCATAGACATATATCGCAGAGCAATGAAGCCCACAAAAAAATTCTCTGATTTTGCCCTTTTTGTCGCCTTCTTTCCTCAGCTTGTTGCAGGACCTATTGAAAGGGCTAAGCGTCTTCTCCCACAGATATTGTCTCGCCGAAGGCTGACTTTGGGTATGTTGTATGAAGGCTGTTATTTGATTTTTTGGGGGTTATTTCAAAAGGTATTTATTGCAGATAACCTGGCAAAAATTGTAGATCCCGTCTTTGCTGCTGACCCACCATATAATGGTGTGAAGGTTCTTATAGCTTTGTATGCCTTTGCTTTTCAGATATTCTGTGATTTTGCTGGATACTCCAATATAGCTAGGGGTCTCAGTAAATGTATGGGATTTGATATTATGGTAAACTTCAATTTACCGTATTTTGCCACTAATCCTAGGGAATTCTGGCAAAGATGGCATATTAGTCTATCAAGTTGGCTAAGAGACTATTTGTATATACCGCTAGGCGGCAATAGAAAAGGAACCTTAATAACCCACCGTAACCTAGCGATCACAATGCTTTTAGGTGGGCTGTGGCACGGTGCTGCCTGGACATTTGTTTTTTGGGGGGCTTACCAGGCACTGCTTCTTGTTATGCACAAACTGTTTGAACCCTTTCTCACAAAGATCCCATCGCCTAAAAGTGTTTTTGTGGGAAGAATATGGTCTTTCATAAAAGTAGTATTCTTCTTTCACTTAATGTGTTTAGGGTGGTTGATTTTTAGAGCAAATTCCATCGCGCAAATACTCAATATGCTTCATGGAGTTTTTTTTAATTTTTTTCTAATACTACCGATTGTCAAGTATTATTTTTCATATCTATTCCTTATGCTCTGTTTTTTAATAATAGTCCAAATTTTCCAATGGAAGACGGGAGATATTATGATTGTTCGTAGATGGCCTATTTCAATAAGGTTTTATGTATATCTATTCATGTTCTATTTGATAATAATTTGGGGAGAGTATGGGACGAGGGAATTTATTTATTTTCAATTTTGAATTTGTCCATTCTACAGCTTTGATCTTTAACATGTTAAGACTCATATGAAAAAAGCATACATAACCGCCTATTTTTCAGCTTTCTCGTTGTTACTGCTACTTATTTTATTTCTTGGGTTTTTGAATATGGGAATGAGATATTACCTCATTTTA
Source organism: uncultured Nitrospiraceae bacterium (assembly GCA_964347155.1). Lineage (GTDB taxonomy): Bacteria > Nitrospirota > Thermodesulfovibrionia > UBA6902 > UBA6902 > CAYFXR01. The sequence goes on along the minus strand of CAYFXR010000137.1, from coordinate 1,997 downwards.
TCCTCGATAATCTTATTGTTGCTAATGATATTTATTAATCAAATTCTAGTATCTCTGGACAAACATTTAAAAGAGCAAGCGAAGAATATAGTGACGGCAATATTGTTTATTTTTGCAATTCTTTGCATTAGAGGTATCTTATTTTGGAATCCCATGGTTTGGAAAATCTATGAAAGATTATTATCTGTGAATGATGTCGGGTGGCGACAGTATGACGTTATAAGATACAAAAGAAATTCCGATTTTGGGAAATGTAGATATTTGGCTATTGGATCGAGCCAAGTGGGAGTGATATTCAACAACAAAATTGCACGGGATCACGACGTTAGGATTTTTTCCTTAGCGGGGTTAACACCTTGGGAATATCGTTTTTACGAAAAGTACATCAAAAAGAAGGCCCCAGACTATGTGTTGGTTTATATTTCTGAAATGGACATAGCAAGGAATATTACTAGGGAGGAGATTTTATTAAATCCAGATCAATGGAGGTATTTATCAAAGTTATTTATTGAAATGGGAGAATACAATGGTCTTAGAAATAACTCGATAGGGATTATGGGGGAAACGTTCATAGCGAGATTGCTACCAGAATATAAGTATGGTTTTGTGTTTCGCGGATTGGTAAATAAGCTAATTGGATATAATAACGCATTTAATAAAAAAGATGTAAGAATTGCTGATAAAGCGAGGTTTAAGAAACAGATGAACGGCCTAAACTCACTAAATAAAGATAACATAGAACTTAATATGGTACTTTTTGAAGATTTTATTTTATTCTGTGCTAAGGAGAATATACCAGTGATCATACTGGAAGGTCAATACATTCCTCTGGCTTATACAAAGAAGAATTTAGAGCTAAATCTTATAGTTATAAAGAAGATTAACGAATTAGCTAACAAATATGGTCATGTGAGATTCATACCAAGATCTGAATTATATCAATTCCAAGTTGAAGATTATAGGAATAATGATGCAACTCATGTTACGAAAGAAAGCGCTATACGCTATACAAAGAGCTTTTTTTTGTATTTGGGAACCAAGGATTTCTAGAATTAGTGCAGGGCGGAAATAATTTATTAAAAGTATAGCTTAAAACGCCATCCTATGTGCGGAGAGACAAGCTGCTTCTGCCGGAGGCGGAAAAAATGTGGCATATGAAATTGGGTGAGAATCCAATGAAGTGCTATTCGCTTTAATATAAGAAATATCTGTTAGTATGGGCGCCGAAGTATCGGCAATGGATTAAGAAACTCGATATATGGGGGAGAGTGGAGGAGATATCTTTGGAGATAGCCGCGGGTGATGGATTTGAGATTGAAGAGGTTGCAGTGACGCCGGATCATTTCGATATCTTTTTGAGTTTTCCGCCAATGTAATAGATTGTTCATGTTTTTGGAGTATTGAAGAGTATTTCTGCGGGTAATGTTTTTGGGGAATTTTCGGAGGTGAAGAAGGATTTGTGAAGAGGGGAGTGTTAGGTGGGTGGGTATTTTGTGAGGAGCGTGGGTAATAATGTGAAAGCGGATTTGATCAAGCATTACATCAAGTATAATCTGGATGAAGTTCATGACATGCAGTTGAAATTATTTTAGTTGCCAAGTTTATACTTACATATACCTTTAGATGGAAGATTTCTGTTGGCATATCCCTAGAACCCTTCAACACCATTTATATGACTATTCTCTTATCGGGAGAATCGACTTTGTTATGTTTTGAGCTTTTTGGTCGTTTTCCTGACCATTAGCTCCAGCGGTTTTGGTAGGAATAATCTTGGCTTTTTAAGGGTTTCTCATTTTCTGGGCGGTAAAGAGGTATAAGATCTATGGGAAGTTATATCCCTAACACCCTCAATACATCTCTAAGGATAAAGGAATCTGGTGGTCCCAACGGGACTCGCCCCCGTGTCTTCGGCGTGGGAGGCCGATGTGCTAGGTCAATAGACGATGGAACCGCCACATGAATAGCTGGAAGAGATGGATTTGCCCCTCGGTATGTCG
>CAYFXR010000136.1:0-13796 GCA_964347155.1 uncultured Nitrospiraceae bacterium | reverse complement strand
AATAATACAGATGCTATTTTTTTTATAACTTCTTTTTTCTCTTCGATACCATGGATAGTTTCAACATCTAAAAGCAGCAATAAAAACGGTTTCTTGGAACGTTCTGTTCTCTTTCTTTCCCGAGCAAGCATTTCCTGGAAATAATATTCTTCATAAAAAACATAATCGTGGTCAAAGAAGTAATCACTGATATAGTAACCACCAATATGAAGATGTTCAGTATTGTGAAAATTAAGATGTGCCATTTTGAGTAAAGTCTTATTATTTATATTGGAACTAAGCTCCGCCTTCTCGGTTACATTTCAGATAACCGGGGAGACATTAAAATTTTATATTTGGGGATTAATTTCTAATGGATGAAAAAAGCTGAGACTGTCTGTATTATTAATAAAAGGAGGTTGCAGTGACGTATTATCAACTTAACCTCAAATAACATATGTCCTTCAAGCCCCTTTTACATTAAGCAGAAAAATTAATCCCTTGACATCTTTTTAACTGATAAAAAAGACTACGTATTGAAGTTAAAAACTTTCATACGTAGTCTTTTTTAACGTCTTTTTTATAATCCGTATATCTTTTGTAGTAATACGTATAATAGCCATTAAGATTCTCAATATTTACGTCATTGAAAAGTATTCCGAGTAAATTGCCTCTATTGAGAATATCTAACGCTTCCTGGATGCTGTTCAATGAGACCATGCCCTCCCTAACAACAAATATTATGCCGTCAACCTCAATACTAATGGAACGCGTTTCAGCAAACGGAAGTACAGGTGGGGTGTCGATAATGATATATCTGTCAGCGTAACGATGCTTCATTTCAGCAATAAGTTCCTTCATTTTATTGGAGGACAAAAGTTCGACTGGATTTGTCACACTTTTTCCTGCCGGTAAAAAACTCAGCTTTTCTATACCTGTTTTAATGAGTGCTGAGCCAATATCGGTTCCGTCGACAAGACAGTCCGCAAGACCCTTTTTTGTATTTATATTGAGATAATTATGTAAAAACGGGTTTCTCAAATCGGCATCCACTAAAAGTACGGTATGGTCATATTCTTGAGATAATGTGATTGCAAGATTTATCGAGCTTATACTTTTCCCTTCACCGCTTAAAGTACTTGTTACAACCAAGGTATTATGAAGTCCTCCATGTTGGGTCAGTCTGATGATCATTGACTTCACATTCCTATACTCTTCAGAGATTGGTGAGTGAGGGTCAGTAAGAGTAACGATATATGGGTTGCTAATATTTATCTTATCTGTATTGGATTCAGATGTATCATTAATTGCCATCTTACTGCCAGATCTTTCTTTTTTACTTATATCCGCTTTATTGAAAGAATGATCATTCCTCCCTTTTTTTCTTAAAAATGAAAAATTTTTCATAGCTATAATTTTTGCTCCTCTTTTAAGCAGTCGATTACCCCTATGATCATTTAATACGAAAATGTCATTCCCGTGTAAACGGAAATCTAGTTCCTTTTCCTCTGGATTCCCCGACCAAGTCGGGGAATGACAGAATAGGGCATTTTCATCCTTCGAGGTGTCCCTATTGGGCATGATAGTTTAATCATTCGAAAAATTTAATTATAAGCTCTCTCACGAAAACACCCATAATGAACACCGTATAAAAACTCGCAATGGTATATACAGTTATATTTTTTTTCCTTTTCCGTGAGACTTCATTTTCAGTCTGTATTTTAGGTACTATTCCGATTACTGGAACACTCAATGTTTTCAGGGTTTGGACTGTTTTGACAGAGCAATCCATTTTATCAATTAACAAGACAAGCCCCAATGCCCCTAAAAAACCGGTAAAAATACCAAGCAATATTATTTTTATTCTGTTGGGGCTCACAGGTGTTACAGGCAAAATCGCAGGGTCTACTATTCTAAACGTTGACCCATTATCCTGAATCTCCATCTGCTTTGAGACCTCAGACTGACCAAGTCTAAGGATAAGTTGTTCGTAGATATTCTTAACGGAATTTTTTTCCCTTTCAAGATCTGCGATATTTTTCTTATCTACAGGTATCTCTTTCATGTATGCTTTTTTTGCTTCGATCAGTTTTTTAAGGTATTTTTCCCTGGTCTCAAGAGCCGCAAATTCAAATGCTGTTTTAGACATCTCCTTTCTCAGTTCTTGATAAACGGGATTGAGCGTTGACATTTCAACCTCCGAATGATCTGAACGATGACTATCTTTGCCGGCTTTTAATATCTCACTTAATGATTCAATCTCTGCTTTAACTTGGAGGACTTCAGGATAATTATCAGTATAATTCACTAATAATTTGTTCAAATTATTTTGAAGCATGATAATCCTCTCTTCTATAGTGAGTTTAGTGCCAGGTCCAAATACGGCAACTGTATATGGACTTTCCTTTTCCAAATCTCTCTTTATTAGTTCTTTTTTAGCTTTTAGTTCCATTTTGTTGATTTTAAGTTCTTCAAGTTTTTCCTCCGCAGCATCGATGTCCTCCACAATTCTGCCTTCGTCCATAGAGATAAATACGCCTTTCTCAGTCCTAAAATTGATGATATCTCTGTCTATCTCGTCTAATTTGTTTTTAAAGAATGAGATCTGTTCAGTAAGGAATTTATTGGCAATACGTGAGTCTTGTATTTTATCTGATAAATTTTCTTCAATATACAGATTTACAAGTGTATTAACATAATCCCGTGCAAACTTTTGGTTCTTATGTCTGAATGAGATAATGAATAAGTCCATGCCTTGAGGGGATCTGCTATTTTTACCCTTTACAATCTCAATATTGGTATTATCCCGCAACTTCTCGATGGCTTTTTCAATATGTAACGGGTCTGATGTCTCCATATCAAGTGCTTCCATGACCTTAAGAAGGAGATTTCTGCTTTTAATGGAATAAGAAAGCACATTTAGCCGTTCATCTATTGACGGGGTTAATGCGACTCCCTCAATAACGTTACTTAACACATTCTTTTCGATAAATACGGTTGAACGAGCCTCATACTTTTCGGGTATGATATAACTACCTATTACAATTATCGTTATAATTGAGATTGCAAAAGTGACAAACAGTTGGTTATTTTTATGAATGTAGTTTAAATACCACTTGAATGACGATATCATGATGACTTACCTTTTTTCTTCTTTGAGCAAGGGCTGCTATATCTATATAATTAATAAACCGTGCGATTGTAAAATAAAATAATAATAATTATATTCAAATTAAATAGAAAAGGAATTCGGGTGAATACTGTATTTTTTATCAGATTTAAAATGTATTTTTGTAAGATAAATACTGTACCAATCAGAGGAATGTTTATGAAAAAATGATTCTTATAGGAGGGGATGAAAAATTCTCTTTGAGTAAGGGGTTTACTTATTACAATTTAAATATTTTTTTTCAACATGTCCGTTGGTTATTACATATCTGACAATATCTGCTGTTTTATGTATGTCTAATTTTCTCATGATCCTCATCCTATGGGTTTCAACTGTTTTTTTGCTTATATAAAGCTTTTCAGCTATTTGTCTATTTGTAAATCCCGATGCTATTAATTGTGAAATCTCACGCTCACGTTGTGTAAGGATATCGGAAATATTATTTGTAAAGAAGTCGTTTTGACTGGAGCTGTTCATTGCATATTCACTGCCCATTTCCTGATTGTCCATTTTTCTGTAAATATTTAAAAAAAATTTTTCTCCTTTCAATTCTATCACACTGGTACTAATTGAAACAGGAATCTTTTTATACTTTTTATGAGACACGGCAATGTTTTCTAAGACAAATTTATCATGTTTATTAATATGATCTTGAAAGATCTCTTTGTATTGATCTGCTTCTTCTTTTGGATGAAGTTGTGTATAATGCATGCCTATAATTGCATTAGCCGGAATTTCAAAAAGTTCTTCTGCTTTTTTATTTGCTTCAAGAATAATTCCTGTTTTTATATCAGCCATTAAAATGGCTTCATTAACTTTTTTGAATATATCTCGATACTTCACTGCAGATTCCCTTATTTTCTCTTCATTAAATCTGAGATTGGTTATATCAACTACAGTGACAAATACTTTTGATAAAGTATCCTTATAATCTGGCGGAACGGTTAATTTTAATAGGACATGTTTTTCCTCACCCCTGAAAGTGAGAGTAACACCTTCGGTATGAAATTCTGTTTTGCCTTCTGATAATTCAATAAGTTTTTTCTTGAATGTGTTATATGATGCCTTGTCAAAGATAAGGTTAAATTTTTTGTTAAATTCTTCTAAAGTATAACCTTGAAAAAAACTTAGGGCAGCTGTGTTCACGTTGACGATTTTTACTTTCTTGGCGAGGGAAATAACATCTTCCGGATGATTTTCATAATATTTTTTAAAATTTATTTTATTGCTTCTTGTATGAATGCTATCAACATGCTTTTTTATTTCTGATAAATCTTGTTCCAAAAAGGGAAATGGTAAATAATTAAATATATCAAAATATTGTTCCATAGTATCAGTAAATTATATTTTAATTTCCGTGTTAGTAATCTCGTTAATAATAAATTGACTTCTCCACTAAGGTATTTTAAAATAAAATGAGCCCTTAAATGGTTGCGGTCTGCCTACCTCATCATTTATTGGCTTAAGCCCTTGCAATGCAGGGGCTTTTTTATTAATTACTTCATCTTAAAAATGGTGTGATAAAAAAACTGCCTTATTTTAAATTGCAAAGACTATACTCTACCGGGCATTTTTATAATTATATTAAATCTTATCACATATAAATGCTTTGTCAATAATAGGTCTTGGGTAAATATCCCTTTTACTACTCCTTAATTTGCATATAAGGCATTAAAGCGACGATATTGTTTCATTCCTTTTAGCTGTAAAAAAACTAAAAAATAATTTTATTGTAAATATTTTTATCATGATTTAGTGCATTCATCATTAAAACGTAATATATCATAAAAAAAAAGAATTTAACGATGTTTTAACCCTTATTAACTCTATCTTAAAGACAGATAGACTCTCATCGTCTCTTTTTAGAAAATGGTATTTTTATGAGGAGAGTATTTTTTTAAACTTAAAATTTATTAAATATATCATTAAATTATAAACATGTCAACATAAAAATAAATTATGAAAGTGATATTACAATTTTAAATGTTAAAAAATATTACCTTTTCAATGAACGTAAAAAAAATTACTATTTTATATTGTTAATTTTTTAACCTTAATACTTAAAAATATAAAACTGTTAACAAGTTAATCCAATCTTTTCAACCCTGCCTCACGTGCTGCTTTAACAGCCTTTCTGTACTCTTCGTTTGTAATTCTTCTATCAAGTGGAGGATGTTCTTCAGCCCGGAAGCAAGGATAATATTGAGCCATAATATTTGTATAGGTATTGGGCGAAATTTCTTCAACAAGAAATCGAACCACTTCCTCTGTCCCTGCCAGTCCCTCCGGAAGTACAAGATGTCTTACGAGCAAGCCTCTCAAGGCAATGCCTCTATTGTCCATAACAAGATCTCCAACCTGTCTGTGCATCTCTTTAATTACAGCTTTTGCTACTAAAGGGTAGTCTTTTGCCCTTGAGTATTTTTTTGCTGGTTCAGGATCGGAATATTTAAAATCAGGCATATAAATGTCAATAACTCCATCGAGTATTTTTAACGTTTCCATTGCTTCATACCCGCCACAGTTATACACAAGAGGAAGCGTTAAGCCCTTTTCAATTGCAATCTCAAGTGATTTTAAAATCATCGGTACTTGATGAGTTGGGGTTACAAAATTAATATTATGACAGCCGTATTTTTGCAGAGTCAGCATTATGTCAGCTAATGCTTCGAAGGAAATGATACCGCCCTCATCAAGATGGCTTATTGTCCAGTTCTGGCAGAAGAGGCAGCCGAGATTACAGTGAGTAAAAAAAATCGTACCCGAGCCGTGCCTTCCGACAAGCGGTGCTTCCTCTCCAAAATGTGGATTCCAGCTTGAGACAAAAGGTCTGTCTCCTGTCCTGCAAAATCCTAATTCACCTGCTGTCCTGTCAACATTGCAGGAACGGGGACAGAGGGTGCAGCTTTTTAGTATTTCTTCAGCAAGCTGGATTTTTTCTGTAAGCTCTTTTTTAGGAAGTGTGAGGTAAGCAGCTACTAAGCCTTTATCCGCTTTTTTGTCCACTCTATAAGACCTCCTGCAGAGATGAGCTCCTGCATAAATGGTGGGATTGGCTTTGCAGCGTACGTTTCATTCTTTGTAATATTTTTAATAATACCATTGTCTGCGTCTATTTCAATCTCATCACCTTCAATAATTCTTTCAGGAGCATCTTCTGATTCAAAGATGGGAAGTCCGATATTAAATGCGTTGCGATAAAAAATACGTGCAAAGCTTTTTGCAACTATAGCCTGTATTCCTGCAGCTTTAATTGCAATAGGTGCATGTTCACGTGAAGAGCCACAGCCGAAGTTGGATTCTGCAATTATCAGATCTCCGGGTTTTATTTTTGAAATGAAATCCTTATCTGCATCTTCCATTATATGTTTAGCAAGCTCATCGGGATCAGAGGTATTGAGATAACGGGCTGGTATGATTGCGTCTGTATCAATGTTATTACCGAATTTCCAGGCTTTGCCTTTCAGGATCATAAAACATCCTCCGGTGTTCCGATTCTGCCAAGTACGGCAGATGCTGCAGCAACAGCAGGATTTGACAGGTAAATCTCGCTTTCAGGGTGTCCCATTCTCCCAACGAAATTTCTGTTTGTTGTGGCAATAGCCCTTTCGCCCTTTGCCAGTATTCCCATATGACCGCCAAGGCATGGTCCACATGTGGGAGTGGAGAAGACAGAACCAGCATTAACAAATATCTCAACCAGACCTTCTTTCAAAGCCTGCAAATAAATCTGCTGTGTGGCAGGAATTACAATCATCCTAACATGAGGATTGACCTTTTTCCCTTTTATAATTTCTGCTGCTTCTCTTATATCCTCTATTCTTCCGTTTGTGCACGAACCGACTACAACCTGGTCAATGGTAACAGACGTGAGTTCCGCAGCAGGTTTTGTATTTGACGGAAGGTGAGGGCATGATACGGTAAGGGGTATTTTTGAACAGTCGTATTCTCTTACATCGGTGTACTTTGCATCGCTATCTGAGGTGAAGAATGTATATTCCCTTTTTGCCCTGTTTTTTACATATTGTCCTGTAATTTCATCAGGAACGATGATGCCGTTCTTGCCTCCAGCTTCAATAGCCATGTTACAAATGGTAAACCTGCCGGATATTGGAAGTAAACTGATCACTTCCCCTTCAAATTCCATTGCCCTGTAAAGGGCACCATCAACTCCAATATCACCAATTGTATGGAGTATTAAATCTTTTCCACTGACCCATTTGTTTAATTTTCCATAATATATAAACTTCATTGATTCAGGCACTTTAAACCAGCATTCGCCTGTGGCCATAGCTGATGCGACATCAGTGGAACCGACACCTGTGGAGAAGGCACCAAGTGCGCCATACGTGCATGTGTGGCTGTCGGCACCGATGACCAAATCTCCCGGGACAACAATGCCCTGTTCCGGAAGAAGTGCATGCTCAATACCCATCCTCCCTACTTCAAAGTAAAGTCCAAGGTTGTGCTGCCTTGCAAAATCCTTCAACATCTTGCACTGTTCAGCTGCCTTGATATCTTTTTGAGGCGCAAAATGGTCAGGAATGAATGCTATCCTGTCTTTATCAAAGACATTTTTTGCGCCGATCTTTTTAAATTCAGTAATTGCGATAGGCGCGGTGATATCATTGGCAAGGATAATATCAACCTTTGCATTTATAAGCTCCCCGGCTGAAACCTCTTTTTTGCCTGCATGGGCAGCAAGAATTTTTTCTGTTATTGTCACTGCTCCTCCAAGGGTAAAAATGTACAGGAAATGTTACAGGAAAATATCAGAAATAGTCAAACGATAGTAAAGATATTCAGATTAGCAAACAGGGTAATACCAGTACATAAACGACTAATACACATGAAGCTGCAAGTATCCAGCCCAACTGTTTGGATTCTTCTGTCCTTTCCTTGCATGTTCTACATTTATGGTAGGCAAAGGTTCCGGCAATTCCCTGAAACAAAAAATAGAGAAAAATTGATCCGACTATTATTGCCCCAAAGTTAATATGGGTGGATGTAGATATTTTGAATATTTTGCTGAGAAGGAAATACTCGAACATCATGACTGCACATATCCGGCTTTTCCGGTATATTCCATAAGCCATGCTGAAAATAAAAATTACATCAATCAGAGATAATATGTTCAATAATGAAAATTCAGCATGTGTATGATTTCCGATTAGGGTAATAGCGCCGGCTAAAGTTATAGAGCCTGATACCATTGTGGCTATCCGGGCATGTTTGATTTTTCTCTCTATTTTAGAGTCTGTCATCTGACCTCTTAAATGAATGTAAATTGTATGGATAATGTAAATAAAAAACTATCACTTATTTTACTACGGCGGTTGACGAATAATCTTGAATATTTAACCTAGATAATGCAGTTAACCATGCAAATATAAGGCATAGATACCTTAGATAATTGCATTTTTTGGGTTAAGCAACAGACTTGACAAAGGGTAACTATCTGATATAATTCGATTTATAGATATATAATAGTTGTAATTGTAAACCTTTTGGGGAACTTTACCCCGGAAAGGAGAGAAAAATGCTTAAAGAATTCAAAGAATTTGCAATGCGAGGCAATGTAGTTGACATGGCTGTCGGAATTGTCATTGGGGCGGCATTTGCTACTATAGTAAAGTCTTTTGTTGCAGACATACTTATGCCGCCGATTGGTCTCCTGCTCGGAGGGGTTGATTTTACAAACCTCTTTGCCATAATCAAGGAAGGTTCGACTGCAGGGCCTTTCGCGAATCTCGCTGACGCACAGAGTGCGGGAGCAGTCACCCTCAACTATGGCGTGTTCATTAACACAATCATTTCCTTTATCATAATTGCATTTGCAATCTTTATGGTTGTAAAGGCAATGAACAAATTGAAACGGAAGGAAGAAGCACCACCTGCTGAACCGACTACAAAAGATTGCTCTTATTGTTTTACATCGATTCCTATTAAAGCATCGCGTTGTCCTAATTGTACATCAGAACTTGCTGCTTAATCTTAAAACGTATAATAGGGTCACACTTCGACTTTTGCATGAAGGTGCGACCCTATTGCTTTCCCGCTGTTATTTTTTCCTCGCAGCCAATTTATTCAACGCATTGATATAGGCTTTCGCAGAGGCAATGATAATATCAGTATCAGCACCGTGCCCGCTGACAGACCTGTGACCTTCTTCAAGAGAACACACGACTTCACCGAGGGCATCAGTGCCACCTGTTATGGCCTTAACTTCATACTTGAGGAGTCTGCTTTTGGTGTCGGTTATTGAGGTGATAGATTTAAATACCGCATCAACAGGTCCGTCTCCATGTCCTGTTTTTTCAATAATTTTTTTACCGACTTTGAGTTTAACAGTGGCAGTTGGTTTTTGATTCGTGCCGGATATTATATGCAGGTCGATAAGGCTGTATGTTTCGGGAACCATGGTGACTTCCTCTGCAACAAGGGCTTCAATATCCTCGTCAAAAATATCCTTTTTCTGGTCGGCAAGTTTTTTGAAGCGCTCAAAAGCACTGTTAATCTCCTCATCACCTAAAGTATAGCCGAGTTCATGAAGCCTTGTCCTAAAAGCGTGTCTGCCCGAGTGTTTGCCGAGGACAAATTTTGTCTTATGCAACCCTATTGTTTCCGGTCTTATAATTTCATACGTAGACTTTTCTTTTAAAAGACCGTCCTGATGAATTCCTGACTCATGTGCAAATGCATTGGCGCCGACGATAGCCTTGTTGGGTTGGACAGACATACCAGTAATCTTGGTAACAAGTCTGCTGCTGCGCATTATCTCTTCTGTATGTATATTTGTATCGGCATTGAATATATCACTCCTTGTTCTCAAAGCCATAACAACTTCTTCCATGGAACAATTACCGGCTCGCTCTCCGATACCGTTAATTGTGCATTCAATCTGGCCTGCGCCGTTAAGAACCGCTGAAAGCGAGTTTGATGCTGCAAGACCCAGGTCGTTGTGACAGTGGACTGAAATTACGGCTTTATCGATATTTTTAACTCTGTCACGGATAGATTTTATTAAGGCACCAAACTCGTTTGGAATACTGTAACCGACGGTATCAGGTATATTTACTGTTAAAGCGCCTGCCTCGATAACCGCTTCAATAACCTCACAAAGATAACCTATGTCTGTCCGTGTCGCATCCATTGGCGAAAATTCAACATCGTCAACAAAACTCTTTGCAAGCTCTACCATTCGTACGGACCTTTTAAGAGCTTCTTTGCGGTCAATACGGAACTGATATGTAAGGTGTATATCTGACGTAGAATGAAATGTATGAATTCTTTTCTTCGGAGCTTCTTTCAATGCTCTCCACGCTCCTTTAATATCCTCTTCCTTTGCCCTTGCAAGACTGCAGATTACAGGACCTTCTACTTCATTACCTATGGTTTTGATTGCCTCAAAATCACCCGGTGAGCTTATGGCAAAGCCGGCTTCGATTATATCTACTCCAAGTCGTGCAAGTTGTTTTGCAACCTGGAGTTTTTCCCCTGTGTTCATGGATGCTCCAGGTGACTGCTCACCGTCCCTGAGGGTTGTATCAAAAATCCTTATTTTCCTCATTGCACTGCTTCCCTTAGTTTTCTTTTCTTGCGAAAGAGATATGTCCCTTCAATCATTCCCAATAGTACATAAGCAATAGAAAAAATGAATATTACTATTTCAGGATACATAAATATAAGTACAAAAGCCACTACGATAACAACTAAAAGCCAAAAGGGTTTTCTTTTTTTAAAATCAAATTCCTTCATCCCATGAAATCGCAGGGTGCTGACCATAAGTGCAGCAAGTAAAAATGGTAAAAAAAGGATTATATAATTTCTTCCTGACAAATCTCCCCACACTTCATTATAAAATAAAACCAGAGAGGCTACCACCGTACCGGCGCCAGGTATGGGCAAACCTGTAAATGCCTTGCTTTCAGTTGTTCCCATCTGCACATTGTATCTTGCAAGCCTTAGGGCACCGCATATAACAAATAGGAATGCAGCTCCCCATCCAATACGGCCAAATGGTTGCAATCCCCAGCTGTATATCAGGACTGCCGGGGCAACTCCAAAGGCCACAAGATCGGAAAGAGAATCGAGCTCAATGCCAAACTTTGTAGTACTGTTGGTTAACCTCGCCACCCAACCGTCAAGTCCATCAAAAATATTTGCAATTAATATTGCCCATGCTCCATAAATGTAATGCCCCTTATATGATGCAAGAATTGCATAAAAACCACAGAACATTCCACCCAGTGTCAGGGTATTTGGTAAAATGTAAATTCCTTTTCTCATATTTTAGCCATAAGCTATAAGCAGTAAGCTTTCAGCTTTTCAGCGGGTTCAGTTTTGTAACCTGATGCAAAATTGAACCAGGTAAGTAGGGTATTTTTCAGTTGCTGTCTGCTAAATGCTTACTGCTGACCGCTATTATCGTTTCTCCAGCTTTTACTTTATCATTTAATTTTACCTGAACATGAGTATTTAATGGTAAAAAGATATCAACCCTTGAACTGAATTTTATAATTCCATATCTCTGTCCCTGAGTTAGTATATCTCCGGGTTTTGCCCTGCAAACAGCACGCCTTGCAACAGAACCTGCAATTTGTTTTACGACAAGCTGTCCATGTTGTTCGCTTTCAAAAAGCATGGTAATATGTTCGTTTAAAATTGAGGCATCATCTTTAAATGCAGAGAAAAATTTACCCGGATAGTATTTAACTTCTTTAACAATCCCATCACAGGGAACTCTGTTAACATGTACGTTAAGAGGTGACATAAAGATGCTTATCTTCAGTGCATGTTTTTGTAACATCTCATCCTCTTTTGTTTCTGTGATAAGAATAACCTTTCCATCTGCCGGAGAATAAAATACGTTCTTGTTTTGAACAGTAACTCTATCAGGATCTCTAAAAAAGTAAAACATGAACGCCGTGAGTATCAAAGGAACCACGGTCACCCAGTTCATTTTAAAAATTGCTGTCAGGATGGTAATGGAAGAAAAAAAGACGATAAAAGGATAACCTTCTCTGGCAAATTGAAACATACCAATTCATGCCTTTGACTTGTCGACCAGTTTGCCTTTTTTGAGCCATGGCATCATAGCCCTGAGTCTGGCGCCTACTTTCTCTATCGGGTGTTGCTCTCCTTTTTTTGTAAGGGCGGTAAAGACAGGTTTATTTGCTTTACATTCAAGCATCCACTCTCTTGCAAACTCACCTGACTGTATTTCATCAAGGATCTTCCTCATTTCCTTTTTTGTCTCTTCGGTTATAACCCGATGTCCTCTTGTAAGATCACCGTATTGTGCAGTATTGCTAATCGAATAACGCATGTTGGATATACCGCCTTCATATAGCAGATCAACTATGAGTTTGACCTCATGAAGGCATTCAAAATAGGCCATTTCAGGGGCATATCCTGCATCAACAAGAGTTTCATAACCAGCAGTTATGAGAGAAGTCAAGCCGCCGCAAAGGACAACCTGTTCTCCGAAAAGATCTGTTTCCGTTTCTTCCCTGAACGTTGTTTCAATTACTCCTGCCCTGCCTCCCCCGATTGCAGATGCATAGGAAAGTGCAACGGCTTTTGTATTCTTTGCTGGATCCTGCTGGACGGCAATAAGGCAGGGAACACCACTTCCCTTTGTGTACTCTGATCTCACAAGGTGTCCCGGACCCTTTGGAGCAACCATGAATACATTTGTAGCAGGTGAAGGCACTATCTGGTTGAAATGAATATTAAAGCCGTGTGCAAAGCCCAGATAGACGCCTTTTTGCAGGTTCGGTGCTATCTCATGATTGTATATTTCTGCCTGGTTTTCATCCGGAAGAAGCATCATGATTATGTCTGCCTGTTTCGCAGCTTCTGAAGAAGGGATAACCTTAAATCCGGCCTTTTTGGCTTTATTAAAACTTGCTCCTTTTCTTATTCCGATTATGACATTTACATTGCTTTCTTTTAAATTATTGGCATGTGCATATCCCTGACTTCCATAGCCCATCACACACACTGTTTTTCCTTTTAAAAGATTGCGTCTTACGTCCTTATCATAATATATCTTCATGACGCCTCCTTGAAAAATAATCGAGTTCTTTTAAACTTGCGATTTCCATCATTAATAGAAATAGACCCTGAAATAATATCAGATTTAAATGCGTTTTTGAAAGTATATCTATTGCAGCAGATAATAATTTCCGGAATAAGTTGTTGTAATGTCGCAGTTATAAATCCTCTCCATTTCATGAAGTCTTTATGAAGAAATGAACTTGAATACCCCCTCACACCTGCCTACCCGACAGGCAGGCCCTTTTCTAAAGAGGGGGGAATACAGGTAGTAATATTTTTTTGAGGCCCTGCCTTGTAGGCGGGGAGTTCACTTTTGATAAGCTGAATCAAAATGAAAATTTTAGACTAAAATCTACAATGTTGATTTTAACGCTATCGGTAACGATTTAAGGTAGTAATCTTCTATTTTTACAGGCAGTTAGGTGTTATTTGTAATCCGTTATTATTGAGTTTTTTGCTTCGGGCTCGATTCCTTTAGTAATCATCTATAATGTTGTTTCTGATTTCAGTCTGGATGCTGTTGACAATCTGCTATTACTGAGTTTTTGAATCTTCCCTCAAAGCGCAAGATTACTAATGTTAATAG
>CAYFXR010000135.1:0-1694 GCA_964347155.1 uncultured Nitrospiraceae bacterium | reverse complement strand
CCCGTCAAGGGGGAGGGAAGTATAAGGAAACCCCTCAGCAGAGATTGTGGGGTATTAAAAATTTAATAAATTCTTGAGCAATGTCTGCATTATTTGGGTTAATATAGCTTATTGTGATTATTTCTGTTATCGGATCTGGATCCTGCAGCAAAGAAATATATAATATCGCTGAGGAACTAGGAAAGCTTATTGCTCAAAAAGGAGCAACCCTGCTCACAGGCGGTCTCGGTGGCGTTATGGAAGCGGCTTCAAAGGGTGCAAAAGAAGCCGCTGGAATAACTGTCGGGATACTGCCCGGCTTTAACAAAGACGACGCAAATAAATATGTTGATATCCCTATAATCACGGGACTCAGCCATGCCAGAAATATAATTGTAGCGAGATCAGCAGATGCAGTAATAGCAATATCAGGAGAATATGGTACACTTTCAGAGATAGCTATTGCACTAAAGCTCGGAAAGCCTGTTCTAGGAATTAAAACTTGGGACAATATTGAAGGCGTGATAAAAGTAAACACTCCTGAGGAAGCAGTATTTAAGGCTTTAGAATTAACCCAAAAAATGCATTCCAAATAATGCAGGCTTTGTGAAAGAAATTATTTTTCGATACCTTAAACGCAATATTAATTGATCGAGTGTAAATACTTTTATTCAAAGCCATATGCACAATTTAATAATAAATGTATCGAGTTAAATAATTTCTTGAGCAATGTCTGCATTATTTGGGTTAATTGAAAAACATCTTATATAACCATTTTGCTACCTCAAATCATTCAATAATAAAGTGTCCTGAACTCTAAATGCACATGCAATGTCTGTAAACGCTTGTCTAGCTTTCACATGACATAAATAACAAATTCCAAATATCAAATAAGCACCAATGACCGAATGTCAAAACATGAGAAGACCAGGGGAGGCTGTCAGTTGTTCTTTGTGAAATTTGGATTTTGAAATTTATTTGTAATTTGGGTTTTGTCATTTGGAATTTAACAGAACAAGTCAAGAAAAGCCTTCACAAGATGTGTAGGCATAGTCATTGTAAGCCATTAGTGTCAGGATGGTGGATATCCTCACATGCTTTTTAAATACCTTTGGAAGTATCTTAAGGACAAACTCGGATCTTTTCAGATTAAGGGAAAGAAGCAAAGTGCAAAGCCTGACAGCAAAGAGAAAACGGTATCTGAACTTTATAGGGTCAATCTCGTTGGAATGTCTCCAGAAGTTAACATCCCAATAATGCTCTAGCTTTTTATATATAGAATCAAAAGAGTAAATCTGTCTAATTACCTTCTTGTATCCGTTTAAAAGCTCCGTAGAGGTCATAAGTGACGGAGAAAAAACAACATTTTTGGCATCGTATTTGCTCCAGTCTTTATGAATAATACGCCCCTCTTTTTCAAGACGTTTGAACAGCTTGGTGCCTGGAAATGGCGTAAGGATATTAATTAACGGCATTAAGAGATTGGTTCCATCAATAAAATCAATCAGTTCATCAAATGAGGATTGTGAATCAAAATCGTATCCTAATATAAATGATCCGTGAACCAGTATCCCGTATGATTGTATCTTTTTAATTGCATCGATATAGTTATGTCTCTGATTTATCCCCTTATCCATACAGGATAGATTTTTTTGCGATATCGATTCAAATCCTACCAAAATAGCCCCGCATCCGCTCTCTTTCATTAATCTAAG
>CAYFXR010000134.1:0-13838 GCA_964347155.1 uncultured Nitrospiraceae bacterium | reverse complement strand
CATCGGTTCGATCCCGTTCACCTCCACCATTTTTCTTCTTCCTCGGTTGATTTACTGCAATAAATGAAGTATTTAAACGTGTTATTGTTATTAGATTAGTTAATACTCTTTATTTACCCTTATTTCTCAGATTTTCTTATTTTGTTCAGTATCCAGAAGGTCTCCTCATATATACGTTCTCTTGGGCCAATCGCGATAATTTCTACTTCTTTCTTTTGAGACATTCTATAGATTATTCTAAACCGGCTTACACGAAAACTTCTTAAGCCAGCAAGTTCATCTTTTAGGGCTTTTCCTGCGTTCGGATCGGATAAGATTGCTTGAAAAGATGCTTTAGTTTTCTTCTTAAGATGTGGGTGCATCTTGCGGATAAAGTCTGCAACAGCACCGGAAACTCTGAGTTTGCGCGTTGACTGCTTCATCTTTAGGATTATTTAAAAAGTTCCTCAAGTGTATACAGGCGTGCTTTTTTATCTTTTAACGCCTTTAAACCCTTTTTGATTTCACTCATCAATGACAAATCAGAGCGAACAGCAATTGTTTCCTTCCAACTTTCAAACTCATCAGGACTTATTAAAACTGCCGCAGGAGAACCATTCTTTGTAATTACTATCTCCTCATCAGTAGAGCTAACAGCTTCAACAAGCCCGCTTAACTTCATCTTTGCCTCTGACACCGATAATGTTTTCATTATAATAGACCTCCTTTCTAGTCAACCTAAATTAAGTCCATAATAACATTACCTTGCTGGATTGTCAAGACTTATTTAATAAAATTATTTCCTTTGAGGGGAAAAGCAGGCTCTGAGCAGAAGCAAGGGAAGACAGCCGAAGGGCTGGCTATGCCTGACGTCGGAGGCATAAGCAGAAAACCTGTCTGCCTCAGGAAGATCGGCTCATAGTCTTTAGTCTGTAATCCGCGTAAGCGTTGGAACCGCCACAAGGCGGCGGTTCGAGCCGATTTTCTAAAGGAAGTTATTCATTCCTTTGTAATCTTCCTGCAAGGCCCCGATAGAAGAATTATTCTTTACGGGGCAAGCGAGATTTTCCGCTAAATTAGCCTCTAAAATCCGTCTTTACCATGCCTTTTTGTCCATGTTTTTTCAATAACAACGCCTATTTCATATCCGATGTTACGAAATCCTGTGTCATCCATATTTTTCAGGTAAGGGATATCCCGGTCTTCTGCATTAATTTTCGACACAGACAAAAAGGACTTTTTTCATTTTGTTCTCAGTCTATTCATGTTTAACTTTGATAGATAACCTGCTTAAGTGTTCAATTCCTTTAAGTTCCTCTTCCATCAATGGATATACAACAAGTGGCAGTTTGAATTTATTGATAATTTCTTCAAGGTATTTTGTCTGCATATTTTTTCTGTTTCTGAAGAAATCATTTGTGCAGACTTCTTCCGGCAATACCATGTTCGCTATGACAAGCTGTGTTACCACCCCTGCATTTTTGAGATCTATCATGGCGCGGTATGACTCTTCAATGGACGTTGATTCGGGATAAAGCACGAGGGTAAAGACGGTCTTTGTGCTGTCTCTCAGCATATCTGTAATTTTGATGAATCTCTCTTTCGTGATTTTACCCGTTCTCGATTTCCCGGAGGATGTGTCCGCCATCAGTTCAACCTGGCGGGCATAATCGAAAGGCAGATCAAGCAGCCTCAATGTATGACCGGTAGGGGCCGTGTCAAAGACAAGGAGGTCGTAATCCCTGCTTTCGATAAACTGAGCGAATTTTTCAAAAGCCGCCATCTCTTCAATACATGGTGAGTTGAGTTCTTCCTCCATTACAGCGATCATGTCTTCGGAATATTTCCCCTTTGCATCGTTTAATACCTTTTCTTTGTACTCCCTGAAAGCAGTTTCCTGATCAATTATGACGGCATACAGGTTGTCCGAAATCTCTGCCGGGGATGTGCCGACCTTTTTGCCGAGCACCTCGCCGATGTGGGCGGCAGGGTCAGTAGTGACGAGGAGTGTCTTTAACCCTTTGTCAGCCATATGTAAAGCGGTGATACAGGATACAGTGGTCTTTCCTACCCCGCCCTTGCCCGTAAAGAAGATAGCCTTGGTTCCGTTTTCGGGGAGAAAGAGATTGTCGAGATCGATAGTGCCTAAGCTTGTAAGCTCGTAAGGGCGTAT
Source organism: uncultured Nitrospiraceae bacterium (assembly GCA_964347155.1). Lineage (GTDB taxonomy): Bacteria > Nitrospirota > Thermodesulfovibrionia > UBA6902 > UBA6902 > CAYFXR01. The sequence goes on along the minus strand of CAYFXR010000134.1, from coordinate 11,686 downwards.
AACCGTTTTATACGATTTAACTTTTGACCTTCTGCTCTTTCGCACCTTTATACTCTCAACAAGTTCTTCCGCAACATCCTTCAACGATTCGATACCCTTCACTTCATTGTCCCTTAAGAGCATATACCGTTTTGGGATGTCAAAGAGTTTTTCAGCTTCTTTGATAACTTCCTGTTGGGCAATGTACTTCTTTCTGAAGAATTCTACTTCACAAACTTCCTCAGGATATATCCCGTTAATGATGATCTCTCCAGTACTGATTCCGATTGACTTGAGTTCTCCTGACGCGCGGATGGTCTCGTAAAGGGAAAGCTCTTCCGGTCTCATGACAAAGATGAAGTTCGTCTCTGCCGGGTCTCTCAGGAGCGAGATTGCCCTATCGTATTTTTCCTTTGAGCCCTGGATCGACTGGACCGGTCCAAGACAGGTCTGGCCGCTGCCTTCCGCTGATTCCTCTATGTGCTTTGACCAGTCAACAGGAAGTTCAAGCAGTCTGATCGTATGGCCTGTGGGCGCTGTATCGAAAATAACGACATTATATTCATCAGTTCCCATAAAGTCGATGAAACGGTCAAAAGACGCCATTTCAGTTGTGCAGGCCCCGCTCAGGTTTTCCTCGATGGATGCGATTACATCTTCGGGCATAATCTCCCGGAAAGGCCCGATGATGCCTTCCTTATATTCACGGGTTGCCTCGTCAGGGTCGATTTCCATGGCATATAACTGTAGGGGTAATGTATAAATCCTCCCAAGATCAATCCTGGTTACTCTATGCCCGATATTCTGTTCAAATACATCAGTTAGGTTTGATGCGGGATCGGTTGTAACAATAAGTGTCTTTTTGCCTGAAAGGGCATAATGAATGGCAGTTGCACATGCCATGCTGGTCTTGCCGACGCCGCCCTTGCCTGAAAAGAAGATGTACGTTGCCACTACCTTAATGTCATCGGCCGTCCTTTTTTCAACGGCTCAATATGAAGTGCCTTGCATAAATCTTCATATAACGGGTACTCTCCTGTTTTAAATACATTACCGTTGACTATGACGACAGGCAGGACCTTCTTCCCGTTTTTATGAAGCAAATCAGCAATCGTTTTATTTGCCATGAAGTCCTTTGGCTGCTGGGCGAGATTAAAGCGTAAAACTTTTACCCCCTGTTTTTGCAGAGCAAGCACTGCCTCGTTCATTTTCACCAGCTCCGGGTCAATGCTTGGTCCGCACATGCCAGAAGAGCAGCACATGGCGGGATCGTATATTTCTACTTTCATTGTGATACCCCCTGTTGAGTCTTAAAGAGCTTTGCTTCAGTTGATTTTGCAAACCAGACAAGCACCAGCATTACCGGAACTTCAATCAACGGTCCTATAACGGTTGCAAGAGCTACTATGGGATTAAATGCTGTGATGGCAATTGCAATAGCAATTTCAAAATCTCTTCCCGTAGAATTAAAACTAACTGCCACCGAGTCACGGTAATTCAGCCCGGCCTTCCAAGAGACAAGATATACAACAACAAACATCACCCAGAAAAACAAGGTCATCGGAACAGCGAGCCGGACTATAAAAAACGGTTTTTCAAGAATGAGATCGCCCTTAAGTGCGAACATGACAATAAGAGTGAAAAGCAGTCCGACAATGGACAAGGTGTCAAGATAATATTTCAGTTTTTTGAACCACTCCTCACCTAACTTCCTGACGCCGATAAAACGCGTAAGCATTCCGGCAACAAGAGGCAGGCCGAGGTAGAGAACAACGCTTTCAGCAACTACCCATACATCGAAGTTAATTTGGCCGAGCAGGAGCCTTGCATAGACAGGTATAAGGATCATCTGTATTATCGAGTTGACAGCGACGAGAATGATTGCTAGAGGACCGTTGCCAGCTGACAGGTAAGTAAAGACAATGACCATTGCGATGCACGGAGCAAGCCCGTACAGCACAAGCCCCGTATAAAAATCAGGATTATTGCTGAGAAATACCTTTGCAAGCAGAAGCATAAAGAAAGGTGCGATGGCATAATTAAAGAACATGACTATCAAGAGCTGCTTCGGAGATTTCGCTGCCTGTCCAAGGTCTTCAAATTTGATATTGGCCATTGCAGGGTACATCATCATGAAGAGCCCTACAACAATCCCCAGGGCAAGAATATTGCCAATGCTGAACTCATATGTCCCCCTGAAGATTGATTTGATTGCGTCGATAGGCGGGGTCAGTTCAAAATTGGATATGCCATAGAACTTCCCGATACCAATGCCTATAATCATACTAACAATTACAAAGGCGGGAAGCAGCTTGAAGTTATGAAGTTTCTCGATAATATTTCTCAGCATTTTCTCTTTCTCTTGACCTTATTGTTAGTTTTCTTCCCGGCCTGTTCGAATACTCCCATGAGAAGGAACCTTGTGAACATGTCCGAATCAGCAAGGGAATAATGGATCCAGCGTCCGTTTTTCCTGTCTTTGATCAAACCGGCTTCTTTCAGCATTCCAAGATGAAACGAAATATTCGGCTGGGTCATTTTTAAAGTATCGGCAATATCGCAGACACACACCTCTCCGTCCTTTAAAAGCATGATGATTTTCAGCCTTGTTTCATCTGATAGAGCCTTGAAAAGAGGCAGGAGCTTATTCATAATTAACCCCCTTAATTATAAATGGATATTGATATTAAATAGAATTACTCCATTGAAATTTAATTAAATATATAAAATATTATTTATATATGTCAACAGCAAAGTCGACTGGCTGTGACAGCTGGGCGGGTTGGGGGCACATATTTTAAGGTGGTGGCAGTTCAAAAGGAGGCGGGGCAGAGCCGCCATCTACCACTAAGGTACATGGTAAACCTCAGTGGTTCTGTTGAAATTTCTTTTATTCCTACACCGCTTCTTTCTTTAGTATATTCCCCTGCAGACTCACAACTATATGGTTTATAGGGATTTTTCTCTTTGCATGTGACGCCGCCTCTCTGGCGAGAAAAAGAAGCCCTCTGCAGCACGGGACCTGCATGGTCATAACAGTGAGCGTGCTTATGTTAGCCTTATCAATAAGGGCTGTTAATTTTTCTAGGTAGATATCTTGGCCGCTGTCAAGTTTGGGGCATGCGATAGCAAGCGCCTTGTTTTTCAGATAATCCTTATGGAAGTCTCCAAGTGCAAACGGCACACAGTCGGCTGCAAGCAGAAGGTCAGCGCCCTGATAATGCGGAGCAGTTGGAGATATGAGGTGCATCTGAATAGGCCAGTGAGTCAATTGAGACAGGCGTCTGCCAGCAGACTGTTCCGTACTTTCCTGTTCCATTTTAAACGACATCGTTCTTGCTCCGGGACAGCCGCTGTGAGCATGCGGCTGCACTGCCGGTTCCCCTTTTTCAATGGGAACATCAATATTATTTTCCTTGAGAAAATCGATGGCCTGCTGAAAATATTTATTCTGGTTATGATCACGCAGATGAGCAAGATGAGCCTTTATAGTATTAGGTCCTGCATTTACAATATTCTCCATAACCTTTCTCTCATCATATTCTTCAGCCTCGCGCTCCTCAATGGATATGGCATTTTCCGGACAATGCCCGAGACATGCGCCGAGGCCGTCACACATAATATCGCTTACGAGTCGGGCCTTGTCGTCAATTATCTGAATGGCGCCTTCAGGACAGTTGGGAATACATTCCCCGCATCCTGTGCACTTTTCTTCGTCAATCTTGATAATATTTCTTTTCATTCTTAGCGCTCTCCTTCTGATGATTTTCTTTTATAATAGTCGATAAAAGGATTCTGAGCTATGATTTGTGTCATACCAATATTTTCCTTCTTCCTCAGTTTAAGAAAATTTTGCCAGAATTCCCCTTGCTGTGCAAGGGGATGAATGGCATCCTTTCAAATCCCCTCTCCCCTTGCGGGAGCGGGAAAGGGTGAGGGGGAACAAATTAATCAATCACCCCCACCTTAATCCTCCCCCGTCAAGGGGGAGGAGAATTAAGATGCCCCGCCTTGTAGGCGGGGAGCTTCACTTCCTGTAATGGACGAAATATGTAGGGGAGGTATAGATTTTGAAAAGGAGTTTTTTCATAAAATCCCCCTTATTCCCCCCTTTTCCAAAGGGAGAGATCATATGGGTTTGATAAGATTCCAAAGATAGGTTATGATACGGCTAAAAAATTGTGGGAACTGCTGTTGCGGTATGGTTTGAACATATCAATATTGATCCCTTATTATTAATAGACGAACTCAAAGCTTTTGACTCTAAAGCAGGTACTTCTCGTGTCCGTCATTCCCGACTCTGGTCGGGAATCAGAGTGCTGGTTTAGCGGATTCCCACTCAAAAGACTGCAGGAATGACAAATGCTGTATAAAAAAGTATAAGATGTTATGGTTGCAAACAGTTAATAAATAGAGAAGGATTATTCAATGATTAAGGCAATGCTTTCAGCAGTATCAGTGATAATAGTTTTATTAGCAAATTTTAATGTATCTTTTGCATATGAAGAAGAGTTGAAAAAAATATCTACAACTATCGGAGATCAAATAGCAAAATCTGATAAAAAAATTATCGCAGTTGCAGATTTTACGGACCTACGGGGGAATATAACAGAATTGGGAAGATTTATCGCAGAAGAAATTTCTATAGATCTTATAAATTCGCTCAGAAATTTTGAGCTAATCGACAGAAACCATCTGAAAGGTATTCTAGCTGAACACGAACTCTATCTATCAGACATTATCAGTCCCGAGGCAGTAAAAAGAGTCGGACAAATTGCGGGTGTCGATGCAATAGTGACTGGCTCTGTCACGCCTTTCAGTGATAGTATCAGGGTATCGGCAAAAATAATAGCAACTGATAGAGCAGTAGTGATCGGTGCCACAAAAGAAAGTATCGCAAAGACAAAAACATTAGATGAATTGCTCAATAAAGGTTTAACAAGGCCGACGGAGATTGCCTTGGAGGAGGAGCCAGACGATGCTTTAAAGGGAGAGAAAGAGGTTTCTTTAATGGGAAAGCTCAAGAGCGCATTTAAGGAAGACAAACAAAGATTCACTGATTTGCCGCAGACAATATCATTCATAGAAAAAGGCCAGTTTACCATTGAAAACAAGGGATGCAAGATTGCGCATGATAATAGTGTAAATTGTTTTGTAAAAGTGACCAATAATGACGGAGATCGTTCTATTAATACGAAAAGCGAATTAATAATTGATGATCTTGGGAACAGATATCATGCAAAAAGAAAAGAATTTTCTAACGGAAAGGAACGCATATTTTTAGTCCATGGTCTGTCTTCTATATACGGCATCTCTTTTGACCATGCTGTATCAGAGGCAAAAATGGTTTCACTGTTCAAATTTAGATTTGTTATTGAACCTGGAGATATTATTAATGTTGAATTCCATGATATACCTTTAAGCCAAAGAGGGAATTGAGCGAAAAAGAGAGGCTGAGTATTAAAAGGTACTGTGTATTCTTAAGCCCTTTGTATGTACTTAAACCACAACTACTGAATTTTCACAATCGCCATAGGAAGTTTGTACATATTTGTCAGCATCCGAATCGTTTTCCCATTGTGTAAAATCGATCAGGTAACGAAACTGATATTCTTTATTCCTTTTAAGATCAATGGACGCAGCAAATGTTCCGTTATTGAGTCTTTTCATGGGTGTCGCATAAATATTCCAGTTGTTAAACTCACCAACAATGTGTACTGTCTTGGCAAGGGCAGCTGATTCCATAGATAAGCTGAAAGTGACTTCGCAGGTATGGGTATTATTCATGTAATGTTTTTTAATGCTCAAAATACTTTTTTAATACTGGTTAAATTTTAACGCTACAATAAATTTCCCATAACGATATCGCACGTTCTACTTTTGTTATTATACAAATGTATCAATTAAAATCAACTAAAAAAGAGTTCCAGGAGTTCTCCCAGAAAAAAGGCAGTTAAAAGCATAATCAGTTAAAAAAATAAGAGAAAAGGGAAATTGACAAGTAATCGTTAATGGTTTTGAAAAAAATGGGGGAACTCCAGAAAAAAGAGTTCAAAGGTGATGATAGCAACTGTTATTTTCGATATCCTTTATCATATAAGCTGTATCCGCTGGTTCCGCAAACGTTCTTTGCCTTTATCCAGTAATAGTAAGTCTTCTTGCGTTCAGCAGTTGTATCTTCATATGAGGTTTGCAAAGTTGTACCTATCTTGGTCTTCTTACCACTGGATGAAGCTGCCCTGTATACCCTGTACGAGGTTGTCCTGTCAATTGAACGCCATTTTATTCGAACCTTCTTTTTACTGCTGCCGTCACTTGCTGATACTTCTGTAGGCGCAGAAGGCAAAGTACATGGATCAATACTAATTGATATTTCATTTTCAGGCCACTCTTGATCTGTATCGATAACATCATATGAAGAGTCTGATGGTGTATTATAAAAATGTTTGTTTTGTGACTTCATCGCAGCACGATACCATATCCTCAGATTTCCTGTTGATTTTGGATATATCCTTAACGTTATATAATTTTCTTCGTTTGGCTTCCAGCTGAAATCAGATGCTACAACATGCAAATAATCTGCATGTCCATCCCTGGTTCCATCCCTTTTATCCAGGCCCTTATAACCGGAAGGATATTCTCTATATCTTAAATCCCTTGACTTTGAATATACAGAGACTAATTTTTTATCTTTCTCAGATTTATACGAAGGGAATGCAATGTGGATGCGTCCTCTTGGAGAATGATAATTACCTGTATTTTTTACCTTAATAGTAATGAGGAAAGATTTTTTTATTACAGAAGATTCCGGATAATCTACAGAAGTAATAACCGGCGTGGCGAGAGATGGCTTCAGGTATTTTTTGATTTTGCTATATATGTATTCATATCTTGTCATGAGATGGCGTACTGTTGATGAACAAATCCCTCCGCCCTTGTATTTACCAAAAAATACCCCTGCTATTTTTAAATCATCTTTATCAAGAATTGGTGATCCTGATGACCCGCCTTCAGAGGTATCTCCATTGTCATATTCAAATTCATGATTCACTTTACGGATTTTTTTGAGAATGCCCTTTGAAATTTTTTTCTTGTCTCCGCCGGGGTGATGTATTTGATATATTCTTTCTCCAGATGTCTGCGTGGAAGTATCGGCATTAAGGAAAGTTGGGACATTTTTTAAATCAAGTACGTGCATCTTTAGAAGAGCCCAATCAGGGGTGTCAACAAATGCACCGTTTTCATAGCTTAATCGAGTTACGGGTAGGATGGTTTTTTCGTACCAGCTATGTTCGCCTGCTGAATTGCAGGACGGAGATTCATACCAGAATGAAATTTCCTTCACATTTAATTTTTTTTCGACACAATGGCCCGCAGTGAGAACATATGGAATATCAGTTGTGGATTCATGATCTTTGAGAAGCGAGCCTGTACACCACCACCTGCCTTTATTATTACCAATGAGCAGTCTGACAACTCCGCTTTTAATATTGCTCACGCTGGATAAACAATTGACGTCTGTATAAGAACATTCTGCTGTATCTTGATCAAATATATTCCTGGTTTCAAATCCATTGTATTGACCTAGTCTCACCTCGCTTTCATCAGACAGATATTTGAAAAGATCGGGGACAGAATACTGAATGTCTTTTATTCGGAAAGGATCCTGTCCGGTACGGTTAATCAATTCAGCGGGTAGCTTCCTTATTTCAATAAAGATTTCATCAGAATCAATCGTTGGCAGGACCATAGTGGAATTGTTTCGAGGGACAAAGGGCATTGGTCCTTCAAGTATTCCCACTTCATTGTTTTTCATAGCATACGCCAAAACAAAGGCATCCTTATAAATATGATTTATGGTAAATTCAACACCTATCTGTCTTGCGTTTTCGAATTGAATTTTCAATAGATATGTAACACTTCCGTCAGGCATCAGGATTAATTCACCAAAATTATACGGGCTTTCATCTTCGATAATTGCTATTGATGCTATACTTCTCTTCATTTTTGGCGGGATATCAAGTTCATTGACTTTCGACTTTATTATTCGATCTACCTCATTTGAACTCAAAGATATTGCGTTCTTAATACCTCTGAATTTGAATAAAGGAAACATTTCAAGATCTTCCAGGATGGCTTGTTTTTCCTTTTGAAGTTTTTTCATAAGGTTAAATGTTGCCGGATTATCCAGGGTTAAAGTTGTGTTATCTCCCGAAGAGAATAACATTATTCTGTCTTCCTTATTCCCTAAAACTTCATTTATATTCTGCCCATCAGGAAGTACATAGATTATTCTGGAGTCAAGATGTTTGTCATATATTACTCCAAAGTTTTGCAATTGCATTTTTTCAAGTAAATTATGTATCCTGCTCATCGGAAGGGCACCTGAATTAAGCGTTACTTTTTTGTCATCAACGCCATCAAAGATATTAATTTTTATTCCTGTTTTTTCTTCAAGGTCGTTCAGGATATCCTTGAGACTTGCCTTTTCGGCTTTCAAGTTAATTTGATTATTGATTACTGTTAATTTGAAAGTGCTCTCTTCAGTTCCTTCTGCCCCTGTAAATTCAGCGACAGACAGAAGCAATAAAAAGGAAAGAACAAAAAAATATAATTTCTTCATGGATCACGGTTCCCGGACACGAATAACGACAATTAATGTTTTTGAGGACGAATCGACTCTGCATTATTTGGATTGAGGCATTATCTGGGTAATCATATATTATAATTATACAATTTTACAAACGATAAAATCTTTTTCCCCTTGATTTACAAGAAGTTACTAAGTTATGCTGAAACAGTTCGCATTCCCTGGAAAAAATATTACACTCAATGACTCACAGAGATGAATACTACATGCATATTGCCCTTAAAGAGGCAGAAGAGGCATATACGAAAGGCGAAATTCCTGTCGGTGCAGTCCTTGTAATGGGTAACCGGGTTATAACCACAGCTCATAATATGAAAGAAGCTGAAAGTGATCCAACGGCACACGCAGAATTAATCGTTCTTAGAGAAGGGGCAAGAGAGAAAGGTAATTGGCGTTTAACAGATGCAATCCTTTATGTTACCAAGGAACCGTGTGTTATGTGTGCCGGGGCAATGGTTAATGCACGGTTAGGGAAACTCGTTTACGGTTGTAATGACAACAGATATGGCGCCGTAGAAAGCCGATATCATATAGCATCTGACCCCTTACTCAATCACCGCGTCGAGATCGTATCTGGGGTTTTAGAAAATGAATGTGCAGAGATATTAAAGAGGTTTTTTAAGATGCACAGATAAACAGACGAGAGTTAAGAGTTAAAAGTCAAGAGTGTGGAGTTGAGAAGCAAGGTTTATGATCAAATAAAATTATACCTAAATTGAGCGATTTTCATATAGATAGATGTGCAATGCAGGTTCAAAAATTCATAATGCGATTTGGATATTGGAATTGTCTTACTGCTATATTTAGTATTTCATTTAAAGAGTGGAAATTATAAAAGCAAGACAATAGCTGCACAGAGGTATCGCTATGTATTTTTTCGCCTGCCTCGCACATCTTTATGAAATTAAATCGCTCAATTTAGGTATAATTAAAAACTTTTAATAACTATTAACTTTTTTTAGACCGGAGAGGTGCCAGAGTGGTTTAATGGGGCGGTCTCGAAAACCGTTGTGCTGAAAGGCACCGGGGGTTCAAATCCCTCCCTCTCCGCCATATACAGTATGGTACATGGCTCAGCAAGCAAATTTTCGCTAGTGCTCAAATTTGCGATAATGAGTAATTTGCAACAGGCTTCAATTCAGAATCGACATTGAGGATAATGCCTGAAAAACACCTAAATTGAAATTTTCGACTTGATTATCATCAGATTTGAATTGCCTCTAAAACTGAAACTTACACCTGCAACCAAACAATTTCATGAAAGAGAAATATTGTTTATTAAGGATTGTACTGTTCATAAAAAAGGGGCCTGAGAAAACCCACGCCCCTTTCGAAATATTTAGATGTTATTTTGTCATTTCCTGACTTGATCAGGGGATCAAGAAATTAAGTCTTTTTTATGTGGGCTCTGCCCCACACCCCGGATACTTTTCTTGAATGCACGAAGAAAGGTATCCAAAAGAATGCACCCCAATGAAAATTTCCGGGCGTTTCATACAGGCGGCCTCCGGTAAATTTATTCAAACTCCCCCGTAAAAGAGTCTTCGACTCTCTACGGGGACAAACACGAATAAATTTTTAACCCTCCGCCCTCCTTCATTTCACTGAAATTTTCAGATGGGGATTTATTTTTTCACTTCCGCTCTTCTGCGCTTCCGCGCTGTTTTAAGTACGGAACGTACTGAAAACAGCGTTCCGCCAGTAACAAAAAGAATAGAACTTATTGGTTCGGGGACGACGGCGAGTCCGGGACGGACGGCAAGAGCGTAGCCGTCGATGCCCTTACCGATGTTGCCTTGGGTTCCATAGCCGAAGTGGAAGTACCACGCGTTGTTTGTATTTACGGTATACTCCGTACCCGACCAGTAACGGTCCGGCTGAAGATTCTGAAAGTCACCGGTGTCGTCCAGTGGCTCACCTGCCGTATTTCCCAACTCTGTATAATACAGGAGACCCATCTCACCATTTGTACAGTCAGAACCAGCGCAGCTTTCATCAAACATAATTGGCAGACGCCAGTCATCATAAGTAGCAGCTGCAGTTGTTACAGACAATCCATCAGCCCAGCCCACCTGAGACTGCCATGTATTAGCAGCGTTAGTATAATCGTACCACGTGATATTAAGGTCAATATCATAGATGAGATTGTACGTACCCTGTGTGGATGTACCTTGCTCCAGAAGTGTCAGGTCAGCATCTGCCTTCACAGAAACTCCTAAGACCATTACCAATAAAACAAAAATTAAAACTAAAAACCTTAATACTTTCATTTTCGTCTCCCTCTGAACGGAATAATGACTAAAAATTTATGCAATTAGAATTTGTTATTTAAATGACTGAAGAAAGAATCCCCCTGAATTAGTTGTCCCTTTATTTAGCGGCAGCATATCACTAATTGAGTTCACTGTAAATTAAAAAATATTTATAAGTACTATAAAAATCTCATATTTGCCAATTGACGCAAATAGCAGGATTGACTATTTAGATCTGTTATCTTGTATCCAGAGGTGAGATTAACAGTAGTTGATTTCAGGAAGTTATCTTGCCATTTTGAAAATATTTAAAAAAATCAATTATAGAGGATAGCTGAGAGCAGCAAACTGCCTACAAATATTCAAGGTTTCTACCTGATATCAACAAAATCGGGAATTCTTCTGCCACAATTACGAGTACAATCTGCTCTTTCCCTGAAAAAGGGGGCTGAATAATCAGCCCCTAAATTGTGCCCTTTTTGTACCGTAAGCCTATTTTTTTACCTGATTTCACATATCTCCTACTGACATTAAGAAAAAAATAAATCCTTGACCCAAATAATGCAGACATTGCTCAAGAAATTATTTAACTCGATAAAATTATTATTAAATTATGCATATAGCTTGGAACAAAAATATTTATTTTAGATTGGTTGGAATTGCGTCTAAGGTATCGAAAAATAATTTCTTTCACAAAGCCTGCATTATTTGAAATGCATTTTTTGGGTTGATATAAACTCAGTTTTTTATCTGTATCAAGGTGTTATAATATCAGTTACAAGAATAGGTGTTTATTGCCATGAAC
>CAYFXR010000133.1:0-8476 GCA_964347155.1 uncultured Nitrospiraceae bacterium | reverse complement strand
AATACGTCAGCATTACCCCTCTGTCTTTACTCTTGCAAATCAATACATGCATAGTTATGATATTCAAATCATGTGTTACACTTTAATTGTATGATCTGCTTTAGTTGGGACTATATACCCATAGCAATTACTGCCATTGAGCAAATGAAGGTAAAGTCAATACTTACGGAAGAGCGGCTTTTAAGCGGAGGATACACGACGTGATCTATTCATCTCTCCTGGATACACTCATAACCGGTCTGTCAAATGCGGGCACAAAATTTATTACTTATGTCCCCCGATTGCTCACAGCAGCTATTATCCCCATCATAGTATGGTTTATGATTCTCTCTTAAATACGAGAATCCCCAGCGGCGGGAGCGTCACGGATAATGAATGATACCTGCCATGAACTGGGACCGGGCTTGCCTCTATCCCTCCAAAGTTTCCCTTGTCGCTTCCTCCATACATCCAGGAGTCGCTGTTTAATACTTCTTTCCAGAACCCTCCTGAGGGAGCCCCGATTTTATAATTATTTCGTAAAACCGGCGTGAGATTACAGACCGCAAGGAGGGTGTCCTTCTCATTCTTTCCCTTTCTGATAAAACTGACAATACTGCTTTCCCAGTCGCTGATGTCCACCCATTGAAAGCTTTCGTGTTCAAAATCGCGTTCGTACAGCGCGGGTTCTTTTTTTAGAAAGGCGTTCAGATCCTGGACCCATTTCTTCAACCCCTGATGACGGGGTGTCTTAAGAAGGTGCCAGTGCACGCTCTCCTCATGGTACCATTCCTGCCACTGCCCGAACTCTCCCCCCATAAACAGGAGTTTTTTGCCGGGATGGCAGTACATGTACCCGTACAAGAGTCTGAGGTTTGCGAATTTCTGCCAGTCATCACCCGGCATCTTTCTGATAAGAGAGCTCTTGCCGTAGACCACCTCGTCGTGGGAAAGGGAAAGGACAAAATTTTCATGAAAGGCATAGATCAGGCTGAACGTTAGTTTGTTATGATTATATTTACGGTACACAGGATCATTGGAGAAATATTCCAGAGTGTCGTGCATCCACCCCATATTCCATTTCATACCGAAACCAAGGCCTCCAAGATATGTGGGCCTCGAAACCATTGGCCATGCAGTTGATTCCTCGGCAATAGTCTGGGCATCGGGATATCGTTCATAAACAGATTCGTTAAACTTTCTGAGAAAATAAATGGCTTCCGTATTTTCTTTGCCCCCATATTCATTGGGAATCCACTCCCCCTCTTTTCTCCCGTAATCAAGATAGAGCATAGATGCAACTGCATCAACCCGCAATCCGTCAACATGATATTTATCCAGCCAGAACATAGCGCTGCTCATGAGGAAGTTCCGTACTTCATTACGACCGTAATTAAATATGTAACTCTTCCATTCGGGGTGGTACCCTTTCTTCGGGTCTGCATGCTCATATAAATAAGTTCCGTCAAAATACACGAGTCCGTGTATATCGTCCGGGAAATGTGACGGCACCCAGTCGAGAATGACCCCGATGCCGTTCTGATGGAGATAATCCATGAGGAACATAAAATCCTGGGGCGTACCGAATCTGCTGGTTGGAGCAAAGTATCCGGTACACTGATATCCCCATGAACCATAGAATGGATGCTCCATAACAGGGAGAAATTCAACATGGGTAAATCCCGTTTCTCTTATGTAGTTAGCAAGACGGGGGGCAAGTTCCCGGTATGTCAGATATCTGTTTCTCTCCTCGGGGACCCTCTGCCATGAGCCAAGATGAACTTCATATATGGCCATAGGAGAATCGAGCGAATTTCTCTCACGCCGTGTTTTCATCCATTCGGCATCCCTCCATTCATAGGATACATCCCATACTATAGAGCCGGTCTTGGGCGGGATTTCCCAATAAAACGCATAGGGGTCTCCCTTGTCCACTCTGTAACCCTTGCGCCGGGAAGCGATATGGTATTTGTAATGAGCGCCCCGTTCGATACCGGGAATAAATCCTTCCCAGATACCTGACCCGTCATCTCTGGATTTCAGAAAATGCGAGCCAGTATCCCAGCCGCTGAAATCACCCATTACGGATACTGCTTCAGCGTTCGGTGCCCATACAGCGAAGTATACTCCCTGCCTGCCGTCAGCCTCCATTACATGGGATCCCATTTTGTCATAAAGTGAAAAATGGTTTCCTTCCCTGAAAAGATGTATGTCATATTCCGTAAAACGGCTGACGTTGTGTATGACATCTTTTTGAGCCACGTTTAACTCCTTAATCCTAATATGCTCCTGATCCCTTTAAAGGGAATTACAAGCCAGTCAGGTCTGTTGTTAAGTTCATAATCAAGCTCGTACACGGCCTTTTCCAGGAAGAATACTTGAAGGAGGGTTGCAAGATCATTGCTGTCTTTCGGTACAAACGCTGCGCTTCCGGCTGTCTTGACATATGCTTCGAGAAATGTCCTGCTGACACACCTGTACCAGAGATCAAGCCACGGCTCAAGCTCGGAAGCATCTTCCGGACGTAAAGAAATATGACTGAAGTATTCAGCATGGACGGCGTAGTGGAAAGACCGAATCATGCCGGCAACATCAACGAGGGGTGAACGTTTCAGTTTCCGTTCACTGAGTGGACGGGCGGGTTCCCCCTCAAAGTCGATAATAATGAAATCCTTTCCGGTAAAAAGCACCTGCCCGAGATGGTAGTCACCATGTATGCGTGTCTTTGTTACAGGTATTTTTCTGACCAGTATTTTTTCATAAAACTTTAATATGCTCGCTTCTAAAGCATATATTTCTCTTGCCTCATCCATGATGTGCTCAGGAAGTTTTTTGATAACTTTTTCGAAATGCTGAAAAACTCTTCTGGTAAAGCTCCTGAGGGACTGATAGAGGGAACGCTGGTAAAGGAGTGAAAAGGGCTCCGGTTCAAATGCAGGATCATCATCCACTGATAAAAGTGCAATGTGCATCTCCGCAGTCCTTTCACCGAGCAGACGGGCCAATTCCAGGTATATACCCCCTACGAGTTCCTGCATTTCAATGGTAATCTCAGCAGAATCAAAATCAAAAACAGATATTTCTATCTCATTGAGCTGTATAGAATGCCTTTTCATAAACAGACGTTCAAAGTAGCGTTTGACCGCATCCAGAGAATAGATCCATGTATCGCCCTGGTTTGGTACCATCCCCTGCAGATGCCCGATGACAAACGGTGCTTTCCCTGGTATTCTGTATTCAATAGCTCCGGCAAAGGGGGGGATATGGGAAAACTTTGTCCGTTCAGTGAGGCACCTGATAATTTCCATATCAGGATTCATTCCTTCTGCTGTTCTCCGGTACAGCTTGAGGATATATATATCATCATAGATGACAGAGGTGTTGCTCTGCTCTGCTTTAAGCACTTTGGAGTTCAGAGGCAACACCTTTTCTCCCAGCAGCTTTCTGAATACTTTTCCCGGATAAAGGAATAGTTCTCCTGATTCACCCTTCATTCGTTTCCTCCGGCTTATGGCATAAAGCAGTCTGTCACGGCATCCGGGATTATACAGACTGTCAAAAAGTATCCCTTCTTCCCCGTCAACAAAAATACGGGCGATAAGGGCTTCGGCGGACTCTTCAAATATTTTTTCCGCCTTTATCCTTAACCAGTCGGGATCAATCCGTACAGCATCACCTTCAGCGACGAATTCCTCGGCTGAACTTCCGATTTTTCCGTGAGTAGCAAATGATACGGGAAGGACATAAATTTCTGGAGATCCTTCGCTGTATTTGACTTTAATCAGGAGAAAATAAGTAAGTACTGATTGTTCACGGACAGGAATTTTCTCCTGGATTTTAACCTCTCTTATTGATCGGGCCTTGCCTCCGAACCACCTGCGCTGTTTAAGATAGGCAGTCAGTATTTTCCGCTCAAGTTTCTCAAGGGCCTTCCCCTCAAAGATACGCTCCCAGCTTGTGCTCACTTGCAGTTCGGGCAATTCGGATGTGTCAATGAACACCGCTGCATCTTCCTCTTTTAATTCGAAAGTATAGTATCCATAAGGAGCAAAAGTCAGTGGGTACCCTGTCTCCTTTATAAGCGGAAATGTGTTATGGCTGAAAACTTCTTCTGGTGAATAGCCTGCAAATTTTGAAAGGTCAAGTTCAGCTGTTTGGGCGTACTTCGACAGATTGGCTGCTACTAAAACAATTTCATCTTCATGTCTACGAACGAAAGAAATGATTTTGGGATTCTCCGGTGTAATGAATTCAAGACTCCCACGGCTGAAGGCCCTGAATCTCTTTCGCGCTGCTATGGTGTGTTTCATCCACCAGAGCAGAGACGCCGTACTTGTCTGCTGGTTTTCTACATTGACTGCTTCATAGTGGTATGCAGGATCAATAATCACGGGCAGGTACAACTTCTGTGGATTGACCCGTGAAAACCCTGCATTGCGGTCAGCACTCCACTGCATGGGTGTCCTCACGCCGTCACGGTCTCCGAGATAGTAATTGTCACCCATCCCGATTTCATCGCCATAGTAAATCACCGGAGTGCCGGGAAGTGAAAACAGGAGGACATTCATCAGCTCCATCTTCCGCCTGTGATTCCCGAGCAAAGGGGCAAGACGCCTGCGTATCCCGAGATTGATCCGCGCAACTGCATCCTGTGCATACATGTTGTACATATAGTCACGCTCTTCATCGGTTACCATTTCAAGTGTCAGCTCATCATGGTTTCTAAGAAACATCGTCCACTGGCATATGTCGGGAATCTGAGGTGTCTGCTCCAGGATATCAATAACCGGGAATCGGTCCGCCATCTGAAGGGCCATGAACATTCTCGGCATCAGGGGAAAGTGAAAGGCCATGTGGCACATATCACCTTCTCCAAAGTATGCAACAGCGTCCTCGGGCCACTGGTTCGCCTCTGCAAGGAACATTTTATTATTATACCTGACGTCCAGATATTTTCTTAGCTTCCTGAGCACCTCATACGTCTCGGGCAGGTTTTCGCAGTTTGTGCCTTCTTTTTCATATAAATAGGGGATTGCGTCAAGACGCATCCCGTCTACTCCCATTTCGAACCAGAAATCAAGGACCCTCTGTATGGCTTTCATAAGGTGCGTGCTCTCGAAGTTCAGGTCAGGCTGGTGAGAATAAAACCTGTGCCAGTAATACTGCTTGGCTACAGGGTCCCATGACCAATTGGACGGTTCAAAGTCCTTGAAGATGATTCGAGCGTCCTGGTATTTTTCCAGTGTATCATTCCATACATAATAATTTCTTTGAGCTGAACCCGGCTTCGCATGTCTTGCCTTCTGAAACCAGGCATGCTGGTCCGACGTATGGTTCAGCACAAGCTCGGTTATGACCCTTAATCCTCTCTTATGCGCTTCACGCAGAAAGTCTTTGAAGTCCCTCAGTGTTCCGTACTGAGAATTAATATTAAAATGGTCAGCAATGTCATAGCCGTCATCCTTAAGAGGAGACGGATAGAAAGGGAGAAGCCAGATAGCGGTAATTCCAAGGTCTTCAAGATAGTCAAGTTTATGTATGAGTCCCCTGAAATCACCGATACCGTCATTATTACTGTCAAAAAAGGTCTTTACATGCAGCTCATATATAATCGCGTCTTTATACCACAACGGATCATCTTCTAAAGGGACTTCTTTTTTCGGCAATGATAATCACCTCTCACATAAAATAATCAAAATCGTGTTCCCGCTTCAGTCTCTTCCTGACTCTGAAGATATGTGCCGGAACAATTTTGGGATCAAGTTGAATATAATTTTTCTCGCCGTGCCAGATATATTTATCGTCACTTAAAAGATCATGAACAAGGTACGGCTGATGAGGATCGATACCAATATCTTTAATCGGAATCTGCACCCATCCACCCTGTGCGTGATATGGATCGAGATTCACCGCAACAATAATAATGTTTGAAAGGTCTTCAGATGTCTTTCCGTAACACATGAGATAATCGTTGTCTACATCATAAAATTTCACATTCCAGGTATCCTGAAGGGCTGGGTTCTCTCTTCGAATCTTATTGATCCGGGCTACAAAATCTTTCAGATTTCCTTCCCTGTCCCAATCCCAGGATTTAATCTCGTATTTCTCGGAATAAAGGTATTCTTCCTTACTTTCAATTGCATCCTGAACATACAGCTCAAAAGCCGGGCCATATATTCCATAATTTGAAGCGAGGGTCCCTGCAAGGACAAGACGCATCATATACGCCGGCCGACCGCCGTACTGCAAATGTTCCGGCAGGATGTCAGGAGTGTTCGTCCAGAAGTTAGGCCGCATGTACTCTCTCACATCGGTTTTAACGAGCTCTTTCATATATTCCGTAAACTCCCACTTTGTATTTCTCCACGTGAAATAAGTATATGATTGCGTAAATCCAAGTTTGGCAAGACGGTACATCACCTTTTGACGGGTAAAGGCCTCTGAGAGAAAGATAGTTCCAGGATAGTATTTCTTTATTTCATTAATGACCCACTCCCAGAATCCGAAAGACTTTGTGTGCGGATTATCTACCCTGAAAATGCGTACCCCTTTTTCAATCCAGAAAAGGAATACACTCTTTAATTCTTCCCAGAGCTCCTGCCACTGATCAGTCTCAAAATTTATCGGTATGATATCTTCATACTTCTTTGGGGGATTCTCGGCAAACTGTACAGTACCATCAGGGCGCCACTTAAACCATTCCGGGTGTTGCTTTACATAAGGATGATCAGGAGAGCACTGAAAGGCAATATCCATTGCTATTTCAATTCCGTAATTCTTAGCTTTATTAATTAAATGCTGAAAGTTTTCCATTGTTCCGAGTTCAGGATGGATATCCTTATGTCCCCCTTCTGCTGCGCCGATTGCCCAGGGACTTCCCACATCACCTTCTTCGCAGACCGGATTATTGTTTTTCCCTTTGCGTTTTGTCATTCCGATTGGGTGAATTGGAGGAAGATATAAAACGTCAAATCCCATCCTCTCAATCTCTGGAAGAATAGCTTCGCAATCTTTAAACGTTCCATGCCTTCCCGGCACAGAAGAACAAGAGCGCGGAAACCGTTCGTACCAAGCGCTGAATACCGCCTTCTTTGGGTCAACAACAGCCACTAGTTCTTTTTGATAGCGGCTTGCAGATGAAAGATCTTTGTATCTGTCCATTAATTCCGCAAGATCCTTCCCAACCGCTGTAAGCACTGCGAGTTCCGGATCATTGTCCTTTAAATCTGCGTAGATATTCTTCAGTGTGTTTTTATAATCTGCACTTGCCTTTTTAATGACCTTGTCTATATAGTCCAGACCAATCTGTAGATCCACTTTTACATTCTGTCCTGCATCAAACTTCTTTCGTAAATCCTTCTGCCATGTCCTGAAGTGATCAACCCAGCCTTCAACTGTATAAAGATATCTTCCTAAATCCTTCACCCTGAATTCACCGGACCAGAAGTCATTTTCTATAAATGTTAAACTTGATTCTTTCCAGTCTTTATCGTTAGGGCCTTTAAAGAGTACCCTTGCGGAAACCGTGTCATGACCATCTGAGAAAATATCAGCAGTAACAACAATCTTTTCACCAACTGCCCGCTTTATAGGGAATCGTCCGCCTTCTATCTGAGGCCTTACGTCTTCTATTACGACCCTCTGTTTTCCATTTTCAATCATATTTTTTGTACCAGCCTTGTTTCATAAATACTTAATATTTATGAAAGAAGTTTATTTTGCAAGCCTTTTTTAAAATTATATCATCATTTTTCATACCCACGGCAATATTTTCGTATATTTTAGAGATCATATAAATTCGTTAATGGTAACATCATCCTCCAATGATTAATTGATATCAAAAAAGCCTGTGCTGAACATTTCAACGCTAGCTTAAATCAATCTCAATAGTTTATGTCCGGTTTTTTATTCCCCTCTTGCAAAGCTGGCTGATATATCATATGATATTTTCCATCAGTAGAGTTCATAAAATTCTTAAAAAAGGTTAATGAAAAAATCAAAATACGGAGAAAAGAAAATAACAAAGGCAAAACTCGAAAAATGGGACAACCCCTATCCTGACAGGGATTATACCATTGATATCAGTTTTTCCGAATTCACCTGTTTGTGCCCGCGTTCAGGATATCCTGATTTTGCAACCATTAAAATCAATTATGTACCTGATCAATATATTGTTGAACTGAAATCACTGAAATTTTATCTGAATAAATTCAGGGACCACAATATATCTCACGAGGCAGCAACCAATCAGATATTTAACGACCTGAAAAAGTTATTGAAACCAAGACATCTCGAAGTAGTCGGAGACTTCAACCCGAGAGGGAATGTTAAAACAGTTATTCGGGTATCCACTGAATAATCATTTTAAGTTTTTTTAATTTGATATCAGAAGGTATGGGATAAAGACAAATGTATATTAATTGATGTATTAAACGGCATGATATGTTACGAGGGAATCGGCGCGTAGATTTATGAACTGACACAGAAAGGGTGTGAA
>CAYFXR010000132.1:0-7424 GCA_964347155.1 uncultured Nitrospiraceae bacterium | reverse complement strand
AATATTTGCATCTTGTTTGGACGTTATATTTCCTTCAACATCTCCACTTAATTCTAAATCACAGGTTACCGTGATATCTCCTGTTATTTTACTTCCCTTAAGTATAGTGTTTGCTTTTTCATTGCCAATTTTCTTATCTATAGTTTTATTATTGACATTTTCGCTGATATCATTTAAAAAATTTCTTTTGTAATTGCCTGTTTCTACATTATTATCTGTCTCAACATCTTCCATGACTGCTCCCCATTTTTTAAGCATATTACACCTCCATAGTTTTATTAAAAATCTTTCAAATTATCGACATACTTTCTCCTATTATTTAGTGGAAACCTATTTAATCTAAATCAATATCTTTCATAAACCCAAATAATGCATTTGAGATAATAAGGCTTTTCTACGACCCACAGGGGAGAGCCGAAGACGAATTAAATAAATTTATTTACAATGTCTGCAGCATTATTTGGGCAATCAATTATTTTAATAAATTACTACGTAATTTAAAATAAATATGTGATTTATATTACAAAGTTACTTGATTTTTTCGTTGAGATCAAATATTGCGATAAACGTGTCCCTTACTTCCTGCAACTGCTCCAGTTCGAATCTCAAGGTTTCTCTATCTCGTGGATATGTTAATTCAAAATAATTATTTCTTTTATCAAATATTAAATCATCCAGGTAGGATAGAAACAATTGAACATGGTCCATGGATGCTTTTCTTTCTATACTCATTTTTTTAATTTCTCTTACTTTTTTCGGTCAAAAAGATGTACTACTTTAATTTCATATATGATGCAGAATTTTAAGAAACCTGTGGCAAGAGTGCAGAAAGTTCTTGCTAATTTATTAAAAACAGAAAGTTGCTACTCACCTTGCAAACACATAATTTCTATATTTCAATTAACCAGGCTGCCTTTACTTGAGACTTACAAGAAATTTTATATTTCACATATTAACAAACAATTCCATAAGTTCATGAAATTGTGACAAGACACAAAAAATGTGCCACAATTTATCGTGTAATTCTCGTTAAACTCATTTGACTTTATTGTAAAATCAACAAGTTAAACATTGGCAAAAAACTTGCGTTATATTTAATACACACCTTAATGCCTAACAAAATTTACGATTGGGGGATAAAAAAATGTTCAAAAAAAGATTAAAAATTTTTATTGTTTTAGGAGTTTTTTTATTTTCAATAACTGTATTGACAAATATCATCTCTGCAAAAACTATACCGATCCAAACAATGTATATGGTTGATGCGGGAGGTAGTACTGCGCAGATCGATACCTTTCATTTGTCTGATACGCCTTGGCTTTACATTCAAATTCCGAAAAATAATATAAGAAGAAATGATGTTCAGTCAATGTCCTCATGGAATGACTCATCGGGCAATGTCTATAAAGTCAACGAAACAGATACCGGTGTATTAGAGGTATGGCACTACATAGCCAACTGGAATAGTATCAAAAAAGCAGGTTTATGGACGGTAGATTCAGGTTATGCCATCTTGGATAAGAGAGGTAGAATTAAAGATTCCGGTAGTGGGTCAGCAAGCTTCATAGTTCTCCAACATGGACCGGAACCGGTAAGTTCGATACTCATTGTTACGGGCGGGTGCGTATTCGTTTTTAGACAAATATGGAAGAAAAGAAGAAATGCTTAAAAAATCAATAAAACATAATTATTGAAAAGGGCCTGTTTATTTAAGGCCCTTTTTTTATGAATATCTCACCTTAAACAATGATGTATGCCCTATCTTGCTTTCATTTATAGTCATGCCACGGTACAAGCCAGGATAATTTCGGAAGCATTCATTAACGCTATGTAACCTTAATATCATGGAAAGGGAAATGCTTACGATAACTTCAGGTTAGTTTTCTTTTTAAGATGTTTAGTGTTAAAATAAAATATATCTTCCTTAATTAATAGATAAATTCCTTGAACCTACATAATGCAGTTAGCTTGCACATTAAAGGCATAGATGCCTTAGATAATTGCATTATTTTGATTAATATACATCCGGAAACATGATTGTTTCTCTACAAAGCCAGACAATTCAGTAAAGGTGACAGTATGCAGCGGGTTTTTTATACTGAAATATTGGATATTTTGATATATGGAGAATAGAATGAGGAAATTATTAATACCCACATTCGTATTATTAATTTTAAGCTTGTGCATTCTTCCTGAAGAAGCCGCGACAATTGAATTATTCGATTGGGGTTTTAACATTGACAGGACAACGTATTGTTATGACGGGCTTGATTGTACGTATGATGTTATCGGATATAGTGGAGGTTTGAAAGGAGTGCATGATTTGCCATCTGATATAATAGACACCTCCGGTATTGATTTAAAAGACGTGGACGGGAAGATTCACACGGGTCTTGGTACTGTTCACGTAACCGTTGAAGGGTCTGGACCACATTTTGTGATCGGCTATTTCGACAATGATATTGGTAGCAATGGTTTTGATGAAAATGGAGTGGCCATGGGCAGTCCGGCTATGGGACAAACGTGGGAGATCGATGAACCTGGAGATGGCTTATCCGGGCGTGGTACGAAAAAAACTACATATTATGGTGATCTGCTTCAATTTAATTTTGTTAAGTATCATCGTTGGGGGCTGGATGAAATGGTATTTTATGATTCCCTGGATAATCAGTTTCTCGGACACGTAGGTGACGCTGCCATGGCAATGGGATGGGATTTTAAACTTTCTTTAGGTGAAACTGCCACAATTACTTTCGTTGTGAGTGAAACGCAACCGACATCAGGATTTTATCTCAGACAGTTTGATTCAAGTGGCAATATTTATTTTTCAAGTTCTCTGAGTATATCTGGTGTTATTGAAACGAGTTGCTTTGACACAATTGACAATGATGGAGACGGACAGGCAGACTGTGCAGATACTGATTGCGAAGGGGTTACGGATGGAGCATGTACAACAGATCAAACAGGGATCTGTTCTGCAGGAACGTTAACCTGTCAGGAAGGAGCAGAAGAATGTGTGGCAGATAACCAGCCACAGCCAGAGGTGTGTGACAACCTGGACAATGATTGTAACGGAAGTATTGATGAGGGCTTCGAAGTTAAAGACTGTTATGGTCCCGATTTAGTAATAAAATCTATAAGCTTTTCTCATAGGAGCGTAAAACGTGGAAGCAGATTGAAAATTGCAGATATTACAAAGAATATAGGAAAAAAATCAGCACGTACATACAAAACGTGTTATTATCTCTCACAGGACACTCTGAAAGATAAAGAGGATATAAGGCTTAAATGTCGTAAAGTACAAAAGCTAAAAGCCAACAAAATTTCAAGAAAGAAAACGTATGTCAAAATTCCGGAAAAAATTCCACCCGGTAAATACTATTTAATAAGCTGTGCAGATGACCGAGGCAACAATGTAAGTGAAAGTGATGAAACGAATAATTGCAAGGTAGCGGGAAAAAGGATGAAGGTAAAGAAGTAGGGGCAAACGACCAGTATTTAAATTGTTAAAGAAAATTTTTTAACCTCTCAAACAAAAGAGTTTAACATAAAACAACTGATAGATTTATTTCTTTTACAAAGAGAGAACAGTTTGGATTATTTACAAAAATTTCTGGATTCCCTTTCACAGCCTGACCACAGCAATCTTAGCCGATTCAGGAAGAGGCATTTAAACCTGTTATCGGATTATTTTGTACAAATAGTTCGAATGGTTGTAGAGAAGGGATTTAAGTAAAGATCCTTTTTGGAAGGAACACTAGCATTCATGCTGAAACCATTAAATCATGTCCCTTAAAAAAATAGAAAATAAAGTCCTATCAGAAAAACGTCTTACACCTGATGATGCACTTACTTTATTTGAAAGCGACGACATTTTCACAATTGGTAGACTTGGAAATCATGTTGCTCAAATTAAGAATGGTAATAATGCTTACTTTATTCAAAACCATCACATAAATCCTACGAATATCTGTGTTAACCGTTGTAAATTCTGCGCCTTCAGCCGTTCAAAAGGGGACAATGGTGCATATGAGCTGACGATCAAAGACATCATAAAAAAACTGAAGGCAACGAGCAAAAAGCACGGTAATCACCCCTTACCCTCTCGGAATGAGGGGATTTTTAGAACTCCTTTTAGGGAAATACACATCGTCGGTGGACTTCATCCTGACTGGCAATTCGATTATTATCTTGAAATGCTTACGCAAATCAAAAACAACTTCCCGAGTTCACACATCAAGGCTTTTACGGCTGTTGAGATAGATTACTTCGCTAAGATAAGCGGTCTTTCGCTTAAGGACACGATTAAGGCTTTAAAAGGTGCCGGTCTGGAGTCAATGCCCGGTGGAGGTGCAGAAATACTCAACAGTCTTGTCAGAAATAAAATCTGCCCGGAAAAGATAAGCGGCAGGAGATGGCTCAAGGTTATGGAAACGGCGCATCGCGCCGGAATTAAGACAAATGCAACCATGCTCTACGGGCATCTTGAAAGCTATAAACATAGAATAGATCATATGCTGAAGCTGCGAGACCTTCAGGATAAAACAGGCGGCTTTCAGGCATTCATTCCTCTTGCATTTCAACCGATGAACACCAGAATAGAAGGAGCGAAATATACATCGGGAATTGATGATCTTAAGACTATCGCAATTTCACGGCTTTTTCTGGACAACTTCCCCCATATAAAAGCCTATTGGATAATGCTTGGTGAAAAGATCGCTCAACTCGCCCTTATGTTCGGTGCAGATGATCTGGATGGCACCATAATCGAAGAAAAAATTACCCACTCAGCCGGTGCACTTTCCGGCAGTGCATTGACGAAAAATGAGCTGATCAATCTTATTAAAAAATCAGGTAAAGTTCATGTAGAAAGGGACTCGTTCTATAATCCCATCTGATTGTAAAGCCCTCCTCCGGATATATCATCAACTTCAAACATGATTTGAGATTTGAGATCATAAATAGAAAGATTTGTTACTTGCAACAAGCAAGCAAAAGTTATACCATCTCTGAGAATAAGGTATACGCCTTAAGAAATTTAGCGTCAAAAAATTATAAAATAAATATGCCATGAAAACCCGAATCAGAAAAACAAATACCGGACTTAAAAATTCCCACTCCCTCTCGAAAAAAGACGGCCTTGAGCTTCTGAAAGATGCGAACCTTTTGGGACTCGGATTGATGGCTGATAAGGTCAGAGAAAGGCTGCATCCTGAAGGCATTGTCAGTTTTATTATCGACCGCAACATTAATTACACAAATGTCTGCATAAACAAATGCAGGTTCTGCGCTTTTTACAGAGACGAAAAGGATCCGGAGGCATATATTCTCAGCAAGAGGAAACTCTTTAACAAAATTAAAGAAACGATTGATTGTGGCGGTACACAGATTCTTATTCAGGGTGGACTTCATCCAAAACTAGATATTGATTATTATGTTGAGCTCTTACAGGCAATTAAAGAGAAATTCCCTATACATGTGCATGGTTTTTCTCCGCCTGAAATCTGCTATATAGCTGAAAAGGCAGGATTTACCGTAAAAAAAACAATTCAAATCCTAAAAGATTCCGGTCTTGACTCTATTCCCGGCGGTGGTGCCGAAATCCTATCTGACAGGATAAGAAAAAAAATAAGCCCCTCAAAAATTGGCACAAAAAAATGGCTTAACGTAATGGAAGAAGCACACCATACTGGCATGAAGACAACAGCAACCATGATGTTTGGAAGCATTGAAGAACCGGAAGATATTATTGAGCACCTTGATGCTATTCGAAAACTTCAGGAGAAAACACATGGCTTTACAGCGTTTATCCCCTGGAGCTTTCAACCATTAAATACAGAATTAGCACAGAAGTCAGAAGTCGGAAGTCAGAAGTCAAAAAAATACGAAATCCGAAATCCACATTCTATCCTGCAACTGCTGTCGAATATCTCCGTATACTTGCCCTTTCAAGAATTTTTCTCGATAATGTCCCCAATATTCAGGCTTCCTGGGTAACACAGGGACTGAAAATGGCACAAATAGCCTTAAGATTTGGTGCCAATGACTTCGGTTCAACAATGATCGAGGAAAATGTTGTCGCTGCTGCCGGAATAAAATATAGGGTATCCGTCAACGACATTATAAATGCAATTAAAGGAGCTGGCTTTAAGCCGGCTCAGAGAGATATGTACTACAACATTCTCAAAAAGGACTTTTGAATCCTTAACCCTAATAATGCAGGCATTGCTCAATAAATTATTTAACTCGATACATTTATTATTACATTGTGCATATGGCTTCGAATAAAAGTATTTACATTCGATCAATTAATATTGCGTTTACGGTATCGAAAAATAATTTCTTTCACAAAGCCTGCATTATGTGAAATGCATTTTTTGGTTTAATCCATTTGAGATTTTATACGTATGACAGAAAAAGAGACAGGCTGGCTGGCTTGCAGCCATTGGAACAGAGTTCACCATGAATAAAAGCCGTTTCAATGCAATATTCATCTTTTTTTTCTTGAGTAATTTTTTGTTTATTTTTGTAGTTACCGCATCTGCCGGAGTTGTTGTGTACGATGATGTTTCTTCCGTGAACAAGACCTTAAAATTAAAGGCAATAACAAAAGGGAAATTTTTCACAGAGGGAGGAAAGCTTGTTAAATTTTATATGAATGGAAAACATATTGGCACAACCTTAAGTGGTGGTGACGGCTTTGCATTCATGAAATATCTCTCTTCCTCTCCCGGAACAAAATCCCTGAAGGTAGAAACAGGTGATGGAGCAGATGAAGGCATGCTTCTTATAACAGACAGCAATGATAAGGTAATATTAATTGCTATTGAAGCCACCCTCTTTGAACCTATTTTTCAACTCAAACCGACAAAAGAAGGTAAAGATGTCTTAAAACAACTCTCAGATAAGTTCAGGATTATTTATTTATCCACTCTAATGGGCATAACGAATTCCAGAAAATGGCTTAAAAACAACGGGTTTCCTCTATCACCTGTTCTCAAATGGGAAGGTACAGAAATGCTCGCTGAACTGCAAGAGAGGGGCATACCACTGTTTGCAATCGTCGCTTCTGCCGATATAATCTCGGAAATCCCTGACATGAAAAAGAAATTTACCTTTGAAGAAACAGAAGAAGGGATAGTACTAAAGGATTGGAAAGATTTGCTAAAAAAACTGGAGTAAACCCTGTCTTCCCTGTTGAAATTCATAATCTACTAAAGAGTGGGCTCATAAAATTTAACCCGAATAATGAATTTTTGGGTTAACCCACATAATGCAGGCATTGCTCAAGAAATTATTTAACTCGATGAATTTATTATTGAATTGTGCATATGGCTTAGAATAAAAGTATTCACACTCGATCAATTAATATTGCGTTTAAAGTATCGAAAAATAATTTCTTTCACAAAGCCTGCATTATGTGA
>CAYFXR010000131.1:0-28257 GCA_964347155.1 uncultured Nitrospiraceae bacterium | reverse complement strand
ACCCAAAAAATGCATTTCAAATAATGCAGGCGTTGTGAAAGAAATTATTTTTCGATACCTTAGACGCAATTCCAACCAATCTAAGGTGAATATTTTTGTTCCAAGCTATATGCATAATTTGATAATAATTTTATCGAGTTAAATAATTTCTTGAGCAATGTCTGCATTATGTGGGTTAATTAAATTTGTAACTCGTAAATCTGTAGAGTTATGAAATTGAATTTAAAGAGCCCTGATGGTAGCAAGTTTAGCAGTTCTTCATGATTGATTGTAACTGTCATTTCTTACAGTTATTTTATTTACAACTAGATCATTTTTAGTCCAGTTGATAATTGCCGGATAGTTACTTTAGACTATTTTTTTATCATATAACTTTAGGCATCCATTATGAACGATAAGGTTGTAATAACCGGTACAGGATTGGTATCCTCCCTGGGCAGCAGTGCTTTAGAAACATGGAATGCCCTGCTCTCGGGCAGGTGTGGTATACATCAGATAAAAGACGTTAATGTGCAAAGTTTTGATTGCCGTGCAGCTGCTCGGGTTGAAGATATAGGCGCTTCAGAACTCAATATTCATCCCCGGGATGCACGCATAATGGACAAGCATTCCCATATGCTCATGAAATGCAGCCGTGATGCATTCACACAGTCAAAACTGAATAAGGGCCCTTTTCCAGCAGAAGATATCGGTTACTTTGCCGGGATGGGAATGGTAGATTACAATATTGAAGATCTTCTTCCATCAGTCTTAAAATCAGTGAACGATCAAGGCAATCTGGACTATAACGAGTTTTTCTCCCGTGGATACCAGGATATTCACCCCCTTTGGCCTCTTTCAATGCTAAACAACATAAGTTTCTGTCAGATCGCTATAGAGCTGGGCATCAAGGGAGAAAATACTGTCTTCTCCCCCCATGCAGATTCAGGGATACATGCAATTATCGAAGCAATAAATACCGTCAATAATAAAAAGGTAAAGGTTGCACTTACAGGCGGAGTCAGTGAAAAAATCTCCCCTCTAAGTATGGCACGAGCATTGTTAGCCGGCATATTAAATAATAATCCCCCTTTCAAGTGTCATCCCTTTGGTAAGGATAGAAAAGGAACTATTCTCGGAGAAGGTTGTGGCATTTTGTCGCTGGAACTAAGCTCATCAGCAGAGGAAAGACAGGTGCCCTGGATGGCAGCTATTACAGGCTACGGTACTTCATTTGAAGCAAGCGAAGAATGTAACTGCCCTACTGCAAAGGCTATCTCCCAGTCAATGGAAAAAGCAACTACCCATGCCGGTATAAAACCTTCTGACATTGATTTAATCATTGCTCATGGTGATGGTACATATTCAGGAGACAAAAATGAGATAGAAGCAATTCATCATATCTTTGTAGATTGCATAGAAAAAATAAACGTTTTTTCTTCAAAGGGCGCATTAGGACATCTCCTTGCAGGAGCGCCTGCTGTTGATGTCATATTGGGAATTTACATACTCAAAAATGGTATAATTCCAGCTGTTTACGGCTCGGAACCAATAGAAGACAATATTATGTTTAATCTTGCAAGCAAGGGGCCGCTCAAGGCAAATCCAAGACGGATATTGATAAATTCCCGGAGCTACGAAGGTCAATGCGCTTCTTTGATAATAGAGGCGGTGAATTAAAAGCAAAAGGATTTAAGGGGTCAATGTAAATTTAGAATTTAAATTCAGGCTCATAACATTTTTACATATGCGCTTTTTATACTACGACAGAATAGAGAAAATAGAAAAAGGTAAATTAATAGTCGGTGTCAAGACCTTTACCCTTTCAGAAGAATTCCTGAAATGTCACTTTAAAAAAATAGCGCTTGTTCCAGGAGTAATTTATATCGAAGCGATGGCACAGCTTCTCGGTTGGCTCATCATCTACTCTCATGATTTCAGGCTTTCTGCAATCATGTCTCTGATAGAAGATGTTAAAATTCCTCCAAAACTCAGACCCGGCTTTAGAGCTGAAATACACGGGGAGATCATCTCCACCTCCCTCAGAGATTCGCTCGGCAAGGCATGGATTACTGTTGACGGTCAAACCGTATCTTCAATAAGCCGCATTATATACAACCACGTACATAAGGTAAACTCGGAAGACCTTTTAAATCTGTTCTATTACTACAGCGGAAGAAAGGTTTGACTTCAGCACTCCCAGAATCCTATATCCGCTTCGCGAGTTCAGGTTTGTATCTTTAAACAGTTGTGAAATCATCTGTTGAGAGAC
This sequence comes from uncultured Nitrospiraceae bacterium, assembly GCA_964347155.1. Taxonomy (GTDB): domain Bacteria; phylum Nitrospirota; class Thermodesulfovibrionia; order UBA6902; family UBA6902; genus CAYFXR01. The sequence continues at coordinate 26,006 of CAYFXR010000131.1, read as the reverse complement.
TCCGATAACAAAGCCCCCTATCATTGTTGCGTATTTTTCTGTTCTGGAACAGTTATAGTAACCCTCGTACCGCTTCCCTTTTTTGAGACTATTTCAAAACTGCCGTTAAGATATTTTATTCTTTCACGAACACTAAAGATTCCGATGCTTTGGTTTTCTACTGAATAGGAGTTAAATTTTAAATAATCAAATCCTATCCCATTGTCTTCAATATTGATATGTATATTGTTTCCTTCATATGACATTGCTATCACGGCTTTTTTAGCCTGTGCATGCTTAACTATATTAAACAGCAACTCTCGTACTATTTTATAGAGAATAACACGGATTTCTTCTTTAGGGTTTCTGACCCATTTATCAGATATAAATTCGACCGTAATGCCATGTTTTTCCTTAACCTTCTCGATAAGCCATTCCACAGCACCTTTAAGACCCATTTGATGGAGAATTGGGTTAGCAAGATCAAATGTTAATGATCTCGTATATTCAATCGTTTGTTTGATCAATTCTTGGATTTCATCTAAGTCTTTTTCAGCGATAGGGTAAGATTTTTGAAGATTTGCAATCTTAATCTTTGAAAGAGCTAGTAACTGACCGATATTATCATGCAATTCTTGTGAGACGAGTTTCCTTTCACGTTCTTCAATTAATGACATTTTTGACATGAGAATCCGTAACTGTTCCCTATAGATATTCAAACGCTTATTTATCTGTTCCAACTTGTTTTTGCTCTCTCTTAATTCTTCCTTTGCTTCAATATCAAATATTTTTAAAACATTGGCTAAGCTGACTGCTATGATCAATGCACAAAAAGCCCGAAAAACCTGAACAGGAATTCCAACTTTATCTATGAATACTGTGGAGTTAAAAATTGATGCGGGGAAGAATTGAGCCTCAGGAGTAATCAAACCTGAAAAGATACCATAAAAGAGGAAAGCACTTGATGCCACTATTAAATTATAAATTCCTTGACTTCTTATACCCTTTAACCTGCGGAATTGCAACAATAATGCATATGAGGTCAAGAATATCCCGGGAGCACCTAATAAATATCTTGACCAGATATCACATATATTAAAACTGTAATTGTTTATTACAGCTATAGTTCCCCAGATCGCAAATAAAATTATTGGGAGAATCTGTAATGCTGGGTATCCCTTCTTAGTTTCAAATATGCTTTTTATGCCGAACTGAACTAAAAAGAAAAATGAACTAGGTAAGGATATCATGCCGATTATTCCAAGGGCTAAAATCTCCGTTGGCTCAAGGATAAGAATAAACATATCTACCCACTCATTTATACCGTGGAGAACCGCAAAGGCAGCAATAAATAATATATCTTTGGATAAGTTATATTTGCTTGCTTTTTTTGGATAAATAAATAAAGATAACCCTAAGATGAAAAAAGACAGTCCATAAATGAAGAACACAAAAATCATTGTTCAAATAACGCTCTGACCTGATATTCAATTCATATTATATATAAAATATTTTGGGTGGGCAAATGTACAGATTAGAAAATTGTTAAATTAAATAATGATCACAAAACAGAATTATCACAGACAGAGAAGCGTTGTCGTTACCGGGCTGGGAATGGCAACATCACTCGGTCTGTATGTTGAAGAAAACTGGCAAAAAGCACTCGACGGAGTTTCGGGCATACATAAACTCTCTCTCCCCGATACCTGTAAATCACCTGTACAGGCAGTGGGAGAGGTAAAAAATAACGACTGGGATAGAATATGTGAAGAATTTCCTGAAGTAATCCGGCAGGAAGGTGAAAGGAGGACACTCTTCGCCTTATGGGCTTCCAAATGTGCTTTAAACGATGCCGGTCTTTTTAACAGCTATGATTCACCCTCACCCTCTCGGAACGACCTATCGGGGTCGTTCCGAGAGGATTTAGGGGGATTTTCAGAAAAAGAGAGCGAACGCCACGGCGTAGTTTTAGCCGCGGGCCTGGGAATAAACAGGCTTGAAGATATACAACGGTGGATTAAAAAAGACGGGGAATTTGATTTTGCAAGATTTGGCAAGGAATACAAAAAAGTACAAAGAGAGTCCATTATAAAAAATAATTCAAACAGACCTTCAGCGCTCATTGCAAAAAAATTCGGGTTAAACGGATATAACGCTACCATAACTACGGCGTGTGCCTCAGCCACGCAGGCCATCGGTACAGGTTACAGAGCAATCAGCAGGGGTGATGCAGACATGATAATTGCAGGAGGAGCTGACTCAATGATAAACCCGATCGGTCTTGTCTTTTTTGTTCTGTTACATGCTGCATCTGTCTCATCAGAAAATCCCGCTGAAGTATGCAAACCTTTTGACAGAAAAAGGTCAGGCCTTGTGATGGGTGAAGGGGCAGGGATTGCAGTTCTAGAAGCAGAATCACATGCAGTCAAAAGAGGAGCAAAGATATATGCGGAGGTTGCAGGATACGGCTCAACAATGGATGCCTACAAAGTTACAGCTCCTCATCCCCAGGGACTGGGTGCAGGATATTCAATGATGAATGCACTTAAAGACGCACATCTATCTGCTGACGAAATAGATTACATAAATGCCCACGGTACCGGTACAAAACTCAATGACACAGCAGAAACAAGAGCAATTAAAAAAGTCTTTCAAAAAAACGCTTATAACATCTCCATAAATTCAAGTAAGTCACTGATAGGGCATTTATTAGCAGCATCAGGAGGACCTGAATTTGTTTTCACCGTACTCAGTATCAATAGGGACGAAATCCATCCGACTATTAACCTGAAAAATCCTGATCCAAAATGTGATCTGGATTATGTTCCAAATGTAAAAAGATCAAAAACTGTTCGTTCTGCCATATCAAATTCATTCGGTTTCGGCGGGCAGAATGCATCAATTGTTGTAAAGAAATATCAAGTATAAAGGATTCTATGGGTCGTAGACTTGAATCCTTTTACTGTAACAATTAAATTAAATAACAATCGAACATGCAATAAGAGAAAAAATATATAAAGCTAAGAGGATAGTATGAACATTGATTTATCAGGCAAAATCGCCCTTGTTACAGGAGGGTCAAGGGGAATAGGACGTGAAACATGTATACTCCTTGCACAATCAGGAGCAAAAGTTATTATCAACTACAAAAAATCAATAGAAAAGGCAGAAGCAGTAAGGAAGGTGATTGCCGGTTATGGAATGGAGGCGGACGTTTTTCAGGCCGACGTATCGATACCTGAAGAGGTCATAGCACTTTTCGATCACATCAGGGATACATATAAAAAACTTGATATCCTGGTTAATAATGCAGGGATTATCAAGGACAATCTATTACTGGCCATGGAACTTTCAGAATGGGACAAGGTTATTGATACTAACCTGAAAGGTGCATTTCTCTGCACAAAATATGCAGCAGAAATAATGATGATTCACCACTCAGGGAAAATAATTAATATTTCATCGATAGTATCCCTTAAGGCCACTCGGGGGCAAACTAATTATGCGTCCTCAAAAGGTGGCCTCATTTCTTTTACTCGTGCCTCTGCTGTTGAATTGGCAGGAAAAGGAATCCAGGTAAATACAGTTCTGCCGGGAATGATTGTAACAGAGATGAGCAGTCGTGCAAGAAAAAGGGCTGGAGACAAAATGCTTGAAAGAATTCCAGCAGCCAGATACGGTGAGCCAATTGATGTTGCAAACCTTATCGTGTTTCTCGCTTCTCATCATGCGGATTATATTACGGGCCAGGCCATTTCGATTGACGGAGGGATGAGTATTTCATGATGCAGATATATCAGGGAATCGATATCGTAGAAGTTTCTAAACTGAAAAAAGTGATTTTCAATAATAATAATTTTATTTCGGATATTTTCACTGAAAAAGAAAAAGACTATTGTCTATCCAGGAAAGACCCTTATATTCATTTTGCAGGACGTTTTGCAGCAAAAGAGGCGAGCCTGAAAGCACTTGGAATAGGAATGTCAGGTATTGACCACACTTTTAAGGAAATAGAAATTATTCCGAATGCTTCAGGGAAACCCATGCTTTTCCTTAGCGGCTGGGTAAAGAAAATAAGCAAAAAAAAACGGATAAATCAGTTCACTGTCTCAATTTCACATTCAGCAAACTACGCCATTGCAGCAGTAATACTAACAGGTCAAGATAAAGTATAATATTTTTTGGAGAAATCAATAATTTTAGCTATACACAGTTAATGAACTAACTTGCAAAAAACTGCATGGTATCTAAACAAAATTTCCCCTCCCTTGACGGGAGGGGATTAAGGGGAGGGTGAAAAAAATTCACTCCCTCCCTCGCCCTCCCCCATCAAGGGGGGAGGGAAGCAAGGCTAACATATAATATTACATTTTTAAATTTGGATGAGGTGCAAAACATCATGCGCTATTTACTGATCGATCATATCACAGAATGGAAATCAGGCGAATTTATTAAAGGTATAAAAAATGTTTCAATGAGTGAAGATTTCCTTGAATTCCATTTTCCCAAGAATCCTATTATGCCCGGAGTTTTACTCCTAGAGGCATTAACCCAATTAACAGGCTGGCTTGAAGCTGCATCCTCTGATTTCAGGAACTGGTTTTTACTCAATAGAGTAAGAAAATCCAACTTTTATGGGTTCGCATTTCCCGGCGATCAGGTTGAGCTTGAAGTTCAATTAATACCCAATGAAGATGTAAATATAAAAACCTACAGAGGAACAGGCACGGTAAAGGGGAAAAAGAAGATTACAACAGAATTTGAAGGTGAAACGGTACTTCTTGAAGAGATCGAGGAGATCGATGATCAGAAGAAATTTTTCCAGGTTTTAACCAGGAAGCTGAAATTATAATATGTCAGAAAGAGAAGTTGTTATTACGGGAATTGGGCTTACAACATCTCTTGGTAAAAATGTAGAAGAAAATTGGAATAATGTCAAAGCATTAAAAACGGGCATTGTCCATAAGCCCTCCGATGATCTGCCAAATTTTTTCCAGTATATGGGCAAGGTATCAGAATATGAACTTCCGCAAGATATTCCTCCCAGGCAACTTGGGCAGATGAAATTCCTGAACCGAGGTGCAATCCTCGGATTCTGTTCTGCATATGAAGCGGTATCTAAGCATATTAATAATATCTCAGAAATCACACCCGGACGCAGGGCCTTATACGTTGCATCAGGAGATTTCACAAAAATCGGCTTTGACTTCATGTACCCGGCAATAAAAGACAGCAGTGACAAGACCTGGGAATCAATAGATTGCGCAAAATTGAACAATGCTGTATTGAACAAGGTAAACCCTTTTTTTTTACTGGAATCACTCAATAATAACCTGTTTAGTTTTCTCGCTGCCTTTTTAGAATTTATGGGGCCAAATACCAGCCTTGCAAGTCTTTCACCATGCGGTGGAAATGCATTGGAACTGGCATACAGAAGCATCAAGCAGGATAAAGCAGATATTGCTTTAGCCATCGGCTACGGCAACTGGATAACTGAAATTCCCCTTTACGAGCTGGAAGGCCTGGGAATACTTTCAAGATGCAAAAATGGAATCCACTCCTACAGACCTTTTGACAGAAACAGAGACGGCTTTATCCCTGGCGAGGGCGGCTCTGCCATTCTTCTTGAGTCTGCTGATATAGCAAAACAGAGAGGTTCAAAAATTTTCGGAAAAATAAAAGGAGTTGAAAATTGTATCGAGTTTTCTTCAGGTAAGAAGATCAATGTCCCGGCAAAAGTAAGCAAGCACACCATCCTGTCAGTTATGGAAGAAGCCAAATGCAGCACAGATGATCTTGCCTTCATCGTTCCACATGGGAGCGGCACGAAAAAGGGTGATACATCCGAATTACGATCAATTATGGATATTACCGGCAACAAATATGCCGACGTACCCATATGCGGACTTAAACCATATACAGGTCATATAGGAGCAGCAAGTGATATCACAGAGATTATTTTGGGAATTTTTGCCGTGAAGGAAAAAATTGTTCCTGCTACATTGAATTTCCATAAAACTGAAAAAGAATTCTCTGCCTTAAGAATATCGAATTCTCCCCAGGTATGTGAAAAAAATCTCTTTCTTTCGTTGAGCTATGGAATAGGAGGACAATCCTCTTCGGTGATTGTTGAGGTCAAGCATTGAAGAAAAAAGGGGGGAAAAAGAGCACATTTATAAAACTGCTCGAATATGCCGGAGTATATATCATCATTCTTACCACCCGTTCCGTTCCTATAAAAGTTGTAAAAATATTCAGCAATTTTCTTGGAAATCTGCTTTATTTTATCTCGTCAAAACGCCGCAACATAGCCATTGAAAATCTGGAAAATGCATTTCAAGGTGAGAAAGGTGAAAAAGAGATCAAGAAAATTGCCCGTGATAGCTGCAGGTCTTTTTTCTACACCTTTTTGGAAATTATTAAGTTCCGTCACCTTACTACTAAACCGGATACGATAAACGGTTTAAGGGCAAACACTGAAGATCTGGACAAGCTTTTCCAAAAGGCAAAAAAAATACACGATGAATCAGGAGGATGTATTTTTGTAACACCTCATATTGGTAACTGGGAAATGCTTCCTCACGTAAGTTCACTTGTCGGGATCCCGCTTGCAATTGTTGCAAGACCTTTAGACAATGAATATCTTGAAAAATTAATATATGCTAATAGAGCTTCCAGCGGCCATGTCATCATTCCGAAAAAGAACGCCCTCTTTGTCCTCCAAAAAACCCTCCAGAAGGGCAATTCCATAGGGATGCTGCCTGACCAGAGCACGATGAAAGGCATATTAATTAAATTTTTCGGAAGAAAGGCAACTACCACACCTGTTCCTGCAATACTTGCCATAACCTATAGAAGACCGATTGTTGTTGTAGCATGCTGCCGAAAACATGAAGATTATAAATATGAAGGCTTTGTCAGCGACCCCATATGGCCGGGAGAATATTCGAGTGAAAAAGCCGAAATTTTTCGGATAACCGAAGAGATGACACGTAAAATGGAGACAATTATCCGAAAATATCCGGAACAATACCTCTGGATTCACAACCGCTGGAAGACATACAGAGACAAAAAAGAATTTTTATCATGAAAATGTTGAACTTACCCAAATAATATATTTAGCCATACAAAACAAATATTTGGTTCTTTCGTATAAAAGTTGAAATGGATGTAAGGATTCAAGGGGTCAAGGAGTCAAGGACGTATAGTCCCGATGGGACAACGTCCCTATTCGGGATTCAAGTGAAATGATCAAGGCACTTATAAAATCCTTAGAAAACAAACACTTGAACCCTAGAATCCTGGAATCCTCGAACCCTATCTAGCATTTGATATTAATTGCAAGTTTTATATTTAATTTTAATTTATCAATTAAAACACGGAATAGGGAAATATTTCTTCGATAATTGCATTTTGGGGGTTAATTCTTATATGATTTAAATCATAGTAAAAATTTTTAAATTGTTTTATTCTTATTTAAGAATATATATAAATTAGCAAGTTAAACAAGGCTTAAAGAGGATGTTGTCCCTGATTTAAAAGGTTTTACCCACCTAAGATGAGAGCCCAACCTTTTAACTTCAGCCATGTCCCCTAACAGGTCAACATCCTCTTTAAAAATATAAAATATTTAAAACTCCCCTCAAAAAACATCAAACGGTTAAGGTTACGTCGATGAATTGTCTACGACCATAGGGCAGAGAAGCCTGTATCGTCAAAAAGTAATCGGGTTAGGGGAAAGATGCCGGTTTAGTTAACCCAAAAAATGCATTTAAAATAATGCAGGCGTTGGAAGAAAATTTATTTATCGATACCTTAGACGCAATTCCAACCAATCTAAGGTGAATATTTTCGTTCCAAGCCATATGCATAATTTAATAATAAATCCATCGAATTAAATAAATTTTATTACAATGTCTGCATTATTGGGGTTAATGTGTTAAGTAGTTAGTCGGCTTTTTCACGTTACCGTAATACGTAACCGAAACGGGACCTGTACCAGTATCGGTACAGGGCGGGCATCGTTACCGTAACCATGTCTCATCGATCCAGCATTGAATTAACCTTTTAATTAATGATATTTTATTTGGTGTCTAAAAAATTGATGATAAGCGCTGGCGAAGCTTCCGGAGAGCTTTACGGGGCCATGTTAAGCAAGGAGATCAAAAAAATCTGGCCTGATGTGCACATATCCGGCATCGGCGGCCCGCAAATGGAAAATGCCGGCGTCTCACTGATTGCTCCTATTTCGCACGTAGTTGGTATTATTGAAGCGGTAAAACATTTATTGGAAATCAAAACAATATTCAAGAAAGCCAGCACAGCTTTGCTTAAAAAAAAACCTGACATCCTTGTTCTTATCGACTATCCCGACTTCAACATAGCTCTCGCAAAAAAAGCCAAATCAGCAGGCATTCCTATGCTTTATTATGTCAGTCCGCAGGTATGGGCATGGCGCAAGGGAAGAGTAAAAAAAATAGCTTCCCTGGTTAATAAGATAGCTGTTCTCTTTCCTTTTGAAGTGGACTATTATAAAAAAGCCGGACTTCCGTGTGAATTTGTAGGACACCCTATTGCAGAGACAATTACTATTCACCAAACAGAAAAAGAAGAATTAAAGAACATACTCGGGCTTGCCCCCAACAGGGATGTAATATCGCTTCTTCCAGGAAGCAGGCCTAATGAAATAATGAGACATCAGGGAATCATTAAAGAAGTTGCAAAAAAAATTCACAAAGAATTCCCAGAGATGCAGATAGCAGTTCCCCTTGTTTCAGGAACTCATCTATCAGATGATTTGCCGGAATATATGAAAGTGATTTATGATCGCACGACCGAAGCTATTGCCTGTTCAGAGGCAGCAGCGGTAGCTTCAGGTACTGCAGTACTTCAAACTTCACTTTTAGGCATACCAATGGTTGTATTTTACAAGGTCTCTCCTTTAACATTTCATCTCGTTAAACTGGTAGCAAAGGTCAAATTTATTTCCCTTGTTAATCTACTGTCAGGAAAAGAAGTTGTTCTGGAATTATTACAAAAGGATGCAAACCCGGACAGGATTTTCCTGGAGCTAAAGAAAATTCTGCATGACGTGCCTTACAGGAATGCAATGATTTTAAACCTAAAAAAAATTAAAGATATCATGGCTGAAAAGAAACCTTCTACAAGAGTAGCTCATATGGTTGGGGAAATAGCTGAATGGAAAAGTAAAGATGATGCTCGTTTATAATCTTCTTTCAACCATCGCACTTATTACATACGTTCCATGGCTTCTTTTTAAAAAAGGGCCTGAAAATAAGATGACATTTATCAGTGAACGTCTCGGCATGTCAGATTATACATACACCGACATATGGATTCATGCAGTTTCTGTAGGAGAAGTGCTTGCCTCATTGCCATTTTTGAAGAATCTCAAAAAAGAATTTCCGGGAAAAAGACTCGTACTCTCTACAACAACATATACGGGACAGAAGATTGCGCGAGAAAGATTTCCTGAAGCTGACAGGATAATGTACATGCCGCTGGATACGGGTCTGTGCATAAGGAGGGCTGTCAATTTACTGAGACCAAAAATATTTATAACCGTTGAAACAGAACTCTGGCCCATGCTTTTTCATTCCCTGAAGAAGGCAGATTCCCTCATTATCATCTTAAACGGAAGGATTTCCAATGATTCCTTTACCGGCTATAAAAAGATAAAATTTTTCATGAAAAAGGTCCTGGAGAATGTTGATTATCTCTATATGCAAGGGAAAAGTGACGCTGAAAAGATTATCTCCCTTGGCGCTGCCGAGAATAAGGTAGGTGTCATGGGAAATTTCAAATTCGACATCGAGTTCGATTCAGCTGCTCCGCTGAACTGGCTGGAAAACATTAAAGGTAACATCCTGCTGGCTGCAAGCACCCACAAAGGAGAAGAAGAAATCATCCTCGATGCATACGACTTGATCAAAAAAAACATCCATGATTTAAAACTCATACTTGCTCCAAGACATCCTGAGAGATTCGATGAGGTGGCAGGAATTCTCAATAAGAGAGGGCTTTCTTATATCAAACGCTCGGAAATAAAACAGCTTTCAGATACAACAGACGTCGAACGTCGAATTACGGATGACGGTCGACGCACGACGGACAACGAATTTCCCGATATTATCCTTCTTGATTCAATGGGAGAGTTATCCAGAGTTTTCTCGAAGATAACAATCGCACTTATAGGAGGAAGTCTTGTGCCCCTAGGAGGACACAATATATTAGAGCCTGCTTTCTGGTCAAAGCCGATACTGTTCGGTCCTCATATGGATAACTTTCCCATCGCTGAAGAATTTCTTGAAAGGTCTGCTGCTCTCCGGGTTGAGAGTTCAAAAGATATTTCTGAGACAGTAATTGAATTACTGATAGATAATGAAAAGGCATTAAACATGGGAGTAAATGCAAGAGCAATAATTGATAAAAATACAGGCGCCGTAAAAAAAGCAATTGAAACTGTAAGGGGTTTCGTTGGGACTGTTTAGCGCTATCTACAACTTTGCACTTACATGCAGACGATTCGGTTATGCTTATCTCAAGAAGCCTGATAAACTTCCTGCAAAGGTAATAAGCATCGGTAACCTTACCCTTGGCGGCACAGGCAAAACCCCTGCAGTAATCAGTTTAGCCCAGGAAGCAAAAAAACGAGGGTTTAAACCGTGTATCCTTACAAGGGGTTATAAAGGAAAAGTCAAGGACGTATGTTTTGTGTGCACAGGTGAAGGCCCTTTGCTCAATATACATCAGGCAGGAGATGAACCTTATCTCATGGCTGAGATATTAAAAGGAGTTCCTGTTGTTATAGGCAAAAAACGATACAAAGCCGGACTTTTTGCATTGGATAACTTGCATTCCAAACTCCGAACTCCGGACTCCAAAATCCTTTTTATTATGGATGACGGATTTCAACACTGGAGACTTTATAGAGATATCGATGTGCTCCTTATTGATGCAACAAACCCCTTCGGGAACGAAAGACTTTTTCCTGAAGGAATAATGAGAGAGCCGTTTCATGCAATGAAACGGGCACATATTATGGTAATAACAAAATCTGATATTTCAGGAAAAAAAACAATTTCTTCAATAACACAAAAAATCAGGAAGTACAATCCGGAAGCTCCCATATATAGTGCATCGCACAAACCGACAGGACTCATAAACATATCCGGAGAAACCAAAGGTCTTGACACGCTGCAGAACAAACAGGTCTATGCCTTTGCAGGTATTGCAAATCCAGTGTATTTTCAGTCACTTTTACATTCAAAAGGAGCCCATATAATAGAATTCAGGAAGTTCCGTGACCATTATTCTTATAAACAGAAAGATATTGACGAAATAAAAAAGGATGCATTAGGTCTGGAGATAATCACTACAGAAAAAGATTTCATTAAGATTAAAGACCTACAAGTGCCGGAGAATATTTTCTCTCTGAAAATTGAATTTGCTGTTAATGAAGATTTTTATGATAATATTTTCAGGAGGTTGCAATGATAAAAAATATCAATGTTAAAACAAAGTCAAGAACAGAGTTTGTAAATATCACATCTGATGTCCAGAAAGTTGTTGACGAATCAGGTCTGAAAAACGGCATATGCTGTGTCTATGTCCCGCATACTACTGCAGGGGTTACCATTAATGAAGGCGCAGATCCTTCCGTTGTAAAGGATATTCAGTCTATGTTGAACAAATGGATTCCACGCAGCGCAAACTACCAGCACATGGAAGGCAATTCTGACGCACATATAAAAACCTCCCTTGTTGGTTCTTCCCAGTATATTATTATTGAAAACGGCAAGCTCCTTCTCGGCACCTGGCAGGCCATATTCTTCTGCGAATTTGACGGGTCAAGGCACAGAAGGGTCACGGCGAAGGTAATCGGAGACTAGGTCTCTCTATTCCTATCCAGATACTTCAACTCTGCCCTGCCCTTTTCTTCGTTCACAAAATAGAACAGGATTCCGCCGGCTATAAAAAACAGGGAAATAGATGTAATGCTTGCCCTTGAAGCAATATCACTACTATATCCTATTGATTTAATCAGTAAACCGGCTCCGCCCATTATCACAGGACCGAGAACAGCCGCGAATTTACCGAGCATATTGTAAAATCCAAAGTATTCGGCTGATTTATTAAAGGGAATAATTCTCGCATAAAATGAACGGCTCAATGCCTGAATCCCTCCCTGTACAAGACCCACGACAACAGCCAGCACATAGAATTCAAATACGCTTTGCATAAATGCACCCCAGATGGAAACAAAGAGATATACAGCAATCGCAATAAAAATGGCACGCTTTGCACCGATTTTTTCTCCAAGATAACCAAATCCTATAGCAGAAGGAAATCCAATAAATTGGGTAATAAGCAGAGCAACGATTAAATCATTGGTTTCAAAACCTATGGAAATACCGTAATCAACCGCCATACGAATAATCGTGTCCACTCCGTCAATATAAAGCCAGTATGCTGCGAGAAACAGAAAGATGGTCTTCAAATGTCGAACTTCATGGAATGTATCTCTTAATTGAACAAGCCCGGCTTTCACAGCATAAACACCGGATATTTCTTTCCCATTTTCAGGTTCCTTTACAAAAAGGGAAATAGGTATAGAAAAAATGGCCCACCAGATTCCTACTGTTAAAAAAGAAAATCTCACTGCTTCTGATGTATCTGTAAATCCAAATGTTTCAGGACTCAACGTCATCCAGACATTTCCTGCAAAGAGAAGACCTCCTCCCAGGTATCCAAAAGAAAAACCAAGTGCAGAGATAAAATCAAGTTTATTCTCAGGAGCAACACCGGGAAGCAAGGCATCATAGAAAATATTTCCTCCGGAAAAGCCCATATTGGCAAAGATATAAAGCATGACAGCCACCGGCCAATTGCCTTTTGAAACCATATACAGGGACGATGTCATAACCACGCCTAAGTAGGCAAAAAACAGGAGGAATTTCTTTCTTGAGGTTCCTTTGTCAGCTATAGCACCCAGCACAGGTGCCAACAAAGCTACTATGATCCCTGCAATGGAGTTTGCGAGACCTAATCTGGCTGTACTCATTGTTGTATCAGTACCGGCACTCCAAAATTGCTTAAAGAACACCGGGAAAAAGCCGGCTATGACAGTTGTAGCAAAAGCAGAATTTGCCCAGTCATACAGGGCCCATCCAAAGACAGCTTTTTTATTATCTTTTAATTTTGTAGGGGCAGAGATTCCATTTTCCATCTATATAAATAAATTTCCTCCCGTCTTTCAACAAAATCCTGGACCCAGGATCTACCACTTTACGATAGCGTTTTACTTTTTTAGCCGGATACCATTCACCATCCATGGAATACTTTATTGGCTCACCGGACGTTAATCCGCTCATTGAAACAAAATATTCGGTGAATATCTCGCCCCTCTTTTTAGTTGAGACATAAGTTGTCAAATCAGTTTCCTCACCTTGCTCTGAAAGTCCAATAACACTCAATTTAAAACTCACAGCATCAACTATGAGAGACTCACCATGTTCGATCCCGACAAATTTTGCAATGTCATGTTCAATTTGATATTCCAGCCATTGAGATACCGGCTCACAGTCTGAAATTGCTTTTTTTAACTGGATTATCTCTTCTGCTTCGCTCACAAATCGTTCCTTTTTTTCTTTAGCCTCTTCTGCAAACTTGCTAAGAGGATAGTGATTCAGAAATTCTTTATACCCTTCATAAGAATTATCGGTCTGAGCCTTCTGCCATTCTAATATTTCCACACTCTCCCGTGCCTGATCAGCTAATTTGCTTTTTGGAAATTTTTCAAGGAAATTTTGATAACCTTCTACACTGTTTCTACTTGTTGCCTTTTGAAATTCCAATGTCTCAATTCTGGCTTTTGCCTTATGACTAAATTTTCCCTGGGTATACCTGTTTATAAATTCCTGATATGACTCCATAGTGTCTATCATTTTCGCTCTCTGCCATTCTAAATGTTCAATACGGTGTTTCGCTTCATCTGCAAACTCGCTATGGGGATACTTCTTAAGGAATTCTTCGTACCCGCATACTGTGTCCAGTTGTTGAGATTTTTCCCAATCCGTCTTTGTCGTTGCACACTGTACAAATATGAGAGACAGAAATATAATCAAAATCCATTTTTGTTGTAACACTGTATCAAACTCCTTTCATTGTTTATTATAGACATGATTAACCCAAATAATGCAGTTAACCTTGCAAATATAAGGCATAGATGCCTTCGATTAAGCATTTCATTTTCTGTGATATTAAGGTTAAATAGAATTAATGAAATGCTTCTCTTTCAGATAACATCCTTATATCCCCCCTTTAGTAAAGGGGGGGCGAGGGGGGGTTTTTTATAAAGACATTTTATTATAAAAATCTCCCCCTACCCCTCTTTGCCAAAGAGGGGTTTTAAACCCTATTTATACTCCCCTATGTCATATCATGTATTTGGAAATGCTTCATGCCTTCGATAATTGCTCTTTTCGGGTTAAAAATAATACAACAATTCTACCTGTACATTATCGTCATCACGTAATGAATGGATACTATCCTCTTCCGAAGAATCAAGTACAAAGAATACATCGAGATTGACCTTCAAATGATCACTGATCCTTCGGCTGGACTCAATTGTACATACACTGCCTTCACTGTCAATATCCTGTATTATGCCTGCCAGTGCTTCTGTACTCGCCGCATCGTTTAATGCCAAACGCGTTCCAATCATTAATTCGTTATCAAAACCCGTTGCAGATTCTTCCCCTCTTTCATCATATGCCCATTCACCTATCAGGCCCACATCAATACCGCTTGACGCTATATTTACAAAAGAGTATTCAAAACCTCCCACACTTGCAAAAAAATCTTTCCCCTGCCCGGTCCGATAAAGTGACTCGAGTTTAAAAAGCCAGTTTCCCTTTACCACCTGCATGTCGAGTCCTGTCTGGTCAATCTGCTCGTAAAACGGTATCAGTATCTGGTTGCCAACAGAATCAATTCCTAAAAGAAGAGTTGGCTCACGGCCTGTCCCTTTGAAATGGTAAATCCCGAAATCCCAGTTTTCTATTGTATGGCTGTATCGAACAGCCAGATCTATATGGTGCTCTTCAGCTGAACTCTCATATATGGCCCTGTCAGTATCCACTACAATCTGTGTACGGAAACGTCCATTTTCTCCGGGAAATGTACGTTCACGGAAATATGGTAATACGAACATATCCACAACACCCCAATCACGTGGTACGGAAAAGTATATCATAGGTTGGCCCAGCTTATCCTCTAAGTCGATATATTCCACGGCATCAGTCTGATTGATGATGTCTACAAGATGAACAAACTCGGTTACCCCCCAGAATACTTTTCCCACACCAATGCGGATCTCCCATTGATCAGAAAGCCACAGGTAGTTTAACTCCCTTATGTCAAAATGACTTCGCTCCGGATCTGCACTATCGAGTCTCGCAAATGGTGTAAAAGTAAAGCCCGAACCATCCTCCCACTCATAATAAAACTCAGGTTGAATTGCAAAAGAGACACTGTCTCGCTCCTGCCCGGGGAATAACGCATCATTGAAAAAAATCCTGCCCTCCGCCACTGCATATCCGGATAACTCATAGGCTTGAGAATGAGACAGAAATGCTAAACAGGAAACCATACACAAGGTTATAATAAATATAAATAAAATGAGCAGGAATTTATTCTCCCGTTCTTCCCTCATCCCTCATCCCTCATCCTTTTTCCCTTTTCCTTTTTCCCTTTTCCCCTTTTCCCTTCTCCCTTTTTCCCTGCCTCCTGACCCCTGCCTCCTTACCTTGCCCTCTTCAAGCTGCTTTTAGTGAAATCCCTGTCAGTAAGTCCTGTTTGAAATATGTAATTCGACCAGAGGAGTTTTGTGCTTTTCCCGTTCTGGTGATTGACCATATCCATTTCATCAGCTCGCCAGAACTTGCCCAGATACTCTTGATACCCCTTGAAAGAAAGGGTCTTTAAATGCGAGTCCTTGCGATCATAATATTCTACTTTTAAAACTCGGTATTCGTTTTTGTCTATCCATGTTACAAGCCGAGTATATCCCGAGTTCTTTTTATCAACAGGATAACGTTCAACAACAAAACACTTCTGACCATCATATATTTCATCCTGAATCCATTTATATGTGTATTTCTCGACTTCCTGGCTTGCTATATCCTCATAGGAAAATTCGCTTCCCATAAATGATCCGGACTTATTTCGGGAGCTTATCCGCTTCACTCTTTTTAAGGCCGGCAAGTAGAGCCATTGATCATCATCTCCAACTTTGTGAGTATAATTAAGAAAAGCCGTGCCTTTAACATCTCTCGGATTATCAAATATTGTCAGGCTCTTGTCACCATCTCCTTCTACCTCCAGTGTCTTGACACGGATTTTACGAGTGCTTTCCTGGCCATGCCTGTTTTTAAGAATCATGAGCATATTGGCAGTCAAATCCTTAAATCCCGAGTTACGCCTGTCAACCTCCTGTGCAACGGAAAGTCCTTTCTCTTCCGGGGTTTCGGCTGGAGCGGATTCTGGAAGCGTCCACAGGGAAAGCATTACACACAAGGTGAATGTCGTTATTGAAAAAGCAATAAAATATTTGCCTTGGAAATACCTTTCAAATCCCCCCTTCCCCCCTTTTCTAAAGGGGGGTGAGGGGGGATTATTTTGATATGAATGTCTCATTGAATATCTCCTTTATACACTACTAAACTTATCAGTCTTTCCTGTCCACTTTCATTAATAAAACAGGCAAAAATAAAAAGTCCATAATCAATGCCAATGTTATGGTAACTGCTGTTAAAAGACCCATTTCAGAATTCATTTTATAACCTGAATACGTGAGGACCAGAAAACCTGATACAAGCGCTACTGTTGTGACCCACATTGCCGTACCAACTGTATTAAAGGAATACCGGACGGCACCTGACGGATTCATTTTATGCTCACGCCTGGCACGGAGATACTTGCTCATAAAGTGTACTGTGTCGTCTACAACAATGCCAAGTGTCATCGCTACTACAACCGATAAGCCCAGTCCAACACGACCCACTACAAAACCCCACAATCCAAAAGCCATTAAAGCGGGGGACAGGTTAGGGATAAGACTCAAGATCCCGTGCTTCAGGCTGCGCAGTGCAAATATCATCAAGCCCGAAATCAATACAAGTGCCAAAAAGGATGCACCAAGCATACTGTTAATATTTCTATGGGATATATGTGACCATATAATGGACAGGCCGGAACCATATGTAAACATTTTTTCAGGAGCATTCGCCTTCAGCCATGCACGTGCTTTATCATCCATTTCGCGAAGCTCCCTTGCACTCATGCCCCTGAACGTTACGATCATTCGGGTAGCTGATTTATCTACATCTATATAATTATTGAGATCAAGGCCAAATGGTAATGACATTTCATACAGAAGCAGGTACTGTGCCGCAAGGTCGCGCTGTTCAGGGATTCTGTAATAATTTTCATCGTCTCCGTGCATATTTTTGTTCAGACGTTTCATGGTGTCTGTAATGGCATTGACATGGATTACCTTTGGCTGTTTGCGATACCAGTTGGAGAATTCCTCAACTTTATTCAGATACCCGGGATTATTTATACCGCCTGTTTCTCCGGAGTCTAAAGAATATTCTATAATATCGAACCCGGTCAAGTTTTTTATTGAAAAATCAGTAGCCTTACGGATGTCATACCGCTCGTCAAAGTATTTGACCCAGTCGTCATTCAGCTCGATACGTGTAATGCCCGTAGTCAGAATTGCGACTAAAATCAATGTCCCCCAGAAAAAGATTCTGCGCCTGTTTATGACAAAAGAGGCTAAATTATCACAGGATCTGCAGGTAGTCTCTTCAGCAGTCTTCGGTCTCATTTTAACCGGCAACACAGCCAGTAAGGCCGGCAGAAAAAGTACAGAATATACAAATGCTGCCATTACGCCCATAGCCACAATATTGCCAAGATCACGGAAAGGCGGGGCATCGGAAAAATTCATTGTCAGAAACCCTATTGCCGTTGTAACGCTGGTAATAAATACCGGCTGAAGGTTAATCCGTAAAGACTCGGCAATGGCATTGTGTTTACTCCTTCCCAGCCGTATCTCCTGAAACATTACAGCTAAAATATGCACGCTGTCCGCCACTGCCAATACAAGAATGATGGTCGGGGCATTGGCTGATGCGGGGTTAAACGATATACCGATCCACCCTGCCAGCCCTATCCCGGTGATCATGGAAATTAGAATAATGATGAGAGTTGAAAGTGTCCCGTAAAATGACCGCAATGTCAGCCCTATTATAATAAGTATCGCAAGAAACATTATCGGAACCAGGGTTGCCATGTCATACTTTGTGGCCTCACCGAAAGCATTGTCAAACATAACGGCACCGGTAAGGTATACGTCTATTTCTGGATGTTTCTTCCGAAAGTCAACTGCCATTTTACGCGCAAATGCAGCCACCTCCGGAACTTCATCTATAGATTTTCCCGGCATTAAAACATTGACGCTTACACTTGTCACATGTCCGGAAGAAGAAATAAGACGGTTTACAAGCAGGGGTTCGGAAAGTGCTATCTGCCTTATTCGTGTAATGTCCGGTTCTGATAAACCATCCGCGTTTCTGACCAGATCTTCCACAATAAGCTCATCATCTTCAGCCCTGGTATGTTGAAAATTAGTTATGGAAATAACCCTGCTTGAATAAGGCATTTTCCATAAAGCCTTGGTTAATTCTTCAACTGCGCCAAGAGTTTTTCGGGTAAAGACGTTGCCGTTTCTCGGGGCAATAACAAAAGCAACGTTATCAATTCTGGCATAAGTGTTTTCAAGCTCCACAAGCGCCTTTAACTGCGGGTTTTCTTCACTAAAAAAAACCCTGGTATCATTGATAAAAATCAAAAATCGGGCCCCACTTGCTACGGTCAATACACTAATAATAGTTGCAATAATTATCCACCATCGCTGTTTGATAACCCACTTCCCTAAAAAGTCTTCAAACCATCCCATATCTATTCCTTATGATTAACTTAAATAATGCATTTGACAATGCTACTCAATTTATATATTCCCCCCCCTTTTAGTAAAGGGGGGCAGGGGGATTTGTAGACGCTGTTATTATAGAATCCCCCTCGATCCCCCTTTTTCAAAGGGGGAGAAATAAAAGGAAAACTTTGAACACCACGTTTACAAAACGGAGCATTCAAGGATTAGAGCTAATTTATTTTACTCCTTTTACTTTAATGCTCAAAACCGATCTTAAAACCTCTTTTACTTTTTCAGGCGACATTCCTAATTGCTTTGTAATCGAGTTGGCAATCGGATCATTGACCCATTCCTCAACAGGAACAGATATTTCATCAACTATTTCAACCTCCTTAAACCCCTCATCCTTTATTGCCTTAATATATTTTTCTTTCTTTATTGCTCCGGAAATACAACTTATATACCCAGCCTCGGAGTTCTTTAAAAAATCCGGAAGTTCCCTCGATAATACTATGTCTGAAACCATTATTCTGCCACCCGGTTTTAGCACCCTGAACGTTTCCTGAAAAACCCTTTGCTTATCTGGAGAAAGATTGATAACACAATTTGAGATCACCACATCAACAGAACTATCAGCTACAGGCAAATCTTCAATCTCTCCGAGCCTGAACTCTACATTTGAGTAATTGCCTTTCTCTGCGTTTTCCCTTGCCTTTTCAATCATCTCTGTTGTCATATCCACTCCGATAACTTTTCCCTTCTTACCGACCTTATCAGCAGCAAGAAAACAATCTAAACCCGGACCGGAACCAAGATCAAGAACAGTCTCGCCTTCTTTGAGAGAGGCGATAGCCACAGGATTACCACACCCGAGTCCTAAATTAGCGCCTTCAGGCACTGACTTAAGCTCTTCTTCTGTGTATCCTATCTTCTTGCTGATAAAATTTGCTGTATCAGTTCCACAGCACGTATTGACAGTACCACAACATGAACTGCCCTTTTGCGCAACCCTGGTATAGCCTTCTCTTACAATCTTCTTTATTCCTTCTTTTTTCACTATCATCGCCTCCTTTATTATAGTTTCATTTTACCAATATATCTCTTTTGCTGGTTCAATCTGAAATATTGAACCAGCAGTAATTTTACATCTTTTTGACTAACCTCATTCACATATTCTATTGTTTTAAGAATTTCGAACTTATATTTCAAAAAAATTATTTCAAAAAATCTTTTATGGCTTTAACTGCATCTTCATTGACGCTGCATCTATACGTCTGCCCTTCCCGTTCACAGGTGATGAGTCCGGCATTTTGCAGTTCCTTAAAATGATGTGAAATTGTTGACCGCGAAAGATTCATGCAGTCACAAATTCTTGTAAATGCCTTATCCAGACTTCCCTTTATGCTGCAGCACGATTCATCTTTAAACCTGAATTCTGATCCTACCACAGTCCCTTCAGGTGCACAGCAGTTCTTGTAGATCATCATAAAGATCTTGAGCCGCTGTTCATTTGAGAGGGCCTTGAAGATTTTCGAATAGTTCGATAGTTCCATAATTTTAGAATAATCTAAATAATGTGTTTTGTCAAGTATTTTTTTCATTTTTTTAGGCTAGCCGCAAGTCGCTGTATTTTCAAGCTTTTCAACCTCACTTACCTGTTCGTTGCTCAGTTTTGCCAGTACTATGTCTGCTACTTTCCGGGCTGTTTCAATAAGGTGTCTGATTTGCTCATTTTATCCTCCTCTTGTTATGCTGTTCCTTTCAACAGCAACCATTCTTTGTCTTCCTGCTACTGTCCTTTGTTTCTTTTTCAGCCATTGGTCCGCAACAGGATTGATTTTTCATGACTTCCATCATGGTCGAACAATCGGTGAAGCCGTGCTGACCCGTAAAGCATTTACTCATCTCCTCAAACATCCCCTTAAAGTTCTCCGGGTCGCACTTAAACCAGGTTCCTTTGGTCTCGTCTGCTGTACCTTTTGCTTTTTTTGTTTCTTTTGTTTTCATTGTTAACCTCCTGTAATTACTAACCATATTGTCAAAAATTTTTAGGTTAAGGTTATGGTAAAGATGCCGGTTTAGTTAACAGGTTAGGTAGTTAGTCTTTTTCCACTTTACCATGACCTAACTACCATACTGGTTTCTTAAACTTTACCTTAACCCTGCTCATACCGGCTTCTCTACGAGTCATAGACCTAACCTTTATCCAAACCATTGTTTACCCTTTATTATTAATATTACTCTTTTATTTAGCTGTCCTTCCCGTGTGAATCATGACCGCACATCATGGAACCCGTTCGCCCTCTCATAATGAAAAAACAAAGGGCAATAATTATGAGTGGGAATATCCACCATATAGAAAAATCGAAGCATTCTGATCCGAACATGTATATCACCTCCTTTCTAACTCTATAGACGAGTGAAAGGAGAAAAAGGATACATAAACCGTGATCCGGTATCCGTGTCCGTAAAAACGGATCCGGATAACGGTCTATTTCTTTTTGTGGGGGGATTTAAATTCTATAAAAGAGGATTCCTTCCGATCGCAGGCGAGTATGTTCTGTTCGTTGCGGTAGAAATCACAGCCATTATCCAGTTCTTTTTTCAAGCTGGCCCTGGCGCGGTGAAGCCTTACTTTTACGGTATCAAGTGAAACCTGAAGGATATCAGCAATCTCCCTATTTTTAAATCCCTCAAGTTCACTGAGGATAATAATGGTTTTATAGTCGGTTGAGAGCCTGTCGATATATTCCCTTACACATTCACCCATCTCCTTCCGGATAAGACTCTGATCAACAGGTGCTTTCTGATGACCTGTCCAGACATTTCTATCCTCATCCTCCTTTACAAGTTCTTCGGAGGAACGTTTAAATGAAGGTGACCTCAATCTGTCTAACGCGGTGTTAGTGGCAATACGGTATATCCATGTAGAAAGCCCTGATCTTCCCTTAAAACCTTCTAAACCGCGACTTATCTTTTCGAAAACTTCCTGTGTTATATCCTCAGCCTCATAGTTGCCTGTCAGCCGCGATATATAGTGGAGAATTTTCGGTTGAAATTCCTTGTAGACTTCATTAAAACTAATAATTGGGCTCATTAGCTCTCTTTTCTGAGGGTTTATCGGCTTGAAGAAAAAACACAGCTGATTATTATTATATCATAGGTCTTTGATATAATCAGTTGAAGATGTTTTACAAAAATAAATTTTTTTAACATAAATTGAGCGAGGCAGGTGAAAAAATTGAATTTTTGACCCTGCCTCGCACATCTTTATTAAAATAAATCGCTCAATTTATGTTAAAAAAATACCGTATTGATAATATCTACGTTAAGAATTAAAATTTAAAAAGATAATAAATTTCTTACTAATGTGAAAAATGCTTAGAAAAATAAAATTTCTTATGAGCCTGTACATTTACAAACTTCAGGGTTTTTTCGGCCTGAAAAGATCAGACATCATATCAGTTATAAATGATTATTACAGGGTTGACTTTCAGAAATTAAAGAAAAAAGATGTTGCTGTTATTCTTCCACACTGCCTCATAAGCGAAAAATGCCCTGCCAGATTTTCAAAATCGGACGGAATCATATGTAATAAATGCAACCTCTGTGAATGTGGGGATATTTATGCATTTGCAGAACAAAAGGGATATCAGTTTTACATTACCCCAAGCGTTGGTTTTACGAAAAGACTAATTCAGAGAAAAAACCTCGAGGGTATTATCGGCGTAGCATGTGATTATGAAATAGAAAGGGGTATTGCTTCTGAAAATATCACAGATAATGGAGTAAAACTAGATAGAGCGAGAATAATAACTCAAGGCGTTCGTCTTCAGGTATATGACTGTATTCACAATAATGTCGACTGGGAAACGATCAAAGAACTCATGTAGGTTTTAATTGAATACATTTATCGCAAAGAGAATTTAATAAAATTATATTTCAACTGTTTTTAAATTTGTATGCTTTGCAATTAACTTGAAGTGTTTGTCCGAATGCATAAGTATTACTTTATGATATATTGCAATTGAAGATATAAGTATATCAACCAAAGGGACGTTGACACCTGCTTTCCGCAATTTGTAACCAGTCTTCCATGCAGTCTCCCAGACATTTGAATCCAAAGAAAGCTGGGGTAATGCCGTCAGGTCATCGTAAAGAATATTATATTCTCCATCTGATTTAGCTCCCCTGAGAATTTCCATAATTATAACGTAGGTTGTGAAAGCCTTTTCTTCAAGAACAAGGGAGCTGAACTTTTCTTTTAGAGGGGGCTATTCTGGATTCAAGGGGTCAAGTGAATTATCAATTATAAATGATCAATTAATAATGAATATTTTTTTAAGAAATTTTATACAATTCTTCATTACTCATTAGATAATTGATAATTACTCATTAACACTTGAATCCTTTCTACCAACTAAATGGAAAAAGAACCTCTATTTTATACGCTCCCTTTAAATATAAAACTAAATTTGACTACAGACACGTGGTGCGTTAAAATCTGCAAAGATCTGAGAAGGTTTTCATCATGATAAGAACAAAAAAGAATGTTCAAAAAGACAGTAAGATTAAACTCCTGAAAGCTGAAATAAAACGTCTCAGGAAAATCATTTCTGAACACACCCCTTCTCTGGAAGTTATGCTCAAACGCCGTGGATTCACCGTATATAAAAAAGAGCCCTCAGATGATCTTTTAGTACCGGATAAAAAATATATATCTGACTTCTATGAAAAGCTTAAAAAATATTCATTCAGATTATTCCTCCGTGATATTATAAAACATCAGAATTCTTTTACACTTGAAAAAGTTACCAAATACGCAACAAGACAGGTTTCGACACAGTATCTTGATTTCCTCCTGAAAGCAGGGATTGCCGAGACAATCGGCAAGAGCTACCGACTTAAAAAAAGACCTGTAAAAAGCTTCGGTGAAACACTCGAATGGTTCGTTGCCAGATTAATAGAAAAGGATTTTCAGGCAGAAACTATATGGGGAGTCAAGTTTAAAAGACCTCAAGTGGGTGGCGATTACGACCTGATAGCCAAAGTGGATTCTTCACTGCTTTATATGGAAATCAAATCCTCGCCGCCAAAACAGATTTATGACAGGGAAATAACAGCCTTTTTAAACCGGGTAGAGGATCTGTCACCTGAAGTTTCGATTTTCTTTATGGATACTGAACTCAGGATGAAGGATAAGATCGTTCCCATGTTTGAGGACGAGCTTCAAAGCCGTTACAAAAAATCAGTTCCAATAAAACGAATAGTAAAAGAGTTATTCCATATAAATAAAAAAATATTTATAATAAACTCAAAAGGCAGTATCTCAACAAATATTGAGACGGTACTGACTTTTATTTGGCATAAAAATTTTAATATAACATAATCAGGGGGATTCACCGTGTCTGCAAATATATGTGTAGTCTGTGCCTGGAGGGCTACCTGTCAGAAAAAGTTTTCGGTAAGCGGCAAAGACTTTAAATGTGCCGACTTTGTAAGAGACGTCTCTATTAAGACAGAAGAAGAATCCGAAGAAGCGGATTCTGAAAAGAAATAGCTCCGGGGTCAGGTCTTTCATTGTTACATTTTGTACATTTTGTGGTACTTCATTTTAGTTCGCTTTATAGCACGACTGATAATTGAAAAATTCTATTTTTGTTATATTGAAAGACCTGACCCCTTTTGCTGACCCTTTTGCCCCTTTGTTACTTTGCTTCTTCGTTCTCAATCTGGGACAACTCTGCTTCTCCTGTTCCCTCCGGTAAAGTCTCAGGTACTTCAGGAATATCCAATTCCTCAAAATCTTTCAGCGTAGGCAGTTCCGACAGGTCTTTCAGACCGAAATATTGAAGGAACTCTTTTGTCGTACCGTACATAAGCGGCCTGCCGGGCACCTCCTTTCTTCCAAGTATCTTTATAAGTCTTCTCTCAAGGAGGGTTTTAACAACACCGTCTGAATTAACTCCCCGTATCGCTTCTATTTCTGATTTAATAATCGGCTGTTTATAGGCAATTATCGCGAGAGTTTCAAGGGATGGTTGCGAAAGTCTCGTAGGGATTGACGTTGAAAGGAGTTTCTTTACCCACGGAGCACAGGCAGGATTGGTAACCATCTGGAATCCTCCTGCCACTTCGACAATAAGGAGGCCGCAATTTCTCAGCGTATATTCATTGATAAGCTCTCTTATAAGCCGTTCAATCTGCACCTTATCTGTTTCTATCAGTTTTTTAAGTGTATCAATGCTTAACGGCTCTCCGGCTATAAAAAGGGCTGCCTCAATTATGGATCTGGCTTCTTTTTCTTCCATATCTATTTAAAAAACGCTCCACTACTTTTTCTATATAAAATCCCCCTTAGTCCCCCTTTTCCAAAGGGGGAGACCTGAGTAGTTGCCTTTTTTCTTAACAAACTTAAAATGGGAAAGAATCCCGGCACCGGTTTTGGCAAGAACAATGTCCCTGTCAGGCATATATTCTTCCTCTCAGAATATTTGGGTCTAATCTCTGCCATTTCCGTATTCCTGGAATGTATTATACCTGATAATTCCTTTTGATACATAGAAAAAAAGGTAAAGGTTAAGGTCAGGAGGCCGGTGTAGTAATTAGGTCAAGGTTTGAGGTTAAGAAGCCAGTATGGTAGTTGGGTTATGGTAAAGGGTAACAAAGGGTAAAAACAAACCAACTACTTAACCCTTTAACCAAACTGGCCTCTTGACCCTTACCCTAACCCTATAACTTTTTTTAATAAAATATCCTCTTTTGCAGATAATTCTCTCAGCCTTTTAGTGAATCCCTTTCTGCTCATGATTGCAAAGTAGTCTTTCCTGTTACCCCTGAACCAATCAACCCTGTCTGCCTTTTTCTTGAGGTTATTAAGGACATCTATATCAACAAAATTTTTACTCCACTTGCATTCTACAAACAGCGCTTTTTTTTCTTTTGAGTTAATCGCCATAAGATCGATCTCATCTTTTTTATCCCACCACCTCCCCCACTTTTC
>CAYFXR010000130.1:0-4269 GCA_964347155.1 uncultured Nitrospiraceae bacterium | reverse complement strand
ATTTTATTAATCAGTGAGGGCTAACGATAAGATGGTGTACTCGTTGACTTTGTGCCTTCCCTCGACCTGAGGGTAAGCAGATGTAACCAATACGTGCTCAATTGAATGGAAACTAATTATAACTTTACGTTATCGCTATACCTGTTATTTTTGATGATGTTTTTATTTATAGCTTTGATTAATGTATTCAACAAGGGGAGGGTGGGCTAATATATCTGTATATCTGCTTTCCAGCCGATCTTGATCAGATCGATTTTTTTTAGATCTGCTGTACCCAGGTGATGGCGGGTATCGGCCATAATAATGTGCTTGGGTGGAGGATTCAGGGGACGCATTTCACCGAAATATTCATTTCGCTTCGACTGTAGAATGCGGACTCCAACGGAGTCAACCGCAACCGGATCAAATCCCGCCAGAAGGCCTTTATACGCCCACGTGTATTTGGGATTAAAATGGTGGGGACCGATGCCATGAAAGAGAGGTGTAAAAAGCACCAGTATATTAAGACGGGTCTTCCCTTGGACAAGCGGGAGTTCCCAGATTGAGGCCAGATCTGCACAGGAGTCAGGGTGATAGGCACTGGGGTCCTTAACGAACATAATGTAGTTTTTAATCAGACTACCCACTCCTGCCCAGTGATGGGTTCGCATAGGCCTGACATTGATAAGCGCTGTTGCATTAAGAAATACGGGATTCTCCAATACCCCGCGATCGTCTATACCGATATTATTTTTATGGACTCCGGCATCCATAATTCTTTTTTTGATGGCAGATTCCAATTCTGGTGGAGTAGGTAAGAACCTCCATTGATTTGATTTGATGCCTACAATATCATCAGGTCTTATAAGATGCTTCCATGCCTTGATCGGGTCTTTTTCATTCAATAGAGTTGTAACCGCTTCATCTAACATCTGCCGGACAATTCTTTCTCTTGGCCTGTTGAGATCATCCAGCAAATCCTTATTTCGGATTAATACAACCCTCGTTTTCTTTTCTGATAGGGCAAGAAGTTTTTTCGGAGAGCTTACATACAATACACCGGCGAAAGCAGCGGATGTGGTGCTCTTTAAAAATTCTCTTCTTGTGCAAAATTTACGTTTAATTTGTACTTACCCTATTTACTCAGTTTTTTCTCGAAAAGCAATTTTTTCTGAACAGCCTCAATTAATTGTAATGCCTTGTCTTTTCCGGGCACATTGAAAACAATTATGAAGAGGTTCCCGGTTAACTGACAGGCAGTCCATGTGCCGTCTTCAATCTGTACTACACTCTCTTCGGAAAGCCTTGGCAGATAATATTTAATAAAATCATTATAAGCAATCTTTGCATCCTTGCTTTTTTCGTATTGTACGAGGAGCAGAATAGATCGCTTTCCTTGTTCTCCGTATTTTGCCAGGAGGGCATCTGTTGTTTCATTAATATGAAGAATATTTCGGTCCGCCACATAGTAATGAGAGTTTAACCAGATATAGTGGTGAAAATAGCGGATACTTTCTCTTACCAGTGACTGATGTGGAAGAAGAGCTAAGATTTCAGGTAGTGGTCCTTTCTTTTTGATAGCTGTTTCTATTTTCCTGGCAATATTGAAAACAGCCTTCTTGGATTCAACTGTTTCAAGACTCGTAAGAATGGAGACGAAGAAATGATCCTTCCAGAAAAGCAATAGTCCGTGTGTATACTGGGAACCCTGACCAAAAGTATCATCTATTATTTCTCTTGAATGTGAAAAAACGCCGAAGGTATTATGAGAGGTTCCCATATCAAAGATGTCTACTACTATATCCGGTTGTCCACGCATGGAATATGTCCGGCTTATGGCCTTTTTAAATCCGTAGGATAAATAGAGTTCCGCGCCACCGTTAATATAATCATATAAATTTTCACGGTCGTAGATTTGATCCTTTGTGGAGACTTTCCAGTCATCTATGGTATCCGGCAATAAAGCGGTAATATCTGAATTTGCTTGTCCCATAGCATAAGTTCCAAAAATTAATAAAGCAGGAAAAAATCCCTGAATAATGAGTTTCAATTTCCGGGCTTTCAATCTTTCCTGCCGGAATTCCATTTTCAAGTGCAGACCCTTTCTCTTTTTCAGTAAATGGTGCCGAAGGCGGGATTTGAACCCGCACAGGATTGCTCCCACTAGACCCTGAACCTAGCGCGTCTGCCAGTTCCGCCACTTCGGCTTTAAAGACAGTTATCGGTCGTCGGTTGTCAGTTGTCAGTAAAAAACTATTGCTATTTTCTTACTAATGGAATAGAGAAGGGATTATCACCATCGATCTGCAATAACTTCATTGTCTCTTTATCTAATACTAAATTAGCTGCCCCTCTGTTTTTAAGTTTCGTATCCTTTACGATCCACCATGCTCCATGCCAGTTAAGATTAACAGTTACAGATGAGTCATTTATCTTTACTAATCTGTGATTAAAAGATAGTTCAGCTTTCTCAAAAAAGACATTTTTCAAAATATCTTCTGCAAGCTCAGGAGCTATATGGTTTTGTAATATTGCCTGATTCTTCTCCTGATAAGCAGCTTTTATAATGTAGATGCTGTCAAAGGCTTTTGTTGCTAAACGGGAGTCCTCAGACGGCTTTACCTTGTCTTTGCCGCTGCAAGCGAGAAATATAAATACCGGGATGATAAAAATTATACTTAATTTTTTCATATTATCAGCTCTTTGATACGTTAACTAAAGAATTTTACATTTTTACTGTGAGTTTTTCAACAACTTGAAAGATTGAAACAGTTATTGCGGGCAAATAAAATCAAAGGACAGAAAAAACCCCGTGCCGGAAGTACGGCACGGGGTTGATAAGCCGTATTATTGCTTAATGTATTTCCTGGGAGTCGTGAAAATTACATTCTTTGTTGTTTTTTTAATCGTTTCCCAGTGACCGGGCTCGTACTCAAAGAGAAAAGTTGCGTCTATGTCTAAGGATTTTGTAGTGTTATCTAGGAGAATTATGTGTGTTTCCGCATCTGTCTGTTCCGGCTTAAGGCCCAGGTCGATATTTGTTGCTGCCGTGATATCC
The DNA here is from genome assembly GCA_964347155.1 of uncultured Nitrospiraceae bacterium. Lineage (GTDB taxonomy): Bacteria > Nitrospirota > Thermodesulfovibrionia > UBA6902 > UBA6902 > CAYFXR01. The sequence goes on along the minus strand of CAYFXR010000130.1, from coordinate 1,232 downwards.
CACTGTCTGAGTTCTACCCATTTACCTCCTTCAAACCAGAGGTTCCAGTTGTCGTACTTTCTTCTTTCAGTGTGTATAACTTTGCCGTTCTGATCTTTTGCGGTCACTTCCAGTGCCGCTTTCGGTATGTATACTCAACCGTTTGGCAGACCGTGGCCTGAATGACTGGTTACTTTTACTTTCAGACATAATGTGGGGGTTAATTCGTTTTTGTAGTTGTTAACGAACTGTGTGGGTTCCGCTTCAATTTCGATTTCCATTGCCTCGGCAAAAAAGTCTTTTTCATGAACTCCAAAGAACCTGTGACTCATAGGGTCTTCCGGATCTTCCGGTTTCATGTGGCAGTCCTGGCATCTCTCTTTACCGCCTTTTTCCACAAAGTCCTCAACGTAACTTGAGTACAATGTGCGACACTGCCAGAATGGAACGCTGTCCGGACAGCCGTGGTGACACCGTGCACAGAATTTGGGGGTTGTCAGATATTCGGACTTATAAGTCTTGAAATCTTCATGTTTTGGTTCCTCAGGATCTTCTTCTCCCCGTGGACCGTAGATGGCTCCTACTTCAGGCTTATTGCCCCAGTAACCGTCTTTTAATGCAAACATGTTATGACAGCCATAGCAATTGAGGTTTAGTTTTGAAAGCTCGTTTACTGCAGCATCTCTTTTTGATTTATCAGGGTCGTCAACTGCGGTTATTATCATATCAATAATCTCTGCAACCAGCTCATCGGTAGCATATTTTATGTGCGGGGCATGGCACCACAGACAGTGACTCTTAATGTCCATCCTTGTCAAATGGTCTTCCTTATCAAGTCCCTGCTTTATAAAAGTCCTCCATGTCTGAAGTGTGCGTGGATCACTGAAAGACTTGCTGTGCATCGAGTGCTGCCAATCTTCATAGATCAGTTCGTGGCAGTCGGCACACACTTGCGGATCGAACTTCGCTGCCAGATCATCGATATTGGAAATGAGCTCTCCGGGTACGGTAGGGCCGTGTGCACCTGAAGCTGTTCCGGAAGCGGAGGTGGATAAGGGAATAGAGGCTACCGTGATGAGTAAAAATAGTGTCAGTAAAAATCTCATACTAACCTCCTTTCTATTTTTATTTATATGATACCTGCACATTATTTTCGCCCTTTTGGGTAACTATTGAAGCAGGTGAAATAGTAATGGAGTTTACAAAAACGCACATCATTATAAATCAAAAAATGAGTTATCTGCAAAGTAATT
>CAYFXR010000129.1:0-9528 GCA_964347155.1 uncultured Nitrospiraceae bacterium | reverse complement strand
AACGTCGTGAGACAGTTCGGTCCCTATCTGTTGTGGGCGCAGGAGATTTGAGGGGAGCTGTCCTTAGTACGAGAGGACCGGGATGGACGGACCTCTGGTGTATAGGTTGTTCTGCCAAGAGCAATGCCTAGTAGCTATGTCCGGATTGGATAACCGCTGAAAGCATCTAAGCGGGAAGCCAACCCCAAGATTAGGTCTCCCTTCCCTGTACCATCCGGTACAGGGCTGAAGGTCGGTGGTAGACTACCACGTTGATAGGCTGGGTGTGTAAGTCGGGTGACGGATTGAGCTAACCAGTACTAATTGACCGTGTGCCTTGACCCCCTTATTCTAAATCCTACAGTTGTCAGGAAAATTTTCTTTTATCATTATTTCTATCCTGATTAAAACAAATTCCCTGTTCACGATCATTAAAATAGACTTTTCTTTAATCTCCTTTGTTATATTTTTTCCCTCATTCATGTTTTAGCTGTCATTCCCCGTAAAAGACTCTGGATTCCCGCTTAAAAGACTGCGGGAATGACAACGTTAACAAAAAAAATGCATTTCAAATAATGCAGGCGTTGTGAAAGAAATTATTTTTCGATACCTTAGACGCAATTCCAACCAATCTAAGGTGAATATTTTTGTTCCAAGCTATATGAATAATTTAATAATAAATTTATCGAGTTAACTAATTTCTTGAGCAATGTCTGCATTATTTGGGTTAAATTTCAATTTATTGCCTCTTAGAGGATTCTTTCAACTTTTTTACGAATGAGACTATTTTTTTAATTCAACAGCATAGAACGTCAATGTATTGTGTCATAATTTTGTCATATTGGTATGTTTTAAAATATCTGATCTACTCTATCCCCTTAATTTCAAAAGATATATTATTTTGGTATATTTTTTGCTTTGTAAATAAATATGAGTTTTTTATTTCCCAAAAAAACTAAACCTTGTATGTTTACCGAGAAAAGAGCTTATCAAAGAATACTTGCAAATATAGAAGCAAGATTTTTCCATGATAATATGTTTTATTCGGGAACTGTTTTGAATCTTTCAGAAAAAGGCATGTTTGTTAGAACGAGGAGATACCTCCCTTCCGAATCCAAGTTCATAATAGTTATGCGTGGAGAAAAAGAAGTATTAAAGATACTTGCCAAAGTAAAGCGGGTAACAAAAACAGATGGTTATCACGATGGTATGGGTATTGAAGTTTTAAATCCGTCCGAAGAATACTTAGATTTTGTTAATCGATTAAAAATGTCGATGCAAGTTTGAATTAAAAGAGCATTCAAGTGAGAGTGGCAATAAACTTTTCCAAGGAACTTCTTAACTTATTATTCATTTGGATAAATTTTAATCCTGTCTCATAATGAGGCAAGCTGTTATCCTTATCCGTTGTTGTTCCTGTTAAATATGACCAGACTACTATACCTTCGGCCGATATTTCTTTATAATTGAAGGAGGATATTTTAATTTTGCAAGTACTGTTGGTATTCATGTGGTATAAAGTTTTTAAACATATTCCGCCAATACCTATATTTTTTATTTTGAGCTTATCTGTTGCATTAAGTCTTGCCCAGCAGTTATTCCCGATCGTAAAGCGTTCATATACACGTCTCTCTATTTTTTCTTCTCTCACATCTTCTCCAATGTTGTGATGCTTTTTATCATCATACATTAATGCATCTGCATGAGACAAAAGGCTGTCTAAGGTACGAGGACGTTCTGGATCGTAGTGCGTTATACCCATGCTGAGTGACAACTTGTATTTACGACCTCTTTTCGTATTGTGGATTCTTACATTATCCTGTATATGGTTAACGATTAGTTTTTCTATAGCAGGTTTAGAAGGTTCTGTTAACAGTACTGCGAACTCGTCTCCTCCGATGCGTGCAATAATATCTGACTTGCGGAAACTCTTTTTTAGTATGGTTGCAGTATCAACTAAAGCCTGGTCACCTACTGTATGCCCGAATGTATCATTGATTATTTTAAAGCCGTTGAGGTCTAAGTAAAGAAGTAATAACCCCTTTTTTGTACGATCAGCTAATTTACATTGTTGTTCTGCAAGCGTAAAGAAACCGCGCCTGTTAAAAAGCCCTGTGAGCTCATCAGTTATAGCGACTGACTGTAATTGTTCCTCTATTTTCTTTCGCTTGGTGATGTCTCTTGCCACTTCGATCACACCAATTGCTTGGCCTTCAGAATCGAAAAGTGGAGTTGCACTTATAATATAATGTCTCTTCATGCTCTCTGCATAGAATTCTTCAATATGTTCCTTGCCGTCAGTTATCGTTTTGTGGTGAGGACAGTTAGATGGTGGTTTCTTTGTGCCGTGAATCACATTATAACAGAATTTGCCAATAAGTTCTTTGCGTGTAACACCCAGCTTTTTAGCCATTATTTGATTTGCCTTTATGATTCTGTATTGATTGTCAATAACTGCTATGATATCCGGGATTGTGTCAAATGTCTGCTCCCATTTCTCCTTTGCATGGACTAGATTTTTTTCTGCCTCTTTTCGGTCTGTTATATCCATAATCATTCCCGATATCACATCTCCTTTCAGCAATGCACTGAGTAGAACAATTATGGTATCCCCATTTTTTTTAACAAGTTCAACTTCGAAATTTGTGACATTACCTTTTTCTTTTAGTTTTTTTATTAAAATCTCCCGGTCGTTTTTATCTTTATATTTTTCGAGAACACCTCCTGACATTATTTCCTCTGGAGAATCATAACCGGTAATCCTGCATAATGCATTATTTACGTAAAGTATATCGCCTTTCAGATTTGTTTTATAAATGCCTACCAGTGAATTGTCTGCAAGATTTCGAAACTGTTTTTCTGATTTTTTTAATGCTTCCTCCATCTTTTTACGTTCGGTAATATCACGCACCACAGCAACCCTTACTGGTTTACGACGATAGTTTGTTGATTTGCCCCTGATTTCCATTTGAAATGTTGAACCGTCTTTTTTAAGGCCTGTTGCTTCATATGATTTCTCATATCCAGAATTTATTTTTTTCGATACAATATCACGTGATTCTGGGCTGACTAATTTCAATCCGTTCATCCCGATCATTTCAGGGATTTTGTATCCAAACATTTGGGCAAATGCCTGGTTCGCATCAAGAATTTTTCCTTTATCATGAATAATAATCCCTTCAAAAGCTGATGTGGACAATTTCTGGTATCGTTCCTCACTCTCTCTCAATGCATCTTCTGTCTTTTTACGGTCGGTGATATCTCTCATAATACCTAAACTGTATTTTTTCTCGCCGAGTTCGATCGTTGTTGCATTGATTTCGATGGGTATGAGTTTCCCGTCTTTTCTTTGTTGATTAATCCCGGAGATACCAGAGAGAGAACCCCTTTCAGAAATTTTTTTAAAAATTTTAGAGACAACATCTTGTTCTTCTACCGGGTGAATATCTGCAACTTTCATCGTCTTGAGCTCGTTCGTCGTGTAACCGGTAATTTCAGAGGCTTTTGGGTTGCAATCAAGAATCTTTTGTGTTTCGGGGTCAATGATATAAATGGCATCAGTAGCATTTTTAAACAAGGTGCGGTATTTATTCTCAGACTCCTGAATTATCTTCTCAGCCTGTTTTTGGCTGTTATCTGATTTTTCGAGTTCAAGAACTTTTTGACGCAGTTCCAACAGTTCGCTGATAAGTTGATTTTTTGTTTTATCTTTATCATTCATGGTGAACTCTGGACCCATTGAATTCTTTTATAAAAAAACTTAAACAACTATTAAGATCTTGGGCAATTAATAACATAATATGCTCTTTGTAATATTTAAATAGTTTTCTAGATTAAAGAGTACTACAAAAAAATGTGATTGTATAGAGGGTCATCAAAAGATCACAGAAAAGGGTACGCTCAGGGATGATCTGCTGGTAAGCTATAAAACTCTTTACAACCTACTTATCATTGTCTTCATCAAATGATTTTAGATATTCCTCAGGGATTGCAGGGAGCTTGCTTACCACCCATTTTTGAAGGCAATCCAGAGAGCAGAAGTCATAATCTTCAATTGAGCCTATCCCTTTCCATTGCCTGACTAAAAGCCAGCCTTTTAGCATTTCACAACGTGCATTCACCGGGAAAGTCACTTCATCGGAACAATCAGTATATTTGATACTTTTACCGCAGAAATAGCAACTTGCTCTATTCTTTGACATATATATCCCCTTCGTTGCTTTTTTCTTGATATAATTTTACCATGAACAGCTTTTATTTTTTCAAGAATTTTTGGACCATAAGTTCCTTCAATTTTTTATCCGTATCATCATCTATCTTAGTAATTTGAGCAAACCCATATGATCTCCCCCTTTGGAAAAGGGGGATTAAGGGGGATTTTATTAAAAATTTTTTTTAAAAATCTCCCTTTGCCCCTCTTTGCCAAAGAGGGGGATATAACTTAAAAAATGTTGCCAGTGATGCATCAGGACAAGAAATTTTCATTATTTTGAATGTATTTTTTGGATTAATTAACATGAAGAAGAACTTCTAATAATATAATTAATAAAAGTTTTTTGACAATCATCAGAAACACGAATAGAATATCAATTCATAGCTGCTTGATCCATGGTATAAACTTAGACTGATCATCATGGCTAGCGGTTATATCATTGTGTATTTAAAATCCCTTGTTCACACATTAATGTTTTACCTCATTCAGGACGATAGAGAGGACGGTTATGAAGAAGAGAGTCGGATTCATTGGTTTGTGCGCTTTGATCTTCATTTTAATAAGCTGTATGGCATTGGCAGCGGATAGTAAACCAAAACGGACCCTTCAGAATAATATGACAGAGGTTTATCATGTGCTGCCTGGAAAGGCAGAGAATCTTTCCGAAGTGTTTGCCAGGGGTATGGTATATGGGCGGTTGAGGACGAACCTGTTTTATTGGGAATGGAATCACGATTCAAACGGACAAAAAGATAACCGTGCCTTTGGAGTCGGTGGAAGTCTTATATATAAAACAGCTTATCTGCATGGCATCGGTGTGACATTTGGGCTGTATACCACCCAGAATCCCATCGATGGATTTAACGTGGATAAAAAAGACGTTGGGTTTGTAAGAACTGGAAAGGATACCTTTGAGAGAAATAAGATAAAAAATAGTGGAACATACGATGGTCATTGGGGTATGACCTCCCTTGCCCAGGCCTACCTTGAATATAAAAATAACAGCTTTGATATTAAACTCGGACGCCAGATTTATGAAAGCTTTTTAACGAAATCAAACGATACCAAGATGATTCCCAATACGTTTGAGGGGCTCAGCGTATTCAATACGAGTATTCCGGAAACTACCATCAGAGCCGCGTACTTTACCCGACAAAAACTGAGAGACCATACTGATTTCCATGATGTCATTGCTGTCGACAACTGGGATGAAAATGATGACTCGGTAAAATACTCCGGGTTGACAAAAGATCGACTTGATGCAGAAGACATTAATACAAAGCTTTTTATTTTGGAATCAACAAATAAAACCATAAGGAATTTGAAGCTTGATGCGTCGTTCAATAACGTCCCGGAACTTTTCTATTCTGCCATGGTGGAAGCGAATCTTGTAATACCGTTGGACAATGAATGGACCATAACACCGGGTATTAGATATATGAGACAGTTCGATGACGGGGCAGGAGCAATAGGTGGTGCGGCATTAAATGGAAGTTTGGCAGGCCTAAGCGGGTCATCAAAAGGGTATAAAGATGCAGATAATATGGACGGTGGATTACTGGGAATGCGAGCAGTGCTCAAAAAAGGGGCCGGAAGTCTGCATGTGGGTTATACCAAGGTGGAGGATAATGCAGACTTGATTGCCCCTTGGCGAGGATTCCCAACCGGCGGTTATACACGATCAATGGCACAATACAACTGGGAGGCCAATACCATATCATGGATGTTTATGGTGTTTTATAACTTTGCCAAGGCCGGGATTATTCCGGGATTCAGGGCGGGTGTTGATTATACCATTATGAATTACGATGATGACAAGGAAAGATTGGGAGGACATGAAAAAACAGACCGTTCGTTTATCCACATTGATATGTGGAAACAACTCTCTTTTTTGCCCAATTTGGAAGCCAAAATACGAATCGGGCTTGTTGATGCCGATGATAGATCAGACGGCACTGATCCTTCCTACCATGAATGGCGATTTGAAACAAACTATCTTTTCTAGGGAAGTGAACATTTGTCCCCTATGCCTTTCCTATGTCATACCTCTTATTTCTTTATTTTTCATAAGAGCGAGACAAGAAATAATCTATGAAATGAAACAAACTGTTGAAGACAGAATACATTCTTTCGATAAGAAGAGCAAAGTAATAAAACTCTTTAATCCTCATAAGAGCCGCGATGAATTCGGCTGTCCTCCCCGTCTTTGTATAAACACGTACGTCGGATGCAGCCACAAATGCGCATATTGTTATAACTGGTGGATGAGAGGTTTTGAAAAGCCCCGTGAAAAGAAATCATTCAAAAAAGCCCTTAACCATGATGTCAAAATGGTTTTTGATTATTCACTTGAAAATCTGATAGTATCAATTTCAAACAGCACTGATCCCCTGCAGCAGCCACTTGAGAATACATTCAAACATACGTTGCTTTCACTAAAAACTTTGAAGGAAAATAAAATTAACGTCTTAATTATCAGCAAGAATCCGGGTGCATTGCTTGATAAAGAATATATCAAATCCCTTGATCCTGAAAGGACAGCTTTTGAAGTTACCATTGCTTTTTATAAAGACAGAAAAGAGCTGGAACCCTTTGCTCCTTTTATAAAGGACAGAATAAATGCGGTTAAAGAACTTATAAACCTCGGATTTGATAAATTTGCAGTTAGAATTGATCCCTTGATTCCGGTTGAGATAGGAGGACAAACAGATTCAGAACTGGATCTCCTCATTAATGCCATTAAAAATGCAGGAGTTAATCATGTTATTGCGAAGGTGTTCAGATTAGTCGGTGCGATTCAGATGGAATACCCTGAATTTTATTATCAATCTAAAGAATATTACAAAAATGCTGGAGCAAAATGGTTTAAGAATTGTTATATGCTCCCCTTTGAACACAGAACCAATCTTCTGGAACGAATAAACAATATTTGTTTAAGGGCAGGGATTCAGTTATCAACCTGCTATGAAAATGTGAATTTACCGCAGACTATTAAATGTGATATGGCAGAATCAAAGCTGGGAATTTGTGTAAAAAGCGGTTGAAGAAATGCAATCCTCAATACAACATATTAAAAGAAGAAAGTAAAAACACGGGCAGCTTTGGAGTTAATGAGTTTCCAAAATTGTCATTAGTTATTACAAAAGCGCATGATTATTTGACATTGAAAAAAGCTGTTCAGCAATAGTAACTTGTTGATTTAAAATAATTATCTTCAGAATTTTTAAAGAGAAGAGAATATTAAAAATCCGTTATTATTGAGTTTTTTGCTTCTGTCTCTATTCCTTTAATAATCCTCTATTATGTTGTTTTTGTGAATCTCGCCTTTTATGCAACATAACTTACAGAAGTATTGTGTTGCAGACGTGTCTTTGTATGCCATGTTTCAACCTGTAATAATGATACCTTGAGTGAAATAGGTAAGAGAGTTCCCTCCCGATAGTCAGAATTTTTTATCTCGTCTTTTGATATAAGATTGCATTTGGTAATAAACAATTTTGCTGTATATTGCCCTTCTTTATAATCGTCAATTTAGATACCGAAAAAGCTTACTCATACCGAAAATCAGTATATTTCTTAACCGAGCAAAAGGCATAAAATCTATCAAAATCAAATAGTTATGATCTGGCATGCAAGTTGATCTTATGGAAATATCAACGTAAGTTGAAATTTTAAAAGAAAGGAGGAAAACAAAATGAAAAAGATTCTATTTGGATTTGCAATGACATTTGTTCTCATGACGATGTTATTTGCAGTAACCAACGTGAGTTTGGCCCACATGTATTTGAAGCATCGTGAGATTAAAGTCGCGGAGAAACTGCCGCATACATTCCAGCCCAGTGCTAGGATGGGTATGGGAGTATCTTGCCCTGGCGACAAGGTGGTGTTAGGGGGAGGCGGATATACATACAGAATGCAGCATCACATCAAGATGATTAATAGCCTCCCATGGGGTGACAATGGATGGTATGTAAGTTGGCACAATGATTCTAACGATACTGTAACGGTAAATCTACGAGTATATGCGATATGCGCTGATGAGGAGCAGTAGTACATCGGGCTTTTCCTATCTGATAAGCAGTTGCATGTACAATCCGAGACGTGGGGAGGCTGAAGCCTCCCTCCTGCTCATAAAGCCGGATTGCTTGTTGAAAATCTAACATGTTTCAAACAGATTATGTTTTTTAAACTTAACTAATATATGGAGGACAGGAAAAATGAAAAAGTCATTGATTTCTAAAAAGGCATGTTTTTTAACCGAGTACTGGTGGCTTGGAATTATATTAGGTGTTTTTTTGACATGCTTACCCGTATTTGGTACACAGAATTACATGAATGATGCAGCAAAGGGGACAACCACAAAGGATGTGCCTCAAAAGAGTCAGAAGAAGGGTAAACGTAACATTCCGGCAATGATATTTCGTGAAGGGAAACTGACAGTTAATATGCCTTCAACTACATTGAATCAGGCAATGAAGGAGTTCAGCCGTATCACAGGTATAGAGGTTTTGTGGCAGGAACCGGAATTAAGCAAGCAGGTAACACTTGGTTTTAAAGACAGGCCGGTTGTTGAAGCAGTTAAACATATACTGAATGATGAAAATTATATGCTTCTATTCTCCTCCCAAGACAGAGAACAGATCATTAACAGGATCATAATACTGCCAAACAATGATATGGTTGATAAGACTAAATCATTTGCTCATTCCTCTACCGGGACGGATATGTTCATAGAGGATGATTTGGATGAAGAAGATATAATGCATGAGTTTGGTTTTATGGAATAGGAAAGTAGTGAACGAATGATGAAACTTGAAGAAATCGTAGACATTTCAATGCTTGATGTAAAAAACGGATTTGGTGAAATGGGATCTGGTTAATTCCAAGCCCTTTTTTTGAATGTTTCAAACCATAATCCTCAAAATTTCTTTTCTTTGAAGTTGTTTGTTTATATATGTACTCATTAATTTTGAGTCTTTCCTTATCCTGAAGAGTTGTAGGTGTTTCCAGTAATCTTAATTGCATTTCCGTACTGTAGATAAGATGGTGTTGTTGTTATTTTTGGAAAAGCTTTTTTCTATTAATAACAAGATAAAGTCATTACTCCCTTTCCAATTCATCCAGCAAAATGGTGACAAATTAATTGGGCGCTACAGGGCTTGGATTTCTCAAGCCCTATTTTTATGGTGCGCCCGGCAGGGCGCAGTTTCTTGGAGGTGAAAGTCCACTATAGGCCCGGTAAGGGGAACTACTAGCTGAACGGACAGGGCATTCTTCGTGAGGAGGAGTCTGGAGGGAACCGTAGGCAAAGCACTGACCTGACGAACAGGAATCAC
>CAYFXR010000128.1:0-10196 GCA_964347155.1 uncultured Nitrospiraceae bacterium | reverse complement strand
AGACTACATGAAAGAAGGTGAGACCATGGCACAGGACCCGGTATGCAAGATGACAGTTGATGAAAACACAGCCGTTGCTCAAACTGAGTATAAAGGGAAAACTTTCTACTTTTGTGCTGCCGGCTGCAAGGAGACATTTAAAAAAGAGCCTGATAAGTTTGCTGAAGAATCAACAGAGCATGAGCACAGCCACAGCTAATACTGTGGCTGTGCTCATTATGCGCATAAGGGGAGGATGAAAAAAGTTGCAGCAGTTATCGTCACAGTTTTTATTATGTTTTGTTAGTGCTCAAGCGGATGAAGCAGATCTATTGGAGGGAAAATATAACAACAGGGTGTAAAGAGAGAATCGAAAAGAGCTTGATAAGATCGTTAAGGGGTCTGAAGTACATGGACACGACAGTAATTGCTGTAAATATTCATGGCCGTACGGATTGAGGACCGGAAGAAATCATAGCGATCAGTTGTACTTGCTTATGAAAATGTGTCAGGCAACAGTCGTAAGAGGCTAATAGATGAAGAGAACAATTATTTATTTTTTGTTTTTGACCACACTGTATGGAGGGAGTTTGCGAGCTGATGAAGACGGGGGTCTTGCGTCTCGCCGCCATTCTTTGCCCGGGAAATTGTCGGGCGGCGAGAAACAGCGTGTTGCGATTGCCCGTGCTTTTATCAATCAGCCGCCAGTAATACTTGCCGATGAGCCAACCGGCAATCTTGATTCACAAAGCGGTCAGGACGTGATGATGATATTGCATGATGTGGCACGGGACGAGGGTCGTTCTGTAATTTTAGTGACGCATGATCCGCGCGTTGAAGACGTTGCGGACCGGATTTTATGGCTGGAAGACGGTGCCCTGCGTGACCGCCGTGAGGAAAAACATAAAATGTGAATAATATTATTAATGACGCTGTTGAAATATTTAAAAAAGATCTCGAAGCTAAAAAGATAAAAATAGAAATTGAACTGACTGAAAAACTCCCTTCAATGCTTCTGGACAGTAACAGGATCAAGACAGCGATTGCTCATATTATAAGAAATGCGATAGAAGCCATGGAAGAAAAACCCGGATTTCTTACGATATCTAATTTCATAAGCGATGAACAGATAGTGATAAAAATTACTGATAGCGGCAAAGGGATTCGGGAGACAAAATCAAATATATATTCGATCCTCTATATACCACTAAAATATATGGACCAGGCCTGGGTCTTACCATTTCCCATAGAATTATTCAGGAACATATGGGAAGCATTTCTGTTGAGAGCAAGCCGGGAAAGGGAACTACTTTTGTAATAAAACTGCCTTTGAGGAGAGTATAAAGTATCAATGTTTTCCTAATATTTCCCTGAATGTATTTGGGGCGAGTAATTCATAATTTATTCAAAATTCCGTGATATAAAAAAGAGAGAAAAGAGAAATATTGAGGCACTGTTAACGAAAGTGCCGGTGAGGTAATCATGGTAAAGGATCCGGTTTGCGGCATGGACATAAATGAGAAGGATGCAGCAGAAACTTCTGAGTATGAAGGCAGGGTATACTTCTTTTGTGCAAAATCCTGCAAGGAAAATTTCGACAGGTTTCCTGCAAATTTCATAAGGAACGACAACGGCGGCAGCAGCCGGTCTCCTTCCGGGACTGAGGTAATGAAGGAAGGAGAAGTATCTGCTGATTCGAAAAGGATAGACCTGCCGGTAACAGGCATGTCCTGCGCTTCATGCGCTTCGAAGATAGAGCGTGCGCTTGTCGGCCTTACAGGTGTAACCAGCGTCACAGTCAACTTTGCAGCAGAAAGAGCAACAGTTTATTATAATCCCGCTGAAGCATCAGTAGATGACTTCATAAAAGTAATAAAGGACCAGGGATATGGTGTTTCTGTTTCAAAGGTCACAATTCCAATAAAGGGGATGACGTGCGCTTCGTGTGTAAATAAAGTGCAGAAAGCGCTTGCTTCTGTACAGGGGGTATTGTCCGTTTCAGTTAATCTGGCTACGGAAAAGGCGGCGGTTGAATATAATCCGTTGGCGGCAGGTATGAGGGACTTTAAGAAGGCCCTTAAAGACATCGGCTACGGTATCGTGGAGGTTGAGCGGGGGGAGGACATTGTTGAAAAAGAAAAGCGTGAAAGGGAGAAGGAATATCGGAAATTAAGGACAAAACTAATAATCGGGACGATACTTACTCTGCCGCTTTTTATACTGGTGTACTGGGATAAAATCGGCCTGACAGCATTAACGGAAATACCACAGCAGGTAAATTTCCTGATACAGCTGATAATACAGACTCCCGTCCAGTTCTGGGTCGGCTGGCAGTTTTATACCGGAGCGGTTGCAGCCGCCCGTCACAGAACAACCAATATGAATACACTCATTGCTGTCGGAACATCGGCTGCGTACATTTACAGTGTAACCGCGACTATTGTTCCTTCCCTTTTCGAAATCAAAGGATATACTGCCGAGGTTTACTATGATACTGCTGCGGCCATTATAGTTCTGATTCTTCTCGGCAGACTCCTTGAAGCCAGGGCAAAGGGGCAGACATCGGAGGCAATCAAAAAGCTTATAGGCCTTCAGGCAAAGACCGCCAGAGTAATAAAGAACGGTGAGGAAAAGGATGTCCCGATTGAAGATGTGGAAATCGGCGATACCATTCTGGTCAGGCCGGGTGAAAAGATACCGGTGGACGGAATACTGAAGGAAGGTTACTCATCGGTTGATGAGTCCATGATATCAGGCGAGTCAATACCGGTTGAAAAAAATGTCGGCAGTGACATAATAGGATCGACAATTAACAAGACAGGTTCATTCAAGTTCGAGGCCACCAAAGTGGGAAGGGATACCATGTTGTCCCAGATTATAAACATGGTCCAGGAGGCTCAGGGTTCCAGGCCGCCCATAGCGCGTCTCGCGGACAAAATCGCGTCCTTTTTTGTCCCTGCGGTAATGGCAGTTGCCGCCGTCACTTTTATCATATGGTTTTTCATCGGACCTGCCCCCGCCTTTACATATGCCCTGCTTAACTTTATTGCCGTACTTATCATTGCCTGTCCATGTGCATTGGGTCTGGCCACTCCTACTTCAATAATGGTCGGCACAGGGAAGGGAGCTGAAAATGGTATCCTGATACGAGGAGGAGAGTCTCTTGAAACAGCCCATAAAATAAATTCAATTGTCTTTGATAAGACCGGTACGCTGACAAAAGGAGAGCCTGTAGTGACTGACATAATTGCAGAATCGGCCGTTGGACAGCCTTTCGACATGACGGATAGCAATATACTTCTGTTCGCGGCCTCGGCTGAAAAAGGATCGGAACATCCTCTTGGGGAGGCCATCGTCAACAGGGCCAGGGAAGATAACATTGAGCTGAAAGAACCTTCCGGTTTTCAGGCAGTTCCGGGTCGTGGAATAAAGGCCGTTATCGACGGGAAAAGAGTTCTTCTCGGAAATGCTGATTTTATGGTAGATGAACAAGTGATACTCGGAGGCCTTTCAGAAAAGGCCGAAAGATTGTCCAGCGAAGGCAAGACTCCCATGTATGTCGCCGTGGAGAGAGCCGCAGTCGGACTTGTCGCCGTGGCAGATACGCTGAAAGAGAATTCAGTTGCCGCTATAAAGGCCCTTGCTAAAATCGGCGTCGAAACGGTAATGATTACGGGCGACAACAAAAGGACTGCTGAAGCGATCGCAAAACAGGTCGGCATAGACCGTGTATTCGCAGAGGTGCTTCCTGAAGACAAGGCAAAAGAGGTGAGGATGCTTCAGGCTGAAAACAAGGTTGTAGCAATGGTGGGTGACGGTATTAATGACGCGCCGGCCCTTGCCCAGGCCGATGTAGGCATTGCGATCGGAACAGGGACGGATGTAGCCATGGAGGCCTCTGATATTACCCTTATAAGTGGGGACCTCAAAGGAGTTGCGGCCTCGATCGCACTCTCAAAGGCGACCCTTAGGAATATTAAACAGAACCTGTTTTGGGCGTTTGCATACAATACAATACTAATTCCCGTCGCAGCTGGCGTGCTCTTTCCATTCTTTGGGATACTTCTTAATCCAATGTTTGCAGCAGCCGCAATGGGATTGTCATCAGTTACGGTAGTAACAAATGCTCTAAGGCTGAGAAAATTCAGATTCAATATATAAGCCCGTTTGTTGTAACGGTCCACAACTTCAAATTTTTAAATAACTACCTGAAAAGTTATCGGGGCAATCATTTTATACAGTAATATTATCTTCATAATGTATTTACTTTTATTTCATTTTCTCTTCAAAAGAGATCGGTATTCTAAGAATAAAGATAGGAAATGTTTAAACACGATTGCATTAATAGCAGTCGATTTATAAACACATCAAACAGGAGGTTCAAAATGAGAACATTATTGGTAGGAATAACCGTTCTTCAACTCTTTGAATTATTGAGATATATTGAACTTGTCTGCTTCAAAGATATTCATAATTATTTCACAGGTCATTCATATTTGATTCAATAGTTTGGAATATTGTTGAATTAGAAATTAAAAGTTTAAGAAGGAGGGGTTGAGAATGCATGGTTTTGATATTTTATATGCATATGGCTTCTGGAGCCTTGTCCTTGTGAACACCGGCCTCTTTGTTTTCTTCATTCTGAGTTTCATGACTCCTGTAAAGAAAAGAGAATGGCGTTCAATGAGTGTGACGATTGCCTTTTTTGTTGCCTTGTTTACGGAGATGTATGGATTTCCACTTACGATATACATTCTCACGGGATTGCTTGGAAGCGCCTATCCAGCACTGAATCCTTTTTCCCATGCAAGCGGCCACCTATGGGTTGTATTTTTCGGCGGAGGAGCTTTCATGCTCTCTGTAGTTCATTTAATCAGTAATATGTTAGTTATTATAGGATTTTGGATAATGTGGAAGGGGTGGAAGCTGGTTCATGGGGCAAAGGGCGAACTGGTGACAGATGGTCTCTATAAATATGTACGACATCCCCAGTATTCCGGTCTTTTCCTTGTTATGATCGGCATGCTCATCCAGTGGCCCACAATTATAACGGCTTTAATGTTTCCGGTGCTGGTTTATGTTTACTTCCGGTTGTCAAAGAGGGAGGAACGGGAGGTATCACAGATCTTTGGAGATGAGTACAGGTTTTATATGGAAAAGACCCCGATGTTCATTCCTAGCTGGAAGAACGCTTCTGCGAAGTGATTTGTCAGTCACCGTATTTAATTTAAAACGGCTTCTTCTGGATTATCTTTCCCTCTTTAAGCCCTATCTCAAGCTCTCCCTCCTCCGTTACCCTCAGTCCTTTAATACCGCTGTATGCAAGCCTTGCCACTTTGGGATCTGCCCCGGGGCTTACTATCAGGTCATATTCGAGCTGACGGTTGCTTCCATAAAACTTTATGTCTATACCTTCATATACTTCCCTGTACCGCACGGCACTCCAAGTAGAGACATTGGTCCTCCACTTTAATGGGTCATTTCCGATAAAGTGATTGACATTGCCTTCCTGCAAACCCTCTGCTGTTATCTGAGGCTCTTCCCTGCCGTTTACAAAGCTGAGCCTGATAGGCTCACTTTCCATGTTCTTTTCCACTGTCAAGTGGTCTTTGGATTTATCAGGACCGCCTTTTTAGCCTCTGTTATACCTGACCCTGTTTCACCTGCTGAAGCCTATATAATAGCCGGTAATGCCATAAACAACGCCGTAATAATTAATATTATTTTTTTTCTTCATCATTTATCCCTCTCCTTGTATTTATTTTTTGGTCTTCATGACATGATATGATCAAATAAAAAAGACGAACTCACCAAAGGTTTATTCCTTCGGCAGTTCGGCTATCTTTAATAAAAACCCGCCACTTTCCGTCCCCTTTTTGTAAAGGGTTTGGCTTTATCGGAAAACAGTTATCTGTAAATAATAACTATGCTGAAGTAAGAGAAAGGAAATGCATGTACAATTCTTTTACGCTAAAATTAATTCAATGTCAAATAAAAAATATTTATAGGCCTGAATCTATAAATTTTTGTTATATGCATACTTGCGCAAATACTATGATTATTGATTAACGTTTGTTATCTACTATAGTTCGGTGGGAATAGAATTAAAAGATAAACAGGAAGTACTTGTTGAACTGATGGGAATTTCGGTCAAAAATTTCCCGTTTGTTTGTTTCACCTACTTATCAATAACATTATAAAATTGGAAAAATAATCATTAACGGATGAAACAAAAAAAGGGTCTGGTATGACCAGGCCCATTAAAAGAGAGCAGTGCTTTTTTATTCAACTGCAACTTACCCTATTTTCTGGTTTTCTTGCCTCGTTTTCCGTTCTCTTTCTTAGTTTTGTAAGGACTGTGTCTGCTACATACCGGGCTACTTCATTCCGTTCAGTTTCAGGGACAGAGTCGATATCAAAGCGGTCTGTGTACTTCTTGTAAAAGGAAAGGGCATCGAATTGGATCAGATTTTCTTCACCTATTATGTTTTCCAGAATTCTACCATGACACCGCAGAAAACAGCCGTCGATCAGTACAACTTTATCTGATTTTTTAAACCAGTTGGCCATTGCTGAATTTGGTACAGTAAACAGTTCAGCATGACAACCGCGCCGGTACGGTTCTTCCTTTGCCACCAGGTTTGCAGCAACACGGGCGATTTCTCCCCGTATGCAAGCCCCTTCGCAGGAAAGAACAGGGATTTTGCCTTTCTCCAGATTTTTACTCCCGACCTTTTCTCCTACCGGACAAGTCGCATCTGTCTTTGTAACTTCAAGATTAAAAGTATTGTTTGACGTATCCATTGTTTACTCCTTTCTTGTGTCTCTTTTTTGGGCTACACCGGGGAAATTATTAGTCGAATTGAATGTTATTATCCCGGTGTAGGTTTCCGCTCCCGTTATCATTGAGGGAGTTGTTCTGTTAATATAAAAATAGTATCTGAAAATCATGAAGAAAGTATGAAGACAATATAAAAATCAGCTTCGTCCCCCATTGTCCTTTTCGGATAGAACATCTAAAACATCTTTTTTGATTACCACTGTGGATTCCTTGCCTCTTTCATCATACGCCCACTCTCCTATTAATCCTAAATCAATGCCGCTTAACGCTATGTTTACAAAGGTGTACTCAAACCCTCCAACGCCCGCGATAAAATCTCCTCCCTCGCCAGTCCTGTAAAGTGATTCGAGCTTAATAAGCCAGTTTCCCGCTACCATCTGAACATCGAGGCCTGTCTGGTCAATCTGTTCGTAAAATGGAACCAAAACATGATTGCCGGCGGTTCAAAGCAAGAAGGCCGGTCAGAGACGGCCCTTGATATTTTAAAGAAAAGATATGCCAGTGGACAAATAAGCAAAGACGAATTTGAGGAAAAGAAGAAAGACATACTTTAGTAGACTAATACCGGATGTGTATACCTGCACCTGCCTTGTATTCAGAGTGATACAGGGCTCTTATGGAGAAATACTTGCCAAAGGTCCAGCCTGCTCCGGCTGCCCATTCTTCTTTTGAGTCAGTGTCGTACTGAAACTCTCCAAATGCGTACAATCTGTCAGTAAGCTGGATCTCCCTGTCCAAAGACAGGCGCACATCTCCTTCGCTATCAATCCATACAGCGCTTTCAATCAGCAGGGGAAGCAAATACCTTATACCGATAATTCCCCGGTGATCCTGTTCCCCGTCAGTCAACACGCCTCCTGCAAAGGCCTGAAAGAAACGGTTGAAATACCTTTCATAGGTGAGCACGGCTTCATAGTCCTCATCCCATCCCGCCTCCCATGATCCCCTGAGAGTGTTGCGGGTATCGGCGGCAACTATTTTCCCTTCTGTCATCTGGGTCAGTATTGAGGCATTTGCCCAGGCGTACCAGTGTTCCTTAAACATGTTGGGTCTGATCCCAGCGATTCGGGGATCCAGTTCAGTTCCCTCATAATGGACAATCCGTGCCATACCGGACTTCATGTGATACAGGACATGGCAGTGGAAGAACCAGTCCTTTTCCTCGTCTGCGTAAAACTCCATGACCGTCGTCCCAAGAGGCGGGACGTCAACCGTATGTTTCAGAGGGGAGTAGTCTCCGTTGTTGTTTACGACCCTGAAAAAATGACCGTGCAAATGCATGGGGTGGTGCATCATGGTCTTGTTGACAAGCACAAAACGGACATTCTCTCCTTTTTTAATTCTGATTATATCTGCTTCATTTAATGTCTTTCCATTTAATGACCACACATATCGCTCCATGTCTCCTGTAAGCTCCAGCCGAACCTCGCGTATAGGAAGATCTTTCTTCAGGGCAGTGGAAGTGAGAGATTTCAGATTTTCGTAAGGTGCAAGGGGACGCCCGTTCATCTTCATCTCCATTTTGCCTGACCCATGAGGCATATCTTTCATTGATCCTCCGGTTCCATGATCCATGCCTTTCATATTTACGTCTGATCTGCCATGCCCACCGCTGTGCATTTTATATAGGTTCGGCTTTGGAACATCCGGGGCTGCTACCTTATTCCCCCGGCCTATATATAATGACGTATGTCCGGAGCCGTCCTGAGCGGTAGCACGAAATTCATAAGCGCCGTTCTCAGGCACTTTGATGATTACATCATATGTCTCCGCTACTGCGATCAGGAACCTGTCCAGATAAACGGGCTGCACATCACCCCCGTCGGCTGAGACTACTTTCATGCGGCCGCCCGCAAACTGAAGGTAGAAATAGGTTGAAGCCGCGGCGTTTACAATCCTGAGCCTTACCGTCTGTCCAGCACTGGTATCAAGTGATGCTGACGGCCGGCCGTTTACCAGAAAACGATCATACGCGATATCAGAAACATCCATGGGCGGCATACGCATCCATGATCGATCAAGAACATCCGGTAGGGCACCGGCCTTTATTGCACCCGCAAGGCTCTGGACAGTCCCTTTTTTCAGAGAGTAATATTCACTTCCGCTCTTTAAGGTGCGTAGGACTTCGTCAGGATTTTCATCGGTCCAGTCGGAAAAAACAACTATGTGATCAATGTCTGTTTTTACTGAAGGCGTTTCTGGCTCTATTACTATAGAACCGTAAATCCCTCTCTGTTCCTGAAGATCGGTATGGGAGTGGTACCAGTATGTGCCCGCATGTTTTAACGGGAATTCATATGTATACGTAGTACCGGGCAGAATCGGTGGAGTGGTTAGATAGGGAACGCCGTCCTGTAAATTGGGTAGCAGAATTCCGTGCCAGTGTATTGAAGTTTCAACATCCATTTTATTACTGACGTGGATTCTGGCAAAGTCGCCCTTTTTAAACCTCAGAGCAGGACCGGGAATGGAATCATTAATGGTCATGGCCCTTATGTCACGGCCAGTGAAGTTTACCGTATTATATGCAATGGTAAGATTGTATTCTCTGACAGCGGCTGATGATATATTGTCAAGAATAAGAAAAAGGAAGATTAAAAAAATGGTTTTGATTTTCATAATACTTCGGATAGAAACAGGTATCTTCTTTTGATAAAATTATATTATATTCATTGGGACGGTGCAATGAAAAAGATAATAATAACATCTGTTATCACTATTATATTATTCATTACCATTATGGTACTGCTTTATGAAGTTTATCCGCCTGGTACGTCTCCGGTTCATGAAAATAAGCATAAGGTAAATTCATATACAGCACCTTTAATTCTCTCACAGGGGAGCCTGCCGGGGATTACATGGATTGATGATGTTCAACCGAATTTTATCAGCAACAGATGCGGCCAAAAGAAATAAATTATATCAAACTGATTTTAAAATAACAGGAGGTTCCTATGAAACTAGGGCCAAACACAAAGGTTCACGACCTTCTCTCCAATTATCCTTTTATAAAGGAATATCTTATTCAACTCCATCCCCATTTTAAGAAACTGAGTAATCCGGTCATGCTGCAGACAATGGGCAGGATTGCGACATTAAATAAAGCAGCTGAAACAGTAGACATTCCAATTGACAAGTTCCTGTCCGGAATAGCGGATGAAATAAAGGAAAGGACAGGTCGGGCTGTGGAGCTTGAGGAATTGTAGCAGACAATCTTTTAGGCAGCCGGGATTAATCCTGGCTGCCCCTTTCTTTCTTCATATTTTTTTCAATATCTTCTGTTATTTTTAAATAAATGCAATAGCATTGTATATAGATGATATGGCACATAATTAAAAGATTCAGTGTACTTGATAAAAATCAGCGTAATTAAGCC
>CAYFXR010000127.1:0-49846 GCA_964347155.1 uncultured Nitrospiraceae bacterium | reverse complement strand
AAAAGCACTTTTAATCAATGTACCTATGCATATTTTTATTCAAAGTCATATGCATAATTTAATAAAAAATTCATCGAGTTAAATAAATTTTTGAGCAATGTCTGCATTATTTGGGTTAACAAAGTTAGCTATGTAAATGATCTCGTTAGACGTTCGGGTCAGACATTTTGAGGTCGAATCAATACGGCATTATTTAGGTTAATGTGACTAATTGATAAAAAATAAAAAAATAACCTGTATATTAAAGGATGACAACGAATAGGCCGATATGAGATAAAATATATCTTTGATATCATTATCTGATTGAATAGGGATGAAAAGGAGAGATTTTTTAAAGACTATAGCCTTAAGCCTCATTGGATGGGGGATTACTCCTGAGCTGCTGGCGAAAAACATTACGCAGCCTCCTGCCACCTTGTCGGAAGACCTTGATGATCACATCAGGGATTATTTGCACAAAATGAAGAGCTTTGATGCACCTTATGAAGATGACGTCAGAATTGTTGGTAGTGAATACAAAATCTTCAAGTCTGCAGTGATGCGGCTCAGACGTCTCCAAGAGTTTGTTGGACATGGCAATTTTCAGATGTTAAGCTTTGATAACGGCCTCAAAATAGCTCAAAAATACTCTCAAGTTGGAAAGTTTTACAAAGCAGAAATTAATTTTATGGAAAAGATATTTTATGCAGAGGCACAGCATTACGGGTTTTTCGGCCAAAAACCCCTTAAAAAACTCACGGACCGAATCAAGAGAGATAAAGTTCTCAAAATCCCGTATACCGGGAACTATCTTTTTAAGGGTATTCCCTTTGAAACCTTCAATAGTATCAAGAAGCAGCTGGGTGAACAAGTGATTTTGACTTCAGGAGTACGCGGTGTAATGAAGCAGTTTCTGTTGTTTTTAAACAAGGCGTACAAGCATGGCGGTAACCTTTCTCTGGCCTCCCGCTCACTCGCGCCGCCCGGGTATTCATTTCACGGCAATGGTGATTTTGACGTGGGGCAAGCCGGATTTGGAGTCCTCAACTTCACAGAGCGCTTCACGGTTACAGAAGTATATAAAAGGCTTAGTGATCTTGGCTATCTCAAACTCCGCTATCCACAGAAAAACCTGTTAGGAGTGCGTTTTGAGCCTTGGCACATCAAGATTACCTCAAATCCTTTTTAGGCCAAACATCCGGGTCTTCTCTGCAGTCATATCTGCGGCACCTGAGAGGGCGCTCTTCCCAGATATTACATTGAAGAGTATCGCGGTCAAGGTGCGGACAGTAACCATCGCTGTCCCTGGCAATAAAAAAAGGCCTTCTGGTATTGTGTTTGATATGTCCCTTTTGAACCTCTTTTTTAGTCAGGGCAAAGTTGAATGTACAGCATATGGCTTTACAATGCCGGATATTTGCTTCACAATCAACATATGCATCAGGTACTCCCTCATCCTCCTGTCCATAAACTGCCCCCATTCCCATTTCCAACATTTTTTCTATTATAGGAGCAATTCTTTTATCTTCTTCATGGGAAATGTCAAGATAGTCCTTATTATCTGATAAATTTTTCTCACCCATGGGACTTCCCGTATCCGTCATTCCCGACACCGATCCGGAATCCAGAGCGATGGTTTACTGGATTCCCGCTCAAAAGACTGCGGGAATGACAAATGATGTATAAAAAGGTATACGATGTTATGGTTGCAACCTTTTAATGTATGATTTTATAAAAAAGGTAAATGCCGCTTTTATTTTAACCAATTTTGACAACTTGTCAACCCGGTTTCTTTTTGGAGGGGGAAGTCGAAGCGGCTCCCTGGGGACGGTGTGATTAAAAGAGCCGCAACGACTCGTTGGGGTAATTATCTATTGTAGGATTTTATAATCTGCTTAGAAAGACGACTATGATATAAATCATACTTCCAGACTTTTCTCGACGGATTCAGCTAAAGCAGCAGATCTGAAAAGATTACAACTCATGCCCCCCTTTAGGTATATTTACCATTTAGGGATTCAAGGGGTCAAGTTTATGATAATGATCAATGCGTAATTAACAATGAAGATTTATTTAAGAAAAAAATGCGAAATTTGTTACTCATTGATAATTGTTAATTACTCATTAACACTGGAATCCTTTTTACCAACGAAATGGAAGAAGAACCACTATTAATAACATATACAGGACATCAAATTAACGATAGGTTATAATTTGATTATGGATATTAAACAGAAAGTGCAACGTGTCCCTTCTTCTCCAGGAATCTATATTATGAAAGGAGCAAAGGAGAAGGTACTATATGTAGGAAAAGCGAAAAATCTTAGACACAGGTTGAGCTCATATTTTAAGGATGCTTCGGCTCTAGATACGCGGAAATCAAAAATGGTAAAAGAAGTCAGAGGTTTTGAATATGTTGTTACAAAGAATGAACTTGAAGCGCTTGTGCTCGAGGCAAATTTCATAAAAAGGGTGATCCCCCGTTATAACATCATTCTAAGGGATGATAAAAACTATCCCTATCTCAAGTTAACGATAAATGAAGAATGGCCGAGACTTGACGTGGTGAGGAAGTTCGAGAAAGACGAAGCTCTGTATTTTGGCCCATATGTCCCTGCAGGAACTCTGTGGGAAATGTTAAAATTCATCCGCCGTCATTTCCTGATACGTACATGCAGGTATAATCTTGAGAGACCATTTAGACCCTGTGTGCAATACCAGATGGGGCGTTGTCTTGCTCCATGTGCAGAGTCTCTCAGGACACGATCAGACCGGGACAAATATATGGAAATGGTCAATCAGGTAAGATCATTCATACAGGGCGGAAAAAAAGAACTCCTGTCAAGTCTCCAGTCACGCATGCAGAGACTCTCGGATGAACAGAGATATGAAGAGGCAGCCAAAATAAGAGACAGGTTAAAGGCGCTTGAAAAGGCATGGGAGTCACAGCGGGTAATAGCACCGGAACTGGGAGACATGGATGTTATCGGGCTATACAGGGAAAACCAGGAAGCATCTGTATTTATGTTGTTCATAAGAAATGGTATGGTCATCGGTCAAAAAGATTTTTTTCTGAAAAAACTTGGAGATATTGATAGTAAAGAACTTCTTGCAAGTTTTATAGGGCAGTTCTATTCAAAAGAGATGCTTCTGCCACCAAAGATAATCCTTCCTGTTAAAGCACGGTTTGCAACACAGAAACAGTGGTTAAGCAATAAGAGGGGACGTCGTGTTCGGCTCGCTTATGCAGGGAGTGAACTTGAAGCTAAAGTGCTTAAGATGGCTGATGATAATGCATTGTACTCTTTTAATAAACATAAAAATACGGGAGTTGATGAGACACTTTTGAAAATAAAGCAACTCCTTCATTTGAATAAGGTTCCAAAAAGAATTGGAGCAATTGATGTATCAAATATTTATGGGTCAGAGGCGGTAGGTGCTTTCATTGTATATGAGGATGGAGATTTCATAAAAAAAGATTACCGGCTTTTTAAGATAAAAACAGTTGAAGGAATTGATGATTTTGCTATGATAGGTGAAGTAGTGGGAAGGTACCTGATGAGTATCTCTGGTGATGGAAAAAAGTTGCCGCAATTAATTCTTATTGATGGGGGCAAGGGACAGTTAGAAGCTGCATTCAGTGCGATGAAGCCGTTTGACTTACAAATTGTAATTGCAGCAATTGCGAAAGCAAGAAAAAAATCATCACAGAAAAAAACAACAGGTGTTCGCGCTGAATTAGAAAGGATTTATCTTTATGATAAAAAAGAGCCTGTCTATTTGGAGCCTTTTTTGGCATCAACGCATCTGTTACAAAAAATACGTGATGAAGTTCACCGTTTTGCGGTGAGCTATCACAAGAAACTTCGCAAGAAAAGAACCCTTGAGTCACCACTTGAAAAGATTAAGGGGATTGGAAAAACGAGAAGGCTTTTGCTTTTGAAACATTTCGGGAGCATTGATGCAGTAAAGAAGGCGGCAATAGATGAAATAGCATCTTTAAAAGGGATGAATAGAAAAATTGCAGAAGATTTAAAAGAGGCACTCGGATTAGCAGCAAAGGCACAGAGGCACAAGGAATGAAAAAGAAGAATGTGGGTCCTTTATTCTTAGGAGCGTAATAATAGAGAAAATGATCAATAAAAAGAACATTGAAAACTATATAAAAAGTCTATTCGGCGAAGAAGCATTACAGGTAAATATTACAAAACTTGGTGCCGGGGTGCAGGGTGCGGGTTTCCTTATAGAAGTTGAAACAGGAGGCGGCATTACATCATATGTGATAAAAGGCCTCTTCCCTGAAGGGTTAGAGCATGATTACCCGGCAGACAGGGCCGGGGTATTCCTCCTAGATTTTGACGAGTTTAACAATCTTCCTAAACATGTGAAGGCTATTGACGTTTTATCCGAGATGAAAGACGGCACTATTAAGTCCATTGGTGGAGGCACGGAATATTATCTGCTGATGGAAAGGGCAGAAGGTAAACATTATTTTCATGACTTATCAGCATTATCGGAAAAGGACAGGCTGGACACTGGAGACATTGAGAAAATTCAGACAATGACATCGTACCTTGCAAAAATTCATTCTGTGAAGAAGGATTCAAAATCTCTCCACTGGAGGAAGATAAGGGATATTATAGGACACGGAGAATGTCTCATGGGTGTGCTAGACACATATCCAGATGGTATTATCAGTTACGGGGAAATGGCTGAAATCGAAAAGAAATGCATAGACTGGCGGGCAGTACTGAAACCAAAATTCAGGAGACTTTGTCAAATTCACGGAGATTTCCATCCCGGGAATATATGGTTTAAGAACAGTAAAGACTTTGTTCTCCTTGACAGGAGCAGGGGTCCTTGGGGAGATGCCGCGGATGACGTAACTGCATTAACAATAAATTACATCTTTTTCTCAATAAATAAATTTGGAAAAGTACAAGGGTCTTATCTTGAAGCGTTACATCTGTTTTATGATAAGTATGTTACAGAGACCGGTGATACGGAGCTTTTTGAGATTGTTGCGCCATTTTATGCATTTAGAGGTGTAGTAGTTGCAAATCCTGTTTTCTATCCGGACATATCAGGAGAAAACAGGCGCAAGATTTTTAATTTTGTGCATGGTGTACTGGATGATAAAAAATTCAAGATTGAGAAAGTGAATGAATATATAGAAAAAGGAGTCCAGGATCCAGGGAGTCGAGCTGAGTCCTTGATCCCTTGAATCCTGATTTAATTATGGATCTTCATGACATCAGAAAAATCGGGGAACGTCTTAAGAAGGAAATCCCCTCACATTTAGATGAACTGCGTAAGGGGGGTCCGGTTGGCAGAGGGGCAAGTGGTGATATTACCCATCCAATTGACAAGAAGGCTGAAGACATCATTCTTGAAGAAGTAAAAAAAGCCGGTAAACCACTTACCATAGTGTCGGAAGAGTGCGGATTCAAGGATATAAAAGGTTGTGGCCTTAAACTTTTAATAGATCCAATTGACGGAAGCAAAAATGCATTAAGTGGAATTACGTTGTTTTCAACGTCCATAGCACTCATAAACGGAAATACGATAAGAGATACAGTCATAGGATATGTTGTTAATCTCATAAGCGGTGATGAATTTTGGGCCATAAAAGGTGAAGGCAGTTTCTTAAATGAAATGCCTATAAAAACACAGCAGGATAATATCTGTAAAGTTATTGCCTATGAAGCCCAGACTCCAAAGGTGGATATACCCAAGATTGTGCCTCTCCTCT
Source organism: uncultured Nitrospiraceae bacterium (assembly GCA_964347155.1). Classification (GTDB taxonomy): domain Bacteria; phylum Nitrospirota; class Thermodesulfovibrionia; order UBA6902; family UBA6902; genus CAYFXR01. The sequence continues at coordinate 44,115 of CAYFXR010000127.1, read as the reverse complement.
CCCTGTTTCGAAGGGCCAGATGTTTTGGATCAACAGCACTGGATATGGCATTTCTATCCCAGGGGGCTGTGAGCTTGCTTGTTATCCCTTCACTTTCAAGAAGTTTTGATTTTGCTGCAGGATACTTGCTTGTAGAAGAAGCAGGTGGTATTGTCACGGACATGGACGGCAAAAAGATTGAGGATGTTGAAATAGGAGTGAAAAAGGCAACTCCTCTTCTTGCTTCTGGGAATATGCAATTGCATAAAAAGGCCTTGGAAGTGCTGAAAGCATAAGAAATTTTTTAAAAAGGCTATCGGCAATCAGATAAAAAATTTAAAAAGATATTAACCCACGTAATGCAGACATTGTAATAAAATTTATTTAATTCGATGGATTTGTTATCAAATTATGCACATAGCTTGGAAGAAAAATATTGACCTTAAATTGGTTGGAATTGCGTCTAAGGTATCGAGAAATAAATTATTTTCCAACACCTGCATTACTTAACTGCATTTTTTGGGTTAATTCACGGCATGTGTATATTTATTTCGTAGCTGCCTACTGATGCCTTATCAGCTATACCTTGTTTCCATAGAAGATCGAGGGCTTTTGCCCTTGACGCCTTCGGTACCATAAGAATCAATTTTGCTCCAAGACCTGAAAGGGTTTTCCATTTGTCAGCATTTTCAGTGGTTATACTATTGTCAGTTTCTACCTCCATTAATGCAAGGACTAGGCCATGGTTTCCAAGGATTAAATCAGGATAATAGCCGTTGAATTCATGTTCCTTCTCATCCTCGAGATTTATTTTAATATCATTATAATCTCGAGAAAGCTTTTCCTTAAGATAGGAGACCATCCAGTCATGTATTAATTTTTCGTTTTTCATTACCTTACAGAACAAGTTTATAAGTAAAGTTTAAAATAAAATCAGGAGCTCCTGATGTATTAAAATCCTCTGTTAATGAAAGCTCAAAAATTCTTTTTTCCATCTGGTATCTGCCGCCAAATGCGAAAAGAATACCGTTTGTATCTACTTCAGATATGCCTGTTGAAGGGTATAAGGATGATTGAACCATAAGCTGTGCAAGTAGACTGATGCTTTTTCCTATAACCCTCTCCACGGCTCCTCCGCCATACACAAAATTATCTAAATCTATTTTCTCGTGACCTCTTACATCTCCGGGGAACACAACTCCGAAATTCCAGTACGTCATAGTTCTGTCAGAAATTCTCTTATCGAGGAGAACAGATATCCCTGCATCTACACTGCCATTACTGAAGCCTTTCTTTGCATCACTAATCGGGAACTCTATATCTCCTTTTATACCCATACTGAAATTATCAGACAAGATCAAGGTTTTTTTAGCAGTAAGCCGGATGTCATTTAATCTCACACCGCTTTTCCCTTGAATTATTAGTTCGCTGTCTTTTTCAACCGAATAAAGGAATTCATTTTTCGGTCTTTCACTTCTACCATAATCGGAAAAACCAAAGGTGTCGTGGTAGTCTTCGAGAAAACCGTCTATAAAGCCGGAGCCAAGAACAAGCACAGGGATATCCATACCAAATTCAAAGAATTCTTGGATAATCCTTTTATATCTGAAATTGAATTCTGTAATTTCCATGTCCAGATTAATAGTCCAGTTACCCGATTCTTTTACAGTGTATGTGCTTGAGTGAGAGAGGCTGTAGGACATGGAACTTTCCATGGCTGCCTTTTCTAAATACGGCTGATTGGCATGAAGAAATATTGGATACAGATTTTTAATCTGGAGAGGGCCTTCAAAAGAGGAAACCGTCTGTAAAGGATACAGGAGAGAAAAAATAATAAATATAAGAGACATATATATGGCTTTCACTCTATATTTTTCCCCGATCTTTCCTTATTTTCCATTAAAGCCTGAACAGGTTTTAATTCATAGGGACTGCCCCGTTCTATTGCAGTGAGAACGGTTCCTCCACCCGTGAAGAAGTAATAACATGTATTATCGAGAATAGAGAGATATAGCCCCGGACATAGATTTTTAAATTCCTGAAGGGTGTCTCCACCCCCGTACATTTTTAATGCCGGGCTGTTTTTATCAATAGTTACGTCAAGCGCCCTTGATCCCTCGGTAAAATGAGGGGTGAAGCCCATTACTGCATTTATAAAGATGGTGCTTGCACCGAGTATTACTTCCACAACTGTTTTGTCAGTGAAAGATTTTGGGTCAATGTCCAATATATAACCATACTGATTGCCTTTTTTGAAATCATTGAGCGATATGGTTCTGTATTTGTCATTTATTTTACCCTCCATTGTATCTGATTCAACGATATAGGGAAGCTCAATGATTTTTTGTTTTTTCTTGTCTAACCTGACAAGTTCTTTTGCAGCATCAACGTCTTCTTCCAGGATGCCTCTGATAAAAATATTATATTTGGCACAGAGATATGCATTATATAAAACGCCTCCCAGAATTAAATGGTCGGCTTTATGATAAATTGCATAAAGCGGACCTATCTTGGTGTCGTATTTTGCGCCAGCGATAATTGCAAGAAATGGCCGTTGAGGTTTTATCACATGATTCAAATTTTCTATTTCCTGTTGCATGAGAAAACCGGCATAGGAAGGAATGAATTTTGTTACATCATACGTTGAAACATGAGGCTGCCAGGAACCAAATGCGTCATTTACATAGACATCTGCAAGATCTGACAGGTATACGGCCAGATTATCCCTGAAAAAGCCTTCTCCCTCTTCACCTCGAAACCATCTCGTGTTGGGAAGGTATATGCCGCCGATTGTTCTGTCTTTTAAATCTCCGATAGCGCGATATACAGAATTGTCTATACTGGATATACCAAGTTCCGGGTCAATTTCGCATTCCGGGATATGAAATTTTGTATGAAGCTTACGTTGCAAGTATTCAACAATTGGTTCTATAGAATCGTTCGGGCTGCATGTAATCTTTCCTGTCTTCTTATCCTTTGGCCTCCCGACATGAGTCATGAGGATTGGCCTTCCACCACGGTCTACAATATAGTAAAGAGTGCCCAGAGTTTTATCAATCCTGTAAGAGTCTTTTATTACACCTTTTTTTACAACATTGTGATCAAACCGTATGAGAACTACTTTTCCATTGAGGTTGGCTTCCTGTACAAGTGGAAGTCTTTTATTAATAGTATTCGTTTGCATAGCACATTTTACCAGAATGAAAAATAATTTGAAAAGAAATTTTCAGTATAATAAACATATGACTTTTGTTATGTGGTTAACAGGCTTGCCCGGGAGTGGGAAAAGTACCCTTGCGTTAAAGTTGAAAGAAAAGATTGCTGACTCGGTAGTGCTCAGGATGGATGATTTGCGGAATATTGTTACGCCCGAGCCTACGTATTCAGATGAGGAGAGGGAGCATGTTTACCGGTCAATTGTTTATACAGCACAGATCCTTTATGAACTTGGACATAATGTAATCATAGATGCAACAGGTAATAAAAGATCCTGGAGACAGCTTGCGAGGCAGACGATTCCTGAATTTTTTGAGATTTATCTGAAATGTTCTATAGCATTATGTATGGAACGTGAAAAAACAAGGATTCATACACATGCTGCACCAACCAGGATATATGAAAAAGGTAAAGCAGGTTGGCCTGTGCCTGGAACGAGGGTTCCCTATGAAGAGCCGGAAAAACCCGAAATGACAGTCAATACGGAGGAAGAATCTCCTGAGGAAGCAGCAGAGAAAATTATTAAAATGATACAAAAGCAGGCTTGATGTAAAATTACCCCAAAAATGCATTAAAATAATGCAGATGTTGTGAAAAAATTTATTTTTCGATACATTAAACGCATTTTTAATTAATGTACCTTTTTATGTTTTATTCAAAGCCTTATGCATAATTTGATAAAAAATTCATCGAGTCAAATAAATTTTTGATCAAAGTCTGCATTATTGGGGATTAAAGAAAACACTTCAAATAAATGTGGAGGATTTATGAAATCTTATCGTAAAGAACTCTGGTTTCAGGTTCCAACGAGACGTGCATTTATTAATATTACACCTCAGGTAGAAGACTGTTTGAGAGAAAGTGGTATCAAAGAAGGTATCGCGCTTTGTAACGCGATGCATATAACTGCGTCTGTATTTATCAATGATGATGAATCCGGTCTCCACCATGATTACGAAGTCTGGCTTGAAAAACTGGCACCGCATGAGCCTGTATCACAATACCACCACAACCGCACCGGAGAGGATAATGGTGATGCCCACTTGAAAAGACAGGTTATGGGACGAGAGGTTGTTGTGGCTGTGACAAAAGGCAAGCTGGACTTTGGTACATGGGAGCAGATTTTCTATGGAGAGTTTGATGGTAGAAGACGGAAAAGGGTTCTGGTTAAGATAATCGGGGAGTAATCCGGTGATTATTTATAAGCGGTGACGTGATCACTCCTGTAAAACAAAATTTTCAATTGTCAGAGTTCCATTACTTATTGTCATTGTCCCATTGAGCGTTGTATCGCTGTCATTCGTTATGTAGTAGCAGTCGTATCCACCCTCCATAGTTATAATTTTATCTAGATAAATATACAGGTCCTCATTAAATATTTCTGCCTGGCTCTGGATGATATCCCCGTCTCCTGCAGCATCATAAGCAGACTGAAGTGAATTGAAATATGAGGGAGATGTACCAGCAATCCTAACAGGGTCGAAACACGGGGCGGGATATATATACGTAATTCCGTCAATGTCATCCTGATGTAGGGTTCTTTTCAGAGTTTCTCCCTTTGAAACATAACCATACATTGTTTTATCAGAATCGGCTGCGTTGTAAAGATCCACGAGGCAGAGAGAATGGCCATGCTCATGTGTATCTACGTTTTGCACATCAAAGGAATCAGGCGAGCCAGTGGTGCTCCACGGATAATATGTATTAAACCGAATATCACTATCGATAAGTACTCCCGAAAGCGTATAGTACCAGTATCTGTTTTCTGCAACTGCGTCTGATTCCAGAGATCCAAATGTTACAATATTGTTTCCGTCATTTCTACCATGTGATTTTCTGTTCGTTATGCCACCATAGACAAAAGTAAAGTTCGATGATTCAACATTTGTCCATGTTTGCATTCCTGCCTGGATAGCAGGGAGGCTGCCGGCAGGGCCCCCTTTTGTATTGATTAGGTAAGTCGTACTGGGCAAACTCCATTTAATATCTATTCCTCCTGATGTCTTGCATGTTTCATATGCAGATGCATTGGAAGAGAACAGAATTACAACAATAGTCAGACCTATGTCTTTGAGCATACTCCTGTTCAATGTATTTTCCTTATTTTATTGATAAGTACATCGACAGGGATATTGTTATCGATATTTTCATTGTCACCAGTAACAGAGAAGCCGCCTTTTCTTGCGATTCCATCACTACCTACAGTATATTTACCCTGACCTTTACCTACTATCTTGAAAACATCCCCATATTTTTTGCTCTTTCCGACCTTGAGAAATAGTATGACCTTTTCTTTCTTTCTGAGCGTTGCTACGTCAGAGACCTTTAGTCCTATTTCTCCCACTTCTCCCCCGTCATACTCCACTATGATGTACTGTTGATCGATATGGCCTTTAATGACACTATGTATTGAGACATCAGCACGCGTAATAATGGTTGTTCCGTCCTTGCTCCACTCACTTTGAACATCATCTATCTCGCCCTCGATGACGATGTTTGATTTTCTTGTGAGTTCTTCTGTACTCATCGCCTTCATAATAGCCGATGATTGATGAGACAGAAAAATCGTCGTCAAAAGAAAGACTGATTGCACCAGAAACACATATTTTCTCATAAACTAGCTCTCATATATGGTAAATGTGCACTCGCGTGGGTAGACTATATATTTATTATTACCGATTTACCACTATTTTGGAAAGCAATATTTAGTCATCGGAGGCATTTCCACATCTTATTTTTCTTTTGATTTATCCAGGCTGGTAAACTTTGTGCCTTTTAATGATATGTCCGCCATCAGCCCCTTAACATCGAAGACAAATGCAACTATGGGATGCTTGATCGTGGTCGTATCTATACGTTCGCCCATACCGGTGTCTATGAGGGCTATATTGCCGTCAACACCTGCCTCCCATCCGGAGCTCTCACGGAACTGTCTGAGGGCATCGTATGTCATAAACGCTATAATGATATCCTTCTTTTGAGCCCCGATCTGCAGGCCGAACGATCCGGCAGCGATGCTGTAGTAGTCTACGGTTTTTCCTTCTACCCTGAGGGCGCCCTCTCCATACTCACCTCCAATAATAAATCCCGCTTTGATAACATTCGGAAGGATCAGCAAACCCTTTGCTACTTTACCAAACTCCCTGGCCCCATGTATATTCTCGTAGAATTGCTCTAACGCAACATCCACTCTGACATCAATCTCCTTGGCCGATGCGGCTCGGCAATCCGGGGTAATAAAGCTACCGAGGATGAGCATCAAACATGTGGTTAATACTATGGTCTTTATAGCGCACTTTATGGTACCCATTGATTGCATCTTCATTGGCTTGCCCTCCTTTGTTTTGCAATATAATAAATGAATGATTTAGCAATGATTACCAAATGATAATCTTTTAAATTATACTATGTTTAAATTCAGAATTGTATAATGCCATATTAATAAGTTACCCCAGTTTTTTTATAGGTCTCAATGTCGGGTCTCGCGAGGGTCGATTCGACTCTTCCAAAGAGGTGGATATCACTTAAAGAATGCTGCTAAGGGAGAAGGTCTTCTATCGGGGTTTACAGGTGCGGTCTTTAATGAATCCTCTAACCATATAATTTAATATAACTGTCATCCAGTAAAACGGATTTATTGTTCTCATTAATGAAAGCAGTCTATTAGATTTGTAAACTTCGATTGCCCTTTCAATATAGTCTATTGCCGTGTTTGGTGGAATATCATTACGACCCAGATTAAAAATATTAAGTATTAAGTCTATGTTTTTACCATGTCTCCCGGCTGCAAGTGACGCCGTAGATGTAATTGATGTCTTTATATCGGCAAGCCGGATTATTTTATAAGCCCTGTTAAGAATGAGGTTAATAGCATCACGTGCCTCCCTGCCCTCCGGTTTTTCAATATAATTCCCGCTCAGCATGTTGAGTCTGCTATTGTCAAAATATTTTATTACTAAATCTCGCAATTCCATTAATAACTTGAGTCGAGCCCTGTTTTCCCCAAAAGTAATATCTTTATAATGTTTTCTTGCTTGCTTACGTATCACTTCAGTTATAACCTGTAATCGAATAATCTGCCTATAAGAACCCGCAGCTGTGTCCCCTAACATGTGTCAGCATCCTATTTCACTATCGGACAAATCCCTTTTATTCTTTACTCTGTCTTTTAACCCAAAAAATGCATTTATAATAATGCGGACGTTGGGAAAAAATTTATTTTTCGATACATTAAACGTAATTTTAATCAATGTAGGTGTGTATATTTTTATTCAAAGCCACATGCATAATTTAATAAAAAAATCATCGAGTTAAATAAATTTTTGAGCAATGTCTGCATTATTTGGGTTAATAGATATACTTTTTTAGGGTATTAAAGGAAGAAAAACCTTCTTATTTCTTGATTTCAAAAATCCCGATGAATCCGTGGCCGACTCCTTCTCCATCCTGAAGCTCCATCTCCAGTTTTCTCAAGGCATAAGCAAGCTGGGGTTCGATAATATTTGCCCTACTGTCTCCCGGCAGACTGCCGGTTGAGTTGATGACCTTCCCTGTAGTCTGGACGGCCTGCTTAAGCGGCTCGGGATAAAATTCATAATGATTGGAGAGATTCTCTTGAACCCCGTTTGCTCCGTCATAGTTTGAAAGGGATTCGATCGCATGATTTACGAGCGCATTCCAGCTGGAAGCGAATTTTTCAAAAAAACTATTAAGTGACTGAAAGCCTTCCTTGGGCACATAGTCAACGATCAGATTGTTAAGATCTGTGCGAAGGTTAGGCTCTAACAGGGAATTTACAGCCTCCCTTACGGGAGTACAGTGCCGGTTGTACTCGGCGGTATCAATATGTCTGCCCACAAATATTGACCGGTCAAAAAATTTTCTGACCTTAATTTCTACACCGGAGAGTCGGCTTGCCTCGTTGATAATAGCAAGTGCCTCATCCTTGCACGTTAATTTAAGTGGAAATGTTTGTATATCAATGCTGTTCCTTTCTTCGGGCGGATGGATGTATGAAATCCGGTAATCCATGAACTGCTCTTCCATGTCATTGGACCACAATTCCTGCCATTCATAGGAATACCGTCCAAGCCAGTCCATGATTACCAGCGCATCGTTCGCCGAATGTTTGGCGATTTTGTGTAACAGTCTGGCGGTCTGGTCAGCCCTAAAATGAGAGATTGTTCCATAAGATGTGAAATATATATCAAAAGGTTTACAATCGGTAAAGGACACATCAAAGCAGTCACTACACTCAAAGACGACTTTGTCGTTATGAGAATATTGCTCTCGGGCCTGCTTAATGAGACTGGGGTTTATATCAATGCCTCTGTAGAATCCAAGCTGTTCCGGGTTTATCAGATTCACAGCGTATTCGTAAATCCCCACATCCTTTGAAGTAATGCCCATGAGCAGGTCAAATCCGTCTCCTGAACCACAACCTATATCAAGGATCCTTAAGCGTTCAAGTCTCCACGTCTTCTCGTCAACTATTTCCTTGAGGTACGGCCGTATGAAAAATCTTGTCACATCGTCTTCCCAGAATCGGCGGACATTATCATACTTACCGGTAAGTCCCGACTTTCTTTTATAATGCCCCGTATTTACAGCATCCGTATAGGGTTTATGATTGTCTTCCGTTATTTCCTTTGCTTTTTTATTCATTTCAACCTCATGCGTTTGTTTTGACATAGTCAACTGCATTGAATGCATCTGAGCAATGCGAGTCAGCCCCTATTTTCTCAGCAAACTCAGGAGAAGTCGGTGCACCGCCTATCATGACCTTAACACTGTCTCTTAGTCCATTGGTTTTAAGCAAGTCAATAACGTGCTGCATCTCGCGCATTGTGGTTGTCAGCAGGGCCGATAGTCCCAGGAAATCAGGCTTATGAGACTCAACCGCACTGACAATCTTTTCAGTAAGGACGTCAGATCCCATGTCCACTATTTCGTAGCCAGCGCCCTTAAGCATTATAGAAACAATGTTTTTTCCGATGTCATGGAGGTCGCCCTTGACCGTTGCAATGAGAACCTTCCCTTTACTCTGAATCCCTGCGTTTTCAAGATGAGGAGCCAGTATATCCATAGCCTGGCCTACTGCCTCGGCAGATGCCAGCATATCAGGAATTAAATATTTCCCGCTTTCAAAGTACTCACCAACGATGTTCATGGCACCGGTCAAGCCGTCTACAATAAGGGCTTTAATGTTAATTCCCTGTTTTACCGCCTCTTCCACAAGTTCAACGGTTGCGGGCTGCCCTTCTAAACCCTCGTCAAAACCCTCGTCGTCGCTGGTCACCCGGCCCTGAATAACATTCATTTTTATTTTATCTATAAGCTCCGATGCAATCATTAACCCTCCTTACGTAAATCCTCGAATCCCCGAATCCATATTCTTTTATCTTTGCAGTATTCCGGGTATTTCCTCACATATCCTGTTTTGTATATCAACGGGGAGGTTATTCAATGGTCTGGACAAAAGTTCGTCCAGTCTTGCCAGTGCCTTTTCGATAACCCCGTCTCCATCCACGCTTTCAAACGGGTAGTGAAAGTAAATACTTCCGTTCCTGAGACTTTTCCGGACAAAACGCGCATAAAGCTTTTGTCTCGAATTGAATACTTTCGTTATCTGTTCCATAACGGACTTCATATCATCTTTGCCCAGCTTGGGGGCGGCAAGAAACATTTTGATCATACCTATGTGCTGGTTATCCAGTACGGCCTGTACCGGAGAGAATATATTCGTCCTGTCCAGTAATCCGAAGGCATAGTGGATATACTGGGCACCGGACATAGCTATAGGTAGATGGGTAAACATTTTTTCAATGGTTGCCTGCATACCGGGGACAGAGCAGTCTCCCACGCCGGCAGTAGAGTAGCAAGGAATCCTGTAATATCGTGCCATCTGGACACAATCGATATTGTACTGGTTGAATTCGGGTGCACCGTACATGTCGTGCAGATTGTCCATCCTGGCCCTCACCGGCACACTCCCGTAAATCACCGGGGTCCCAGGATTGACCATCTGAGACAGGGCAATACCCGAGAGTATTTCCGCATTAATCTGGGCAACCATGCCCGCCTCCTGTATCGGAGCTGTCGAGCCGCCCTGCGGCGAGCTCGAAACAACGAAAGGAAAACCCCTTTTTGAAAACTCAACGAGCTTCTGTGTAGCGTCGTCTACCATCTCAAGGGGACTCTTTACAGGGCATATTATGAATGAGAGTATAGGATTTTCTTTTATCGCATCAGCACCACCGGCAATGATTTCAGCCATCATGATTACATTATCAAGCTGCTCCAGGCTTGTAAGACCTGCCATCACATGCTTACCGGTATTATTCAAGGAAGTATAGAATTTATTTACATCATGGTTGCCCTCGTTGATGTCTTCATCCTGTATGTTTACGGGACGGATGAAGAAATCCAGGTGCTCAAGCTGCTCTGCAAGCTGTGCAGCTGTGGAAAGCCTCTCTATGGTACCGCGCTTTTGCGTATAGATTGCAAACCGTCTTTTTTCCGCCTGGTCATTTTCGCTGACAAATGTTTCCATACGGGCATCAAGCCATATGTTTGTTTCAGAACCGCTGCCGAAATAGATACGGGGAGTATCGGCATCAAGTATGAGTGTATTTTCAGGATTGCGGGCACCGAGATTGATGTTCGATGGTGTTCTGAAGACAGCATCCTTTAAAATGTCAGCAGGAATTTTTACCGCATAAGAACGCTTGTCACGCCGACTGACCTCGCATCTGTTTTTACTGAATATATCAGCAGCCTCTTCGTTAAAGCATAGAAGACCTATATTTTCCAGAATATCCGTAGATGCCTTGTCAAGTATTTTTATTTCCCCATCCGACAGTCTTTCAAAGGGTTTTCTTACGATAATTCCTTTTCTGAACTGTCCTGTCATACTACCTTCCTTTGCTCGCTTTGTTGTCTGGCAGCATGGGAAAATTTTCTGCAGTGCCTGTCCATTCCCATCACTGCCTCTCCGGCTTTCACAGCTATCATGAGTTCCTCGTCCAATGGATTTACAAAAAGGGCATCCACGGATAGTAACTGGGCCATATGTATCATGGCCTGATTGATTAACGTACGCCTGGGAAGTCCGAAGGAGACATTACTTATGGCGAGGACAGTCTTTGCCGGTGGAAACTCTTCTTTTATTCTCTTTAATGTTTCAAGCGTTGTGAGCCCCTGTTTTATGTCGGTGCTTACAGGCATGACAAGCGGGTCAAAGAATATGTTTTCCACAGGCACTTTGTGTTCTACTGCTCCCTTGATTATCTTTTCGCATGCCTTGAGCCTTGTTGCAGAATCTTTTGGTATCCCCCCCTCATCCATTGTTAACGCTACAACAAAAAGGCCATATGCTGATATAAGAGGCATTATTTCGGCAATAGTTTGGTCAGTAGCTTTGACCGAATTTACAAGCCCTGTCTTTTCCCCTCCTGCTTCGATTCCCGCTTTTAATACTGCGGGATCGGAACTGTCAATGCAAAGTTTTCCATGCGCTTTATCTTTTATAAGTTCGGTCAGCCACTTCATGTCGTTTATTTCATCTTCAGCAGTTCCCTCACCTGTTCCGACATTAATATCGATGAGAGCTGCCCCTGCCTGTTCCTGCTTGTGCACAAGCTCTGTCAGCGAAGGTCCGTCACGATTCAAAATCAGCTCTTTTATTTTTGGAATAGTAGCGTTTATATTTTCGCCGATAATTATCATACTGAAAAAATAAGGTCGAGGATTCAAGGGTTCCAGGGGTCAAGTGTTTTTGGTCACTTGAATCCTTATATATTAAATTACGTTCTTATCAAGTCCATTGATCTCTGACCTTATCCGCTCCATCACTCCGTATGAAGGAACAGGGACTGCAGGTTTGGCAAGTATTTCTTCAAACCTCTGTATAGCCCTCTGCCGTGTATCCGGTGAACCCTTGCTTAACCACTCCTTGCGGGAGCTGCGGTCACATAATCCAGGTATAAACTGCTCTTTTCGCATAAATTTACGGGTGTGTCTTGAAGAGACAAAATGTCCGCCGGGGCCTATTTTTTTCATGAGATCAAAGGCCAGGGTTTCTGGCGTAACCTCGATACCTTTTAATGCCCTTTTTGTCATACCAAGTATCTCATCGTCAATAACATATTTCTCAAGGCTTGCCGTAAGGCAGAACTCCAGTAATCCTGCAGCATCGTGAATATAATTCCCTCCTGCTAAGGCAACCAGAAGATTAGTTACAGCAGATTCGAATCCTGCCTGAGTGTCCACTGTCTTGGAGTCCGACATACCCGCGGTAGCGTATATGGGAAGGTTGTAGTACCGTGCCAGCTGCGAGGCAGCTGCGTTCATAAGCCCCATTTCTACCGCACCGCTCAGGTACTTCAGGTCTTTCATATCCGAAATACTTGATATACACCCATAAAATACAGGTGTTCCTGGTTTGGCCAGTTGTGTGAGAATTATTCCGGACAGTGTATCAACGTTCTGGACTACCAGATTACCGGCCAGAGTTATCGGGGCTGTTGACCCGCAAAGAGGCTCGACAGGGGTAATCACCGGGATACCCGCCCTGGCTACTTCCAGAGTCAACCTGCTGTAATGATCATCAAGCACAAAAGGGCTGATGCCACAGCAGGTTACAAAAGATACAAGGGGCCTTTCTCTTAAGGCATGTCCTGAGCCGGCTATCATTTCAGCCATTTTTATTACAGCCCTTATACCCTCAACCGTATAGACGCCGCCGGTCACGTGCTTGCTCTGATAGCAAAGGGCTGTGCCGAAGCGGTTTATGTCAATCAGCTCCTCAGGAATATCGCTCGGAAATACAGGGAGCATAAAAAAGTCTATGTTTTTCATTTCATCCACTACCCGAGCAATGTCTTTCAGATCCTTAAGTGTGGCCAGTCTCCGGTCATTCTTCCCCGGATCCAGCACGTACAGTGCTGTGCCGCCTGTGCCGGCATAAACCGATTCACCTCCGACATCCAGTGTATGTTCAGGCTTCTGACCGTATAGCGTAATAACCGGAGGAGTCGTGGATATGAGTTCCATTACGGTATCCGGATCGAGTTTAATAATACCCTTACCGAGGTCTGCAGACTTTGCAACTTGTGCAAATAACTCAAAGGTCTGTTCGTTTTTCACTTTGATCCCTATCTCGGAAAAGACCCTCATAGAGGTTTCATGTATGGAATATATATCTTCTTCACTCAAAGGTCGGTACCTTATACCATCAACGCCTTTTATCTTCTCTAAATAAAAGTCTTTTTTAGCTATGTTGATAATGCTCATCTGAAAACCTCTTTTTCTATTCCCTCCGTGCTATACATTTATACATTCCGCATAACCTGCAAGGGTTTGTCTCATCTTTATCAATAACCCCGCTTTCTCCGATACCGAATACCCCTGAAACAGATTTGCTCGGAGTCATGAGATAATTCTCATTCAGTTTTACATCAATGAGATCGTTTTTAAGGACATTGAAGAGTTTTTTCTGTTCTTTAATATGCCAGTCACAGTAGCCTGGACTGAAGCGCAGGGTAGTGCTTTTGTTCTTTCCTTTAACCGTTGAATCCATTCTTTTCTGGAATTCCTCTACAGACTCTTCAACTGCTGCCGAGCCTATAGTGTCATATATATAAGCGTCCGAAATTCTCTTTTTTCTCATGGACGTGTTAATTACATCATCTATCTGCCCGCCAATCGTAGCGAGGAAGAAGGTAATGCTGTCACAATTACTGAGAGTCTTTGACAGCTTTGCACTTTTAAGCTTTACATCACCCTCAAGCGCAAGTGTGTCGTTCTCAATTTTTTGGATCTTTCTTGTTGTGAAAAGGATCCTTGGGTGTATTTTCTTATCAAGATGATTTATGCACTTTTCAATCTGTTTTGATAATCTGCCTGATACCGTTTTGTTTTTTTGTCCCAGAAAACGGTATATTTTTTCTTTCCTGATGGCGAATTTTTTGTCTTCAACAATCTTCATGTTAGTTATTTGAACCTAGGATTATATTTGGCGATAACAGCGAAACAAGTAGATAGTATACCACATATTATGTTGTTATTATTATGTAATTATAACCCTTAAAATAAATATAATTTTAATCATATCGAATAATTTCTTTTATAATTAATAAGTTATCTAACATTGACCGCATCAAAATATATTAGCATCCTAAGTAATTTTTATATTAATATAAGTAATATTTAAATATATAAGTTTACAACTTGATGAAATAATGATGATTTGCCTCCTAGTAAAAAAATAAATATACTAAGTAAATGTTTAGATGTCTAAGGCGAAATCTCTACTCTAATTGAATAGAAGCAGCCATGGGTAAATGTCTATAAATGAAAGCTAAATAAGACAAACGATTTATATGGTATTTATAAGAACTCCGCATACTCATATATGCCCTGTCAAAAATTTGTAAGCTATTATCTTTCATTGATTGCTTTCCTTTCAATTTATAGCTCCATTATGGTTAGCACCTTGACGCATTTAAAGAAACTTAATATACTAAGCAATTAAGATATGATAAATTAATATTATTTGCCGATATTACAATTGAATAAATTTAACGTTTTAAAATTTATGGTTTATTTTATTTAATCTGCTAAAAATATTATAAAGTTTGAGTTAGCATTAAGAATAAAGGGTTAATCTGATAAAACGGATCTTAACTAAGAATTCTCACTAACAGATAATGCCAATTTTTTATATAGAAAAACTGGTTTTTAAAGATAATCAATCTCTAATTATGGTGATAAAATGATCCGCAATTATTTTTTATTAAATTTATTACTAATTTTGATCATAGCTCTATTGGGAGTAAAGATTTATAAAGTATGGACTATGTCTCTAGATTTTCCTAATAGAGCACCGCACAAAAAATCTAAAAAGATCGAAATCAATATTGTAAAAAAAAAACCGCTAATTGAGGCTTCTTATGAAGTAATTACTACAAAAAACTTATTTCACCCTTCGAGATCAGCTATTAAAAATACGACGCAAAAACATCAACCAGCTTTTCAAAAGAGAGAGTTTCAACTTTTTGGTACCACAATTATAGGCAATAAGAAGTTTGCACTTCTTGAGGACCTTTCTACAAAAAAGACTAGGCTTTATAAAGTCAATGATAAAATTTCAGATTTTACTATCAAAGAAATATTCAAAGAGAAAGTTATTCTTCAGAAGGATAATGAATCAATAGAGCTAAACTTAAGGGCCGTCAAAAAATTCAAGCCACCAAAGCGAATTCGAAAGCGTCAAAGTACTGTACGCAAACCTCCTAAGCAGAGAAGGCGACTGCAAAGGAGAAGTCCTCCGATCAGAAACCGCAGAAGGAGGTAAAATTTATGAATCAATGTTTACAAGCAATATTACTCCCCTCCATTAACTTTGTCGCTGCATATTTCCTTATCCGTTTTATTTTCATTGTCTTCTTCATTCGCTGTAAGAAGTTCAGTGATTTTTTCGGCGGGAGCTTCAATCGGTCCAGTTGTTAAAACAGGCGCCGCCTCAATTGATTCCACATCAAGAATGGAAGTGATTCTCTGAAGAGAAGAAAGGATCATGGTCTTTTCCCAGTCGGCGAGCTTGGAGAGTTCGTGCATGAATTGCTCTTGCAGCATTGAAGGAGATGACTGAATCATGGATAAACCGGAATCGGTTAAGCTTATTAAATAGCTGCGTCCGTCCTCAAGGCTGCGTGTTCTCTCTACGAGTCCCTTTTTCTCCAGTCTGCTAATAATCCCTGTAACAGTAGCGTGGCTTAAATGAACTGCTTTTGCAAGGGTGCCGGGACTTGTTTCTACTTCCTCAGCAAGTCTTTTAAGACATATAAGTTGCGGTGAGGTCAAGCCGTACTGGCGGGCGAGATAGGATGAATGCATATCAATAGCACGCATAATCCTGCGAACACTCAATAGAATTTTTTCTTCATAATTAATATCTTCTTCCATTATAATCTCCTTGACATAGTTATATTTTTTGAGGATATCAAGTTTTTAATTTATAAGTAGAAATCAAATGCTCTTTACTATTTTTACAAACCAATATATATGTAGAGAGCTAATAAATTCAAACTACCATATTAATTCAAAGGCTAAGGAATTAACTCTGAAAAAGAAATCCACGATACACGTTATTAGAACTCTTTCTTTATAAAAAATCAGTGACTATTACAAGCAAAGACTCTTAATTATACAACTTTTTGAAGAAATTTAGCATGTAATTACATGTAATTATTCGAAAAGGTAAGCATTTCCTTTTCCGTGATAATGATTTCTTGCAAAAAAAAGAAAAAAAAGACGTCATTCCCCGACCCCCTGATTAAGTCAGAGGACATGCTTGATCGGGGAATCCAGTATTTTCAATGTCTTCTGGATTGTCCGGGCAAGCCCTGAGCCGTATGGTACAGGGCAAGCCGGACAATGACAAAAAAGAGTATAGCTGTTCATCATCACGGATTTGGAAATGCTTCCTGCGAAAAGAGATACATGTTGGCACAAGTAAACTTTAAACCAGGATTTTGCACTGTGAAAATTATGGTGATGATTTTGCAGGTGGAGTATAAAACATTTGGATATAAATTTGATCGATATAAGAAATCCTGATGTTGATGATGGGAAAAATCTGGGTTTTCCCTGAGGGAGAAATCCGTGTAGACGAAATTAAGGAGCGTTGACCGAAATCGAAATGGAACAAAATATAAAGGTCAAGACTCGTTAGAGTTTTTTGATCATTTTGATCATTTAACAGCGATAAAAGATTAATAGAAACAAGATACCATTAATTGTGAAACCTAGAAACACTACTCATAGAGCCTCCTTGACAGAGCAATATTTATTTAGTATATTAAATTTTTAATGATGATAAAACTGTATTTCATTATATTTTTTCATAGAATTATTTTGAATACTAATTAATATTGGATTTGTGGGAGGTATCATGGCACAGGCAAAAAAGGGAGATAAGGTTCTGGTTTATTATACTGGATATTTAAAGAATGGCACTGTTTTTGATTCTTCATCTGAGGAGAAACCTTTTGAATTCACCATTGGACAGGTAGAGACACTTCCCCGGTTTGAAAATGCTGTAATCGGGATGAACGAAGGTGATAAGAAGACTGTTTCGATTAACCCAGAAGATGCCTTCGGTCATTATGATAAAGGCGCTGTAGCAGTTGTAGAAAAATCAAAGCTTCCGGACGGGGTAAAGCCGGAAATAGGAATGAAGCTGCAAGCCCGTACCCATGAAGGCATAGTCAAAATGGTTACTATAATTGAAATTAATGAAGACACAATAACAGTTGATTGCAACCACTCCCTTGCAGGACAGAAACTTACTTTCGAGATTCATCTTCTGAAAATCTTCTAATGCCATGACGAAATTCGAAGGAGGGCTGAACAATAGGAGGTGAAGATGTCACAGGCAAGAAAGGGTGATCAAGTAAGAGTTCATTATACGGGTTATTTGCATGACGGTAGTGTTTTTGACTCTACATATGAAAGTAAACCATTAGAATTTACCATTGGACAAGGAGAGGTTATTGAAGGGTTTGAAAAAGCAATTATCGGCATGAATTTAGGAAATATAAAGTCTGTTACTATTCCTCCTGAAAATGCTTATGGCCCCTACAAAATAGAGCTTGTTACTGTCATTGACAGGTCAAGAATTCCAAGAGATATTGATCCGGAAACAGGAATGAGGCTGAAGGCGCATACCCGTGAAGGCGTAATTACTCATGTTACGGTAACAGGGATCGACGAAAAAACTGTAACTCTTGACGCCAACCATCCTCTCGCCGGAGAGGAACTTACATTTGAGATCAAACTTCTTGAAATTCTTTAGAATCGAGTCAGGAAGGGGGAAATTATCATGGAGCATCAATCTCATATTAATAAACAATATGTCTGGATGAGATGGAATTTGTCTCAATCATATTTTGGAAATAAGAGAGGATCTGTGCTGGCTACAATTCTGATACTTAAAGTACTTTTATTTCTTACCGTTGTTGTGAGTCGTGATGCAAATGCTTTGTGCGTTGAGGTTCCCGAAGCAAATCTTAGAAGCGGTCCCGGAACAGGATATCAAAAGACATGGGAAGTGTTCAAGTATATGCCTTTTAAAAAAATAAATAAAAAAGGCAATTGGTACAAAGTTCAGGATGTAGATGGGGATAGGCACTGGATTTACAAGAAACTTGTAACTGATAATTTTGATTGTGCTGTTGTAAAGGTAAATAAAGCCAATATCAGGAGCGGCCCAGGCATGCATTTCAAGAAAAAAGATTTCAGTCCTTCTCTGCAGTACGATTCATATAAGGTGTTAAAGAGAATAGGCAAATGGGTAGAAGTTGTCGATGAATTCGGTAATAAGGGCTGGATATTCAGAAAGCTCCTCTGGATATACTGAACAAAATTTGAAAAGCCAAAATAAAAGGGGATAGCATGAAAAAGAAGGTCATTAATAAAAAATACATTAAAGAAGAATTGCAATATAAAAAACATTCAAATAAAAAAGAGGCAGTTATAAATGATCATGATATCAACCGTTGTCCCAAGGAAGTAAAAGAATGTGCGGATTGTGAAATAATCGATTGCCCGTTAGAAGAATAATACATCCTAAAGTCATTAGATATGAAATAAATATGGGAAGGAGGTAATCATGGAAAAGGCAAAAAAAGGCAATAAGGTAAAGATTCATTACAACGGATTCCTAGAGGACGGCACTATATTCGAGTCTACAATTGCCAAAGAACCCTTTGAATTTACTTTAGGTGATGGAAGTGTTATCCCCGGAGTTGAAAATGCAATCATGGGGATGAATGAAGGGGACACAACCACCATTAAAATACCTCCGGAAGATGCATATGGTCATTATAATAAAAATGCGTGGATTGTTATTGAAAAGACAGAGATCCCACCGGATATTGAACCTGAGATTGGAATGCTGTTAAATGCCCGAACCATGGAAGGCAAGGTTAAGTTAGTTACTGTGACGCATATTTCTGAAAAGACTGTAACGCTTGACGGCAACCATCCCCTTGCAGGGAAAAAGCTTACTTTTGAGATCCATCTTGAGAAAATTTATTGATTTTGCTCCATTTTTTTCTCTGGAATCAATACTAAACCTAATATACACCGAGGCGGAGTGGACGTAATTTCTTTAACTATAAATATTGACTAAGAAAAACTTGACAGTAGATTCAGATTCACAATAGCGGTTGCTCAGAGGTCAAAACAGTAAATAAAGGTGCTATGCCGACTAAAAAGACCAAAGCAAAAAAATAACAACTCTAGCACTCGAGGAAATAGCATCCGGTGTAGAAGACCTGACGGAACTTGAAAAGGACGTAAATGTCTATTTAAAAAAGAAAAGAGAAACAAAGGAAGAATCTTTCAGGAAGAAGATTCATGAATAGAAAATCATGTGGGAAGTTATTGATGATAAAATAGCTCCCTTTCTTATATGGGCTTTGCCGGTAGCTTTATTGTTAATTGTAGTTAAATGGGTAGAAGTTGAAATGTTTCTCCGCAAAATAATAGAAGAAGGAGCTAAGAAAGGAAAATATAAAACTCTAGCTGTCCTGATGTTGCCTATACCGGTATTATTAATCATGGCTATAGGTTTGGCAGCTAAGAAATTTGTTGGAACAAATATGGGGGAGAGATGGAAGGATGGCAAAGAGGAAGACCATAAAAATTAGGCAATGGACGATTACAAAATAAAAGCATTCTGTACAGTTGCGGAGACGAAAAGCTTTGCAAAAGCGTCTGAGATATTGCATCATACTCAACCTGCTGTCAGACTCCAGATTCACTCTCTTGAGGAAGTATTGGGAATAAAACTATTTAGTAATGTTGATAGTGAAGCAAAACTTACAGATTTGGGGAAAAAATTTTATAAACATGCAAAGAAGATTAATTCGCTTTATGGGTCATTGGAAAAGGAACTAGGAAGGTTTATGGTTCCTGTAAAAGGTATAGTTAAAGCAGGCGCAAGCTCAACAATAGGCAATTACATTCTTCCGGCAGTTATATCTGGATTTAAAAAACAATTTCCAAAGATCGATGTTCATCTTAATGTTAGCAATAAAAGGACTATTGTGGATTTGATCAATACAGGCAGGGTTGATATTGCGATCGTTGAAGGTAATGTAAAAAAACGAAAGTTAACAATGGAAAAGCTAATTTATAATGAAATGGTCTTTATAGCGGCGCCAATGCACCCCTTGGCAAAAAAATCCAGAATCTCGATTTTTGAAATTACAAAGGAGCCGATTGTTTTCAGGGAAGAAGGGTCGGGCACAAGAGAAGCCATAGAAAAATTTTTTTTAAAACATGAAAAACATCCTCTGAATGTGATGAATCCTCTGATTTTAGGCAGCACGGAATTAATAAAAGATGTTGTTGCAAAAGGAATTGGTGTGTCTATTGTTTCAGAGTGGGCAGTGAGAAAGGAATGCCGGCAGGGAATATTGAAGACAGCGAAATTTAAAAAAGATAAATTAAACAATGATTTTTACATATTATACCGGACGGCTAAAGAAATTCCCTTTACAACAGAGAAATTTCTAAAATTTTTAAAAAGATATCCTTTTCCTCGATTACTGAAATAGCAGCTTGTTTTCATTCTTATTTTTCAGAGTATTCAGAATAGACCGTAAATAACAATTCAAAATCCTGCAAGTATGCACAATCATGCTCATGAATTACCGACATATTGAATTACTTATATAGGCAAGCGGGCATAGAGAAAAGGTAAATTCGGCAATGTAGGCTGCATAATGGAATTGACTTTTGAGTAATCTATCTTTTTAGAGGAAGAGTAAGGCAAAGTAAAAGCCAGCTTGAAACGTTTTTCATTTAGCACGCTGAAATCTATATTAAAATCTTTATATTTGGGCTGTAATTTTTCTGCTTTCCTTTTGAGAAATATAAAACCCTGCTGCTTCATAAGAACAAACTCTCTTATCAGTTTTTTGATAACATTTGCTTTTACTTTGCGTATCTTTTCGGTGTCCGAGATATCAGATGGTGTCTCCTCAAGACCAGGATAGTCCATATTTTCGATTTTGATTTCTATGTTTTTCCACAAATATGATTCTGCTTCATGATTGTTTATTTCCAGATTGGAAACATATGGTACAATAGTCCGAAAACCTGCTGCCTTGACAGTATTGTAATATATCGGCCAGTCAGAATACTTACGATTCATGACCTGTTGTCCATATTTATCAGGCATTGTGAATACGGCGCTTCCCGGAGTGTCCAAAACAATATATCCATCGGTCTTCAACATTTGTGACACAATTTGATAGAACTCCTTGCTGTATAATTTCGAAAGGTTATAGTTCATGGCCAGGGGGAAATCGATATATACAGCATCATATTTTTTATTGCTTTTTCTAACATAATGAAAAGCGTCATCAATGACAGATTCTACCCTTTGATTCTTCAATGACTCCCTATTCAATTTTAGAAGTATAGGATGATTGTTAGCGAGACGAATCATTTCCTCGTCTAATTCCACGTGAGTAATTTTCTTTATCTCGGAATGATTGAGTAGTTCCTTAATGAGGATTCCGTCACCGGCTCCCAATACCAATACTTCTTCGGGAATTTTCTCATTGAGCATAATAGGTACATGTGCAAAAAATTCATGATAAAGGTCCTCATGATTGGAATAAAGCTGGTAATCACCTTCTAAAAATAATAGGTAGCCGCGGGGAAGATCAGGCTCCTGAGAGTATTTTTTGCTGTAATGCTCATATATTTTATCGTAAATGTCCTCGGGATATTCAACCAGGTCTATTTTCTGATAAAATGACCTTGTTCTTTTTATGTCTGGAAACTTCTCATGTTTTAGGAAAAGTGAATGCAAATTTTCCGAGATTTCTTGGTAGAAGTAATATTTTTTCAAAAAATATTGTTCAATGCCATTTACATTGAACACAATGACTATAAATAATATTGAAATAAAACCACCGGTTACGATACGGCGGTAAAATAACTCATTTTCTTTCAAGACAATGAATAAAATAATGATTGCTGTAAGCAAATTGAATCCGGCGACAATAAAGCTCGTTTTTATCACGCCGTAGAAGGGAACAAAAATGATGGGAAAAGACACAGCACCTAATAGCGAACCGATGTAATCTGTACCGAGTATCCTATTTGTTACCCTTTTCCCCTGCGACATCTCATTTCCAATTTTTATAAGGAGGGGTAGTTCTATCCCGCTGAGAAAGCCTACAACAGATGTAACCAAAAAAAATATTGCAAAAAGATTGTATAAACCAATTTTTATTTCATTACTGACAGCGTAATATCCGTAAAGCATATGTCCGACATGGATCAGCATAACAGATAAACAGCCACAAATGGTCAACAATATCTCGACACGGAACAGAGCTTCCCATTCGTGTTTTCCCTTGATTATTTTATTGTATAGGATAGAGCCGAAACCCAGAAAAGCTAAATATATGCCGATTGTCAGGCTGTACCAGACAACCATATGTCCTGCAAGGATTGAGATAGTATGGGCTATCATTAATTCATAAAGAATGCTGCAAGCTGCCAGAATAAGGGTAATAAGGTATATCCAGAAAAAACTAAATGATTGTTTGTTAAAACTCATTGTTCGGCCCTCTTTTTAAAATTTTGATATGTGTTTCGGCTTTGAATCTTGATTTCATTAGCTCAATGGCTGCTTCCGAATCCATTTCTCCGCAAGTAAAAATGTCTACGGCTGCATAGCAGTCTTCCGGCCATGTATGAATAGTAAAGTGTGATTCGGCTATCAGGATCACACCACTTACACCATAGGGATTGAACTGATGATAGAATTCGTTAAGGATTGTGGCTTGAGATTTCTTCGCCGCATCAACAAATATTTCTCGAACGGATTGAACATTACTGATCCCTTCTGGATTGCATTTTGTGAACTCGATGATATAATGCAATCCGTAGTCTTTTTCGTTCCGAATATCAACTGCTGACATATTGCACCATAAAAAAACTTTCAATTTCCCCTGAGTGAAAGATAAAGATGAGCATGATGAACAGAAGAAGGAAATAGTATATGAAGGCTGGTTGGAATTTTATCTCCCTGTTCATTTCTAATGTTTTTCTGCGTGACAAGAGCAATAGACATGTTATAATATTCAGAATTCCAACAATAAACGAAGTAGACATCAAGCCGATCTTAGGATAAAACCAGAAAGCGAAGGCCAAAGTCCCAAGGAACGCTCCCGTATAACTAAATCCCAGTATCTTGTTTTCCGCGTAAGACTTACTTTGATGGTAGATCTCTATTAATGCCGGGAGTTCGAAACCTGTCATGACTCCAATGGTCACGATCAATAGGTGTGAAAACACTTTAAATACTATCTCTGAGTTTCCAAAAAGAATATTAATGATGTGCAAATGTATAATTGACAATCCGCCAAGAATTACGAGCAACAGTTCCGTTCTCAATAATGTCCCAAAAGGATTTTTAATGAATTTTTCTTCAGCCAGAAACGCGCCTAGGCCCATTGAGCAGAGGTATAAGCCTATGGTTACACTAAATCTTAAAACCGTATTTCCAAGAAAAGCCGCCATCGCCTGTCCAAGGAGGAGTTCATAGACAATGCTGCAAAAGGCAAATGATGCTGTGGAAAAATATATCACGTGAATCGATTGAAATTTTGTTTGAGTTTGTTGAGAGCTTGTTTGACAGGACTTCCGTTTGTCTTTCTTAGTCTTTTTCCCCTTTCTCTTAGAAACTCTTTTTGACATGGCTGTTTATTTAATTACGTATAGACTTATTTACCTCATCTATTTATCGGTCATTATTAGCCAGTTCTTTAGTATCCTAAAGAATAATTTATTAATAAATAAAGATGCTTGTAGATTTTATTATATTATATCAAGTAAATTTATTTTATTTGGGGCTTTTGATATTTGATATACTAAATTTATTATAAGTATCATTTTTAGGCATTTCATAATGCGTAAGATAAAATGCCCGAATTTACTTCAAATATAAGAATAAACCTGTATTTGTGAGTAATGATATTTTGTGAATGTGAAACAGGAACACATCTGAGAAAAAAATGCTGGATTCTTTCTAGCGGTTTTAAGTTCTCGTTTCTCAATGGGCAGTCGTTATTCCTGCAAGCAGTACTTTGATTGTTCATGCACCATCGGCATTCTCCGCTGAATAATATTGATAATCAAAGCCCCCACCGCCAGTAGGCTATGACAATAAGGACGCAGAAGACGAGGACGAGGTTCATATACGCGATGAAGTAGAATGCTTTTTGAACAGGTGTTTTGGGCGGTTTTTTTGAGGCATTGAATTTGCCGACTACAGTACGACGTTCCAATTTCTCTTCACCATGGGGAGCCTTGGAAAGCGAGTCCGTCATGTCATGACATGCTGCATGTTTCATGTGCATGCCGTTTTTCCACAATTTCAGGCCTGTCATATCAAAAACCTTTTCCTTGTAAGATATATATGCCGGAGACCTCCCTTTGCCGTCAAAATGGGAGAGCGTCTCCAGGTCAAATATTTCCGGTATACGCGTCACTGATTTTTTCATTCCTTTTTTTAGTCTCGGCCCTATAAAAAGAACCACAAACAGGGCTGAAGATATCATGACGAGATAAAGAATAATCTTCACTGTCAGGGTTATCCCCCAGGGACTTGAATAAAGCACATCCACACTTCTAATTTTTGATATTGTAAGAAGTACTCCGGTAATGCCTAATATGATCATTGATATCATTCCGAGGGCTACCTCGCCTTTTGGCAGTCCCCGTGCGGCATATCCCGGTCTCAGGATTAAATGCACATAGAGTATTGTTCCGAACCACATGAACCCTGCAATGATGTGAAATACTCCGAAGGCAAAGCGGACGGTTTTACGCACCGACCCGAGTATTCTGTAACCCCCTTCAGGAGGCCAGACATACCCTGATGCGGAGTATTCAAGCCCCATCTCATTTACATCCCCTCCATCCTCTTAAAGATGGCAGATCAGGCAGCCCTGCTTTGTTTCTTCTGCATAGTCGGTAGTGGCTGATAAGGAAAGGGGCAGCAAGAGAATGAGTAACATGACAAAGCCGATGAGTTTCTGCATTTTGCATTTCATGGTATATACCTCTGTTGACATCCTCAATAGATACTGCTATTTAATGCACATGACCATGGGCTGCCTCGCCCTTTATTTTGGCATGCAGTCCTTCCACAAAATGAGTAAACGTTACATATGCCTTGACGAACTCCCGTCCGGTAGCTACGTTTTCATCCGCGTGTTTTTTTGTTTCAGCAGCCCGGTGAAAACGTTTACGTATGCCGTTAGCCATTGCGTTTGTTAGAACATCTACCAGTTTATCAACCGATCCGGATTCCAGGGCCTTGTCCGCCAGAACAACGGCAGGGTCTACAGCCTCGCCCGGTTTCAGGCCTGTATAGGGAGCGCCTTCGCCTGCACGGTGGATGCGGACAAGCGTCTCAAAGAAATACATGTCAGCAAGTTCTTTTGCCTCCGTGCCCTGTTTTCTTACCTTAAGAGTCCTGTTAAATGCCTCTGTGATTTCATTCTCGTGTTCTTTCCCGACCCATTTCAAAAGCGGGGTTACATCGCCTTTTTCAAGAGCCGCCTTTGCCGTTAACACAACAGGTCCTGCGAGCGTATCGCAGTGGGCTGCGGCTATACCCGAAAGAATGATAGAGAATATCAGCAGTGCTATTACATTGATCAAAAAATTTTTTTCTTTCATATGCCCTTCCTTATGAAATACTGTTTTTTGCCTTAAATTAACTGCCGTGTCTTTTTATCCATAATTCATTAATTTTCTTCCTTCGGCAACAAGGGAAAAAGAAAAGCCGGACAACGACCGCATCAGAATTGTTACCTGCACCATACCGATAAAGGTAAGTGAACAACCGATTGAGTAAGTATTTAATCACATTGTATCCCGGTACACGTGAGCCGTCAAGGTCTGCTTATTTATGACACTGTTCTGTTGTCCGTGCAATGCCGGTGCTCAGCGTGATATAATTTTCATAACCATGGAAAAGCATGAGATTTACGACAGCATTATTGAAAACCTGCCGGTCGGGTTCTCAATGGTTGATCGCGATGGTAATATTACGGAGTTTAACAGGGCCGCCGAACAAATAACCGGTTACGTAAAGAGCGAAGTCATCGGGAGATCCCATCTGAAAATACTCCATGATCCGCAGGATATGGATTCATGCCCTATATTCAAGCGCGTAATGAAAAAGAAGAAAAAGACTGTATCTGCAGAAACGGTTATGAAGTCTAAAAGCGGTGAACACATTACTGCCGTAGTCACGTCATTCCCTGTTTACAATGAAAAAGGGGAATTCAACGGCGGAGTGGAACTCTTTCGCGATATAACGGGACAAAAAAGAAGGGAAAGGGAGCGGAAGAATTTTCTCTCGATGTTTGTTCATGACATGAAGAACGCGATTATCCCGATACAGGGTTTTTTAAAAAGGATGATGGAAGGGAAAGCGGGACCACTCACGGAAAAACAGCATGAATATCTTGATTTAATGAAGGATGAAATGAATAACTTCGAGGTATTCGTCAAAGATTTTCTTGAATTCTCAAAGTTTGAAACAAAAAAATATGAGCCTGCTTTTAAAGAATTTCGAGTAGATGAAGCCTTAAAGAAAAACATTGAAACAGTAAAGCTGGAAGCAGAGAAAAAGAATCTGCAGATTATCCATGATTTTATCGACAATATTCCGGTAACTTCCGCGGATCCTACAATGATAAACAGGGTTCTTATGAATCTTCTTAATAATGCTGTAAAATACACAAAGCCAGGAGGAACGATTGAAGTCTTTTGTACGATGAAGAATGAGCATGTCCTTATACAGGTAAAAAATCCCGGAGCCACTATTTCTGAAAAGCAGATACGTTTCGTATTCGACGCCTTTTATCGACCCGGAAAAGATAAAAGCGGTTCAGGACTGGGACTGGCCATTTCAAAAAAAATAATCGATATGCATAATGGCAGGATTTGGGTAAATGTAAAACCTGACACGGAGACGCTGTTCAGCTTTACCCTGCCGGTTCGCCAAACATGAAATCTTTTTTCGTGCTGCAGAGCCTGAAAAAGCAAGAATTACTGCCCCTTTTTCCACTTGCCGCATCGCTTCTATCTATCAGTCCTTCGACCTGAAAATCAGGCAGAGGTGTCAGGGGCTTATACAGAGACTTGATCCATCAGATTTTTCTAATATAATTGACTTATAAAGACAGATTACTCTTTTGATTCATGTTCATATGAAAAAAAATTTGCCAGACAGGATGTTATATAGGCAGCCGGGGCGGGCGTTATCGGACTGCAGGCTGCGGATTTATTGTCAGGCAGTCGAATATGGCAGGCTGGGGCCTCATCTGAAGAAGAACCGCATAAACTTCTTATAAAAGGAACTGTCAACTTGAAAGGGTTTACGGCAAAGGAGATTACTCCCAATGATGAGTTTTATATCACCTTATATTCACGTAGTGTGCCTGATATTGATGACAGTGAATTCAGGCTGACCGTTGGGGAGGTCTTGTGGAAGAGCCATATTCGCTGGACATAAACGGTCTCAGAAACACTAAAGATAAAACCGAATTAGTCACGCTGGAATGTATCGGCAATCCCGTCGGAAGGACTGCCGTAGGCAACGCCCTGTGGGAAGGTGTGACACTGCGAAAAATTATAGAGAAGTCAGATAAGGTACAAATCCGGACAGTCTGACTGCTCCATACTTTGTCTCTACAGTAATCCCTGATGCATCAACACTGAGAGGGCGTCGATAATATCTTTTCTGATTTCTTCATCTGTTCTTTCCAATTTTAACCCTGATAATAAAAGAATTTCATATTGATATATTTTTAGAACGAAATTATAAGCTTAAATGGAGTTTGAAATTAATTTTAAATTTAGTTTACTAAACATAAAAAGTGTTGTAAAGTTTATTTAATGCAGATAATTAATAACATAATAAGCTTATATAATTTAGTGTAATAATTAAAATATTGTTAAAAAGGTTATGGTGAACATATCCACTGATAAGATTTACCAGCTTTCTTGTCTGGAGAAACTTAATGATAATACGGTATATATAATCATTTTCATGCTCCTGTTCACATTCTGCATCCTGGCCCATTCATTCGCTGCAGACATCGGCAACTGCCTTTTATGCCACAAGTATCCCGGACTCAGCAGGGTTGACGAAGAAGGAAAATTCAGACTTTTTTTCATTAACGAAAATATATATAACAATAGTGTTCATGCGAGGATAAAATGCGAGGGATGTCATAAGGACATCAAAAAGATACCCCATGAGCCTGCCAAAATAGTTGACTGCATGGCCGAATGTCATATAATTGAGCCCTCCGAAGAACATAAATTTTCTCACAAAAACGCTCAAACCTTTCTTGATAACAGTGTACACAGCAAGGTTGATAAAAAAGGTAATCCTAAAAAATTCGCAGGGGATTATCCGGGATGCAAGGATTGTCATGACAATCCCTTGTACAGGCCTCTGTCTTTTTTCAAAAGAGTTCGTCCCGGTATTTCGGAAAAATCACTTGGGAGATGCAGGGTTTGTCACAAGAAAGAAGAATTTATATACAGATTTTATAATCATATCACATCAAGGCTGCATAAGAGCAGAAGTCCTATCAATGTTGCGGAAGTTTGCGCGCGATGTCATGACGCCCCGGAAATAGTAGCGCGGCATGATTTGTCAACAAGGGCGGTATATTCATATGGTGAAACTTTTCATGGAAAGGCTGCTTCTTTCATGGATGAACGTATCCCCGACTGCATTGACTGTCATGTTAAGAGAGGCGAATCAGTACATCAGATACTGAGACATGAGAATCTCGAAGCGCCTACTCATAAGAGCAACAGATACAGGATTTGCATTTCCATAAACTGTCACCCGAATGCCTCACCGAAGCTGGCAAAGTACAATGTACACGCTGATTTTGATATGGAGCAAAACCCTGTTCGATACTATTTCACGGTTTTCTTTATAGTTCTTACCGGAGGCACATTGTTGCCGCTCATGGGAATTATATTTCTAGATTTAGTAAGAAGATTTTTCCCTCATGCTGTTATAAGAAAAAGAAAATAATCGAATGATTCGGCATTATAAAAATAATTTACTTGATCCCTGGAATCATGGACCTGATATTATCAATTAATTCATCTTGCGCAGTAGTCGAAGCGCTGAGAAATCCCGATTCAATGTCGGAAATAATTAAATCATGGAATTAAGAAGCACAATAAATCAATAGACGGCTGTTTATAAATCTGTTAAGATGTCGGCTATGGAACCGGTCGAAAAACTGGAAGCTGTCGAAAGACTGCTGGAAGACAAAGATTATCATTCATTGAAGAAAATCCTTAAGGGTCATCCGTCTGAAATTGCCACCCTGATTAATCAGCTCAATACCGAAGACCGTACTCTTATTTTTCGAATGCTTGAGAAAGACAGTGCTGTGGAAGTATTTGAACATGTGGACAGCGCAGTTCAGTCAGAGATCCTGAGCGGCTTTCATGATGCAAGAGTCATCGGGGTCGTTGACGCAATGAGTCCCGATGACAGGGCACGTCTTATTGACGAACTGCCGGCTCTCATTATAAAGAAACTGCGGGCACGTATGACACCTGAAGAATGGGAGGCAACCTCGATCCTGCTGGGATATAAAGATGATACAGCCGGCAGGATCATGACACCTGAGTTCGTGGATTTGAAGGATAACATGACTGTCAAGGAAGCCCTCAAGCGCATCAGGCGTATTGGTCAGGACAGGGAGACTATCTATGTGCTCTATGTGATTGACGAAACAAGACACCTGCTTGGCGTCGTATCTCTTAAAAAGATTGTCCTTGCCGACCCTGATGCTCTCATCAGAGAAATTATGGATACGGATGTCATTAAGGTTTCAACCGATGATGATCAGGAGAAGGTTGCGAGGATGATTCAGGATTATGATTTTCTTGCAGTTCCCGTTGTCGACAGGGAAAACCGGCTCGTTGGTATCGTAACGGTTGACGATATCATAGATATTATCGAGGAGGAGGCAACCGAAGATATTCTGCGCGGTGGCGGTGTGGAGATGGATGAAAAAGGCTATTTTGAATCAACGCTCATAAACAATTTCAGAAGGAGAATCGTCTGGATGGTGGTCCTTCTTATATTAAATACTTTAACAGGGAGTATCATTTTGGGACAGAAGAAACTGATTGAGGGTATGGTTGTATTGTCGGCTTTTATACCTATTCTTATCGGAAGCGGGGGGAATGCCGGGGCCCAGTCATCTACTGTTGTAATTCGTGGTCTTGCAATCGGTGAGATTGAGGTAAAACATGCCGTGCGTATTCTGCTCCGGGAAATTGGTCTCGGAGTATTTATCGGCATATGCCTCGGTGTAATAGCAATCTTATGGGCCTTCTGGCTTCAGGGCAGCATGACAATAGCTCTGGTTGTAGGCCTGAGTTTTGTCTTTGTCATCACCGTGGCTACGACCATGGGTGCCTTGCTTCCTATGATCGTGAAAAAGATAGGATTTGACCCGGCACTGATTGCAACACCTTTTATAACCACGACGGTCGATGTTACAGCATTACTGATTTATTTCATGATAGCCAGAAAACTGCTTGGGTTTGGTTAGTGGAGAATATCAGCTTTCATACGATTGAATTGCTCAACAAAAATTTTATAATTTTCCCAGTCGAAATGTATGTAAACTGCAGATATGGAATTTCGGCGAGAGAATTTCTCCTGTGCACTGTTTTACACCATTAATATCCTGTTCAGGAACACATCTGAGACAATAATTCTGGATTCTTTCTAGCGGTTTTAAGTTCTCGTTTCTCAATGGGCAGTCGTTATTCCTGCAAGCAGTACTTTGATTGTTCATGCACCAGCGGCATTGTCTTTGTATAGTTTGTTCAGGGCTTAACCGTTTCATGATATGTACCCTCAAAGTCAATAAATTTAATCCTTACTTCCTCCCCTGCCTCACGGCATAAAGCGTCTAACCGTGCAAGCTCGGCAATCCACTTATTGATTTGAGCCTGTTTATCGTCTAAATAGGCCTCTCTCTCAACCATAGAATCTCCTTTTGAAGTAAAATCATTAATAATCCCTTGAACGAAATCATATTATTTAGTATACTAACCATCAAAGCAATATTAAATATGATTTATTATATACAATTATTTTAATTGACAATAGTTATTTTGTAAATTTTTAATAATTATATTTAATACACTAAACAATAAGTGTGTGAAAATATTAAATTTTATGCAGTGCTGTAACAATTTCGAAGATTTGGATGACAGGATAAAAATACTTGAGATGCCTGTAATAATTTAATCTGCATACCATTATCAAGATGACATTATGGTTTATTTGCCTGATTCTTATAAGAACAATAATTGAGGGAGACATGGGGAGAAAAAAATGTCTAGAATGCGAAATTCAGGAAAGCCCGGTGGAAAGTGAGCTTGACACAGAATAATAAAACTTCTCAGGTTGCACAATTAAATGAAAAAATAAACTGGCTCAATGTCCTTCACTTTTACCAGCCCCCGTTTCAGGACATGGAAATTGTCAAGAAGGTATCAGAAGAATGTTACCTTCCAGTAAGCAACCTTCTATTGGAGAATCCCTATGATAAGGCAGTTATTAATATCAATGGCTGCCTTCTTGAATTTCTGGATAAATTTTCGGAAGGTAAAAAAGTAATTGAGAATCTTAAATTTCTTGTTTCTCTGGGACAATTGGAAATAACAGGCACGGGTAAGTATCACCCGATCATCCCTCTCATGAATACAAAAGAAATAAAAATACAGGTGCTCCGTCAGGAGATGTCTTTAAATTCTTTTTTGGGAGTGCAACAAACGCCCATGATTTTGTTCCTGCCTGAGCTGGCATACTGGCCGGAACAAACGCTTATTTTCAAAGAACTGAGGTACAACTGGATAATCATTGATGAGATATCTGTGAGGAACGGGAAACATTTTATGGGTAAGCGCCTGCTTAAGGAAAAGGAAAGCGATATAAATCTTCTGGTGAGGGAAAGAGACTTAAGCGAATCTCTCTGTAATTTTCCATGGAGAAAATATGATATCCAGACTCCCGGCGAATTTTTGAAATATTCGCGTGAACGGATTAATAGTGAAGGGTTTATAGTTACCGTTTCAGATGTCGAGGTATTTGGACACCACCAGAAAGGACGCTGGAAACTACTGGCGGACATCTATGATAACCGGTCAGTTAACAGTATAACGGTTAAAGAGATTGTTGAACAATATGAATCAGAGGAAGTTGAAACTGTCCCGGCTAGCTGGTCAACCAGCAGTGATGATATAACGGCTCGAATATACTATCCTCTCTGGCATCATCCCCAAAACAGACTCCATCGTCTTCTCTGGCAGCTTCTTGATTTGACCCTGGAAGAGGTGAGGTCAAGCGGCGAGGAATCGAAAAACAAAAAAATGGATACCTTATTAAGCAGTTGTCCATTTTTCTGGGCAAGCTGCATGCCCTGGTGGAACGGAATTATTGTGGAGAATGCAGCGGACAATATGTTTGAATTGCTGTCGGAAGTTGAAGGCTGCCATGATAAAATTCTAGCTAAAGCAGAAGGATTAAGAGATAATATTTATGGTGAAGTCTCGATCTTTAACAAAACAGGAAAAGCCGCAAATCTTCAGAATGAGTTTTTAACTAAAAATAAAATTAACAGAAGAGATGTGTATCAATTGATACATTTAATAAAACAGTAAAAGGAAATTCATAAATGTGTACAATATGCGGTCACTTTGTTCAGGGTGGCAAAATTAAATCAAAAGACATCTATGATATGTTGAAAAAAATGGAACACAGAGGTCCTGATACGCATGGCATATATCTGGATGGAGTATTAAAAAACGCGGATAATATAGACCTTCTAAGGGATTCCCTTCTTGCAGAATCAAGTGTGGCAATGGGGCACTCACGGCTAAAAATAATCGGGAAAGAAAATATTACTCAGCCATTTATTTCCTGTGACGGAAAACTTTCACTGATTCATAATGGTGAGATTTATAACTATCAAAAGCTCAAGACATTTTTGATGCGCCACCATGAAATCAGGACAGGCAGTGACAGTGAAGTAATCATCCATCTTCTGGAAGAAACGTATAATGGCGATCTGCTTGAGGCAGTTCAAAAGGTAACCGGTCTTCTGGACGGCATGTATGCAATTGCTGTTACTGATAGGAAATCATTAGTTGTGGCAAGAGACCCCATCGGGAAAAAGCCTCTTTATTATATTAGAAATGGAAATATAACGTACTTTGCATCAGAGAAGAAGGCATTGTGGAACGGACAAGACAATCCGTCCCGCTTGAATCCAGGAAATGCTCTATATTTGGATAACACAGGAATAAACATATTTGAAGGAGCACACCTTCAGCTTCCACAAATTGATATTGTGGACTTTAGGGCTGCTGTAGAGCTGTACAAGGAAGTACTGATAAATGCGGTGCAAAAACGTTTGACAGGACTCAGGGAATCCAATCTGGGAGTAATATTCTCAGGAGGGATTGATTCCGTTCTCATCGCCCAGCTTCTTCAAAGAGAAGGGAAAAATGTTATCTGTTACTGTACCGGCACTAAAGAATCAGGTGACATCATGGCTGCGAGGTCAGTTGCGGAAATGCTGGGACTCAATCTGAAAACAACTATCATAGATGAATCTACG
Organism: uncultured Nitrospiraceae bacterium; assembly: GCA_964347155.1. Taxonomy (GTDB): domain Bacteria; phylum Nitrospirota; class Thermodesulfovibrionia; order UBA6902; family UBA6902; genus CAYFXR01. The sequence continues at coordinate 10,126 of CAYFXR010000127.1, read as the reverse complement.
GTGGAAGAAATCCTGCACGAGATCATCAAAAATGTTGAAGAAAGCGGTCTTCTTCAGGTAGAGGTAGCTGTTCCCATGTATCTGGCGGCCAGGCTTGCTGCCGAAGACAATATCCGTGTAATGTATACAGGACAGGCTGCAGACGAGCTGTTTGCCGGCTATCCCTGGTATAACGACGTACTCAGGGAGTCAGGATATCTTCAGCTTCATGAGCGGCTATGGGAGGATCTGAACTTTCTGTATACAGACACGCTGGAAAGAGAAGATAAACTGACCATGGCGCATTCGATCGAACTAAGGGCGCCCTATCTTGACAGGGATGTGATTCAGACGGCAATGAGGATATCTCCAAAGCTTAAGATTGAAAACCAATCAGATATCCTCAGAAAGAGAGTCCACAGGCAGGCTGCCGTTGAACTCGGGGTTCCCGCCAACCTTGCATTAAGGATTAAAGACCCCGCTCAGTCCGGATCAGGGATACATAGTATCATCGAGAAAATTGCTCATAAGAATATTGATAACGCTGACTCCAGTTTGGTTGACAGAAATCTCCAAAGAGACAAGGGAAGTCTTTATCGTTACAGTGATGAACCCTATGGGGAGGAGCTGACCCGGTCATTCTTGCAGGAGATTGAAGAGGGGATAAAGAGCAAGTACATACAGCCGTTTTTATCAACGGTAAACATCTGAAGTATATGGAAAGGCCATACATTGAAAATTAACATCTGTATTGCACAGATAAACTACCGGAGAAATATAGAACGACACATTGATGGACTAAAAAAAATAATTGCGCAAAAACGCACATCGGATTTAATTGTTTTTCCCGAACTTATATTACATGGCCATCCCTCCATTGAAAGACCGGAAGGGCTTTTGTACCGAAAAGTAAAGCAGTACTACTTAACTATTAAGAACCAGTCTAATGATCTCTTTCAATATATCAAAGATATGGGTGCAAGGGTCATTATTGGTGACTTAAAGGGAAGACCCGGCCGGTTTTACAATGCTGCAACATATATAGATAAGAACACTAAAGAAAGCTATTTAAAGACACACGTTCACTGGACAGAAAAGTTTGTCCCTGGGAATAAAATAAATGTATTTAAATCACCCTTTGGCAATATCGGCATAAACATCTGTTTTGACGCAGCCTTCCCCGAGGTCTGGAGAGTTGCGGCTTTGCAGGGAGCCCGCGCGATAGTTAACATATCCGCTGTTCATCAGACATTTCCGGTAGATTATATGTGGCTGAGAATGAAAAGCGCGGCGCTGAACAATCAGGTTTTTGTGATATATGTAAACAGGTCGGGTGATTATTTCTCAGGGCACAGTGCGGTTTTTAATCCTAGGGGTAATATCGTGATAAGCGCAAAGACAGAAGCTGAAATTCTCAGTACCGGAATTGACCTTGATGAGGTTAAGGTATGGAGAAGAGAGGAGCGTATTTATAAGAACAGACGTCCTCAGCTTTACAGGACAATCACAAAACAGGAAAAAGGGAAAAAATGTCTTTATAAAAGGATGCTTATTCACATGACCGGAGAAGGAGGTTGTAATGAAATACATAAATTATAGGTTAACCCGTCTTTCAATAATATCTGCAGTCACTACTCTCATATTTGTTATGCTGTTTTTACTTCTTCTAATCGGATGTTCAAAAGACGAAGAAGTTGCCAGGAAAGAGATCCATTTTGTTACATGGAAACCTAATATCCCGGGAGTACAGGAAGAAATCATCAAGTATTTCGAAGCAGAACATCCGGACATCAAAGTAGTGCGAGAAATTGGGCCTCATTCATCTACGGCATTTCATGATCTGTTGACTCAAAAGCTCAAAAATAAAAGTGAAGATGTAGATGTTTTTTTAATGGATGTCATATGGCCCCCGGAGTTTGCAGCGGCCGGATGGGCAATGTCTCTTGACGAAATGTTCCCAGAATCTGAACAGGATAAATTTCTAAACGGTACAATACTGGCGAATATTTATAAAGACAAGATCTATGGAGTGCCGCTTTTTATCGATAGTGGTATGCTCTACTATCGTAAAGACCTGCTCGAGAAATATGGCTTTAAGCCACCCGAGACATGGCAGAATATGGTTGAAAAGGCGCAGTTTATTGTTTCTCAGGAGTCAAAAGAGGGAAATGAACTGTACGGGTTTTCAGGACAATTCAAGCAGTACGAGGGTCTTGTCTGTGATATGCTTGAATATATATTGAGTAACGGTGGCGAGATCTTAAATTCTAAAACAGGAAAATCAGAACTCACTCAAAAACCTGCGATTGAGGCTGTAGAATTCGTGAGACAAAATATTATTCGAAGAGCTGCCCCTCCGGGGGTTCTGACATATCAGGAACCTGAATCACTTGATGTCTTTATCCAGGGTAAGGCAGTTTTTCACAGAAACTGGCCTTATGCATGGGAAGTTTCGAACAATCCGGAGAGATCTTTTGTAGCAGAGAAGGTTGGTATCACGAGGCTCCCTCATTTTAAGGATAACAAAAGCTACTCTACAATTGGAGGGTGGCAGATGGGTATCAGTAGGTATTCAAAAAACAAAGAAGCTGCCTGGGCCTTTGTGAAATTCTATACCAGCAAAGAGATACAAAAGCTTCTTGCGTTAAAGACAGGCCGTGCTCCCACGAGAAAGGAACTCTATAGTGATATTGATGTAGTAAAAGCACATCCTCATTTCGTAGACATGCAAGATGTTTTCTTAACTGCATATACTCGTCCGAGAACTCCTCTCTATCCTGCGGTATCCAATGTGCTTCAGAGGTACTTCAGCAAGGCTATAACTGATTCATCAGTTGAAATTGAAAAAGAAGCCCTGGCCGCTTCCAGAGAAATAGACAGAATCATATCAATGACCCAGTAACACAATCTGAATCATTAGCAGATAAAAGAAAGGGGGAAATGTTATGAAACTTTTAATCGTCGATGATGATGCGAACGTACAACGTTTATATAAAGAAGAATTAGAGGATGAGGGGTATGATATTATTATTGCGTCTACAGGAAAATCAGCGCTGGAGAAATTTGAAAAAGAAAAACCCGATCTTGTAACGCTGGATATACTCATGCCTGATATCGACGGGATCAGTCTTTTAAGAAAAATGAAAGAACAGCGGCCTGACGTTCCGATTCTTATGTCAACAGCCTATGACTACCGTGATGACTTTGCCGTTTGGGCCTCTGAGGCATATATTGTAAAATCCACAGACCTTAGAGAACTAAAAGAAACAATTAAGAAACTTACCAATAACTAAGTTTATTAGGGGTGTTTACAAAATAAATTAAAAAAATCTATCATTTTTCCTACACTACTTGATAACTTCTTATTCCTTGCTGTGCTAATAATACGTTATAGACTAATCCACTGTCCCACGGTATCGACCGTATGGCCTGTGCCAAAGTGCCCTGTAAATATACGGAAATAGTGCCACTCTTCTTTACTGCGAATGAACGGGTATTTCCGCCGGGCTTCCTCCAGCTCATTATTACCGATTGAGGACTCAAAATACTGAGGCATTACTCCGGCTGACCCCGATCCCTGAGAAAATTCCTGCTTTATTCTCCATACAATAGCATCCGGCAGGAGGCCTTCATAGGCCTTCCTGAATATCCATTTCTCAATTTTCCCCTCTCCCTCGGGTTTCTGTTTATATTCAGGAGGTACGCTCATTGAGTAATTGAGAAGCTCCCCGGATATAAGGGGTGCAACCACCTTTATGGAATTACACTGGTTCATACGGTCCAGCCTTAATGAGGCGTTGTTATGCAGGAAATTAAGGCATTCTATTTGACGCTCCACCAGCTGCCCGGCAGGAAAAGCTTTCAAGTAGCTGTATCCGCAGAAAACCTCGTCGCCTCCTTCCCCTGAAAGGAGTGTTTCTATTCCATGCTCCTTTGCATACCGTGAGACAAGATAATTCGACACCGAGCTCCTTACAAGCGAGGGATCGAAGGATTCCAGTGAGTAAATCACTTCATCCAGCACTTCCAGAATGTGGTTAAGGTCTATAATTAACTCATGGTGTTCAGAGTCCAGATAACCGGCCATAATCCGCGCATTCATGATATCATTGCTTACACCGACACCGAGTGAAAATGTCTTCATTTTAGCACCTCTGCCGAATTTCTCTTTGTAGAGATCAGTAGCAAGATAATTGATGACAGAGCTGTCCATTCCGCCGCTCAGGAGACCGGCAGTCGGCCCGGCGAAATCAACACGGTTTTTGAGACTCCGGTTGATGATCTCCCGTATATCTTCAGTCATGCGGTCAACGTCTCTGTGTATAATTACTGACGGCAATCCGGAAAGATCGGCAAAACGGAAGAGAGCACCGCTGCTGTCCATATAATGTCCGGGCGGGAATTCGAAAACCTTATCGGTAACTGTTACGAGACCTTTAAGTTCGGAAGAAAGATATAATGTTTTATCCTTCCAGCCGTAAAAAAGCGTCTTTATACCCAAAAGGTCTCTGGCTGCAAATAGATTTTCCCCGTTTGAGATAACAAACGTGAATATCGCGTCGTTCAGGTGTTTAAAAATGTCCTTGCCGTATTGCACATACAAGTGAAGTAGTAAGCGTTCTTCCCTGAACATTCCGTCAAGAATGTTGTATTGTTCAGCCATGTCCTGCCAGTTACCCAGCTGGCCGTCATAGCAGATATGAACTGTTTCATTACTGATGGAAAATGGCACATTGGATTCACTGCCTGCGCCTACATCGGCTTTAAGATAATTCTGTGCCAGTATTACTTTTTTATGCTTGGAGATCCCTGAAAGGTGAGGCCCTCTGTGGTCAATCTTTTTGAACATCTTCTCTATATCTTTTAGATTTGGTTGACCGTAACCAACTACAAAACCGCTCATTGTATATATACCTCCGGGGAATTGCTTTTTTATAAATATCTTCCCCTATCTTGCTGTTCCCTTTATCTGCTGTTCAAGAAAGATCATTGCTGCCAGCATAAGCAAGAGAATAATCCATATGATAATGGCAATTCTGACGGCTCTCCTGGCCTTTTTGGCTTCTTACCATTCCCTTGGTTGAATACCCTATAGTTTTTTATTGAAATATAATAGCATACTTATTGTGGGGGATGCATATAGGTGTCTGTCCGAAAAATATTGTCAAAGACGCCGGATTCTGATAGACTTTTTAGAAATTTTCGTCTGGCTAGTCAGTAAATGATCAATTTAATAAATATAAATAAATACTTTGCCTCAGGTCAAGTCCATGCCATAAGAGGATTATCTCTCGATGTACTGGATGGTGAAACCCTTGTGCTTTTGGGTTCTTCAGGATGCGGGAAGACAACCATACTGAAAATGATTAACCGGCTTATTGAACCTTCATCCGGTTCGATCCTCATTAACGGCGTTAATATTCTCGAACAAAATCCGATCGAAGTGAGGCGATCTATAGGATATGTTATTCAGGAAATCGGGCTGTTTCCCCATATGAATATAGAAGATAATGTTTCTGTAGTACTGAAGCTAAAGGCCTGGCCTGCTGAGAAGCGTGAAAAAAGGGTTTGTGAAGCTTTGGAACTCGTTGGGCTGAACGCTGAAAAATTCCGCAACCGGTATCCCGATGAACTCTCGGGCGGACAGCAGCAGCGTGTAGGAGTAGCAAGGGCACTGGCTGCAAATCCTTCTCTGCTATTAATGGACGAACCCTTCAGTGCTGTGGATGCTGTTACACGGGAGCTTCTTCAACAGGAACTTCTGAAATTAAAAGATCAAGTGAAAAAAACAATCGTTTTTGTCACGCATGACATATTTGAAGCCTTTATACTGGCTGACAGGATAGCCATTCTTCACGAAGGGAAGCTCCAGCAAGTAGGAACCAAACAGGACATCATCTCCTCTCCTGAAACAGAGTTTGTTAAAAAACTGCTCATGAAACCAAGAAAACAGCTGGCAGATTTTCAGGGGATAATGTAAATGATCACAGAGCTTATTGCTGAACGTTTTCCAGAATTATTACTCCGTACGAGGGAACACCTGTTATTAACAGGTATTTCAACGGGGGCAGCCGTTCTTATCGGAATTCCTCTCGGTGTTTCCATAGCGAAGAAAATCTGGATGAGGTCGTTTGTCTTCGGTCTGGCCGGTATCATCCAGACAGTCCCGAGTCTGGCAATGCTGGCCTTCCTGTTAACGGCAACCGGCAAAATAGGCGTTGTGCCTGCGATAATCGCCCTGATGCTATATGCCTTTCTTCCCATTATCCAGAATACGGTTACAGGACTTGAAGGAGTACCTGCTCATATCATAGAGGCGTCCCAGGGCATGGGCATGACTCAGTGGCAACAGATAAGAATGGTAAGACTTCCACTTGCGATGCCGGTTATGATTGCTGGCATAAAGACCGCGGCGGTTATCAGCGTGGGAATTGCCACACTATCGGCATTTATCGGAGCTGGAGGTTTAGGCGAGTTTATTAACCGAGGCCTTTCACTGTCTGATTCACGTCTGATATTACTCGGCGCAATACCATCCGCGATGTTGGCCCTGTATGTAAGTTTTGCAATTAGTGCCATCGAATGGGGACTCAATGAGAAAAAAAGGCAAAAATTCAAACATCTTGCAGGCAATGCAGGAAGGATCCTGTCTTTCTTTCCCCTGCTTGTTTTATTTCTCATTGGAGGAACCGGACACATTCTGCAGACGGATTTGGTATTACAGGAAAAGATCATACGGATTGGCAGCAAGAATTTCACAGAACAATTGATTCTTTCGGAAATAATGGCTCAGATAATTGAAGAGAATACAGAATATCAGGTCGAGAGGAAATTCAATCTGGGCGGCACCATGATCTGTCACGGGGCGCTCATAAAAGGTGAAATTGACATGTATCCTGAATATACCGGAACCGGCCTGCTGGTAATTTTGAAAAGCAGAACCTCATTTACAGATCCTGATGAAGTGTATGCATTTGTATCCAGTGAATATGAAAAACAGTTCAGTTTGAAATGGCTTAACCCCTTCGGATTTAACAATACATATGCCTTTGCCGTTCGAAATGAAGATGCAAAAAAGCACGGATGGAGTACGGTATCCGATCTGAAAGATTCGGCGGATTCATTAAAGGCAGGTTTTACATCCGAGTTCTCTGAACGGCCGGACGGGTATCCTGGATTTCAAAAGGTATATAACATATCTTTCGGTAAGGTAATCGATCTTGATCCTGCCCTCATGTACGACGCCGTCAAAAAAGCACAGGTCGATATCATTACTGCCTTCTCAACAGACAGCCGTATCCTGGGATATAATCTCTTTATGCTTGAAGACGACATGGTCTTTTTCCCCCCCTATTACGCTGCGCCTGTTGTACGTAAAGATACTCTGAAGGCATTTCCTGAAATTGAAAAAGCTATCGCCCCACTAGCAAATCTTATTGATGAACATACCATGCAGGAGATGAATTTCGAAGTAGACCAGAAAAAGCGTGAAGTAAAAAAAATAGTCAAGGAGTTTCTCGGTAAAAAAGGGCTGATTAAATAACATAATCTACATGTTAGGTTCTTCTCCTTTTTAGTTGAAAAAAAGGATTTGAGGATTCAAGTGGATTGGCAATTAGAAATGATCAATTAACAATGAATATTTTTTAAGAAATTTTATACAATTCTTCATTATTCGTTGATAATTATTAATTTATATGACTTATACGAAACGCAGGTATCGGTGAAATTGCCAGATCTATTCGGTGATTTCGCCAAGTATCTGCTCAAGGATCAAGAATAATCATCATCCTACAATTATAATCCACTGTTTTTAAAGAACTATCTCTCCCATGAAATTGAGTTGGCATACTCCTTGCATTCTTTTATATATGAAAGGTGACATCGTTTGAGTAAATGTGCTCATAGATAGAACTTCTTTCAACGGGAAACAAGGAGTTGTCATGCATAATCTAAATTATTCTGATATGTCAATCAGCAGAGATTATCAAAGTAAAGGATTTTACTGAGATGGCAAGAAGGTATTCAGAAGAGGCAAATGCCCCAAGAAGGTGTTTAGAAGAGGCAAATGCCCCAAAGGGTGACGACCCTGTTTAATAAAAAGCGGATACATACCTTCGGAATTTCATAAACAGGTTTTTTCAATAAAGGTTAGAAAAAACGTTTTTTTATTTAGAGGAGTTAAAGAAGAAAGCTAGAATAGAGATTTTATTAAATGAATCTTACTATAACAAATAAACGGATGAAGTTATGAAAACAACACTATTGATAAAGGCCTTTTTGTTTTTGTTCATGTTCTTTCTGTCTCTGACACCAACCGATACAGAAGCATGGACAACAGTGTCAGTAGATGCCCCGAAGCTTTTCAGCAACTTTTATTCAAGGGGGGTAGCCATTGATGGTAACGGGAATCCTCATATTGCTTACGGGGAGGACCAGCTATATCATGCGTACCATAATGGCACCAGCTGGAACTATGAGACGGTGGATGTATCCTCTGGTACAGGCCAGTATGCCTCCCTGGCGATAGATTCATCAGACAAGGTACATATCAGTTATTATGATTGGAGCAATGGTAACCTGATGTATACCACGAACGCAACCGGCTCCTGGGTCACCGAGACAGTGGATAGCAGCGGCGATGTAGGGGTATCCACCTCCATAGCGATAGACGCATTAGGCAATGTGCATATCAGTTATTATGATTGGGACAGCGGCGACCTGAAGTATGCCACGGACGCCTCCGGCTCATGGGTTACCGGGACAGTGGACAGTGTGGGCGATGTGGGGCTGTATACCTCCATCGCAATAGACTCATTAGGCAATGTTCATATCAGTTATAACGATTATGACAACGGTGACCTTATGTATACCACAAACGCCTCCGGCTCATGGGTTGATGAAACAGTGGACAGTACGGGTGATGTGGGGCTGTATACCTCCATAGCGATAGACGCATTGGATAATGTGCATATCAGTTATTATGATTATACAAATGGTGACCTGAAGTATGCCACGGACGCCACCGGCTCGTGGGTTACCGAAACGGTAGACAGCAGCGGTGATGTAGGCATGTATTCCTCCGTAGCGATGGACTCATCAGGCAGTGTGCATGTCAGCTATTATAACGATTCCAGCGGCGACCTGAAGTATGCCACGGACGCCACCGGCTCGTGGATTACCGGGACAGTGGACAGTGCGGGCGATGTGGGTCTGTATACATCCATCGCGATAGACGCATCGGATAATGTACATGTCAGCTATTATAACAATTCCAGCGGTGACCTGAAGTATGCCACGGACGCCACCGGCTCATGGGTTGATGAATCAGTGGACAGCAGCAGCGATGCAGGCCTGTATACCTCCATAGCGATGGACGCATCATCTCATATCCATATCAGTTATTACGATGATAATAATGGTGACCTGAAGTATGCCACGAACGCAACCGGCTCATGGGTTACCGAGACAGTGGAAAGTCCGGGGACTGTTGGTAAATATACATCCATCGCGATAGATTCATTAAATAATGTGCATATCAGTTATTATCATAATTCTAACGGAGACCTGAAGTATGCTACAAACGCAACCGGCTCGTGGGTGACCGAGACAGTAGACGGCTTTGGCACATGGGTAGGCTCATATACGTCCATAGCGATAGACTCGTCAGATAATGTGCATATCAGTTATTATGACGGTATCAACGGCTTAAAGTATGCAACAAATAGCGGTGTTACCCCCGGGACGGGAAATTGCTATGATACAGACTGGGATTGTGAGATAGTGGACAGTAGCGGCGATGTGGGTCTGTATACATCCATAGCGATAGACTCATTGGATAATGTGCATATAAGTTATTATGACTGGGACAGCGGTGACTTGGAATATGCAACAAATAGCGGCGTTACTCCCGGGACAGGAAATTGCACTAATACAGACTGGAATTGTGAGACAGTGGACAGCAGCGGCGATGTGGGCCTGTATACCTCAATAGCGATGGACTCATTAGGTGATGCGAATATCAGTTATTATAAACTGAGTCAGCTCAACCTGAAGTATGCGACGAATGCAACCGGCTCATGGGTTGATGAGAATGTGGACAGCAAAAATGATGTAGGCCTGTATACCTCCATAGCGATGGACTCAT